>DATEYP010000208.1:0-7404 GCA_035256085.1 Acidiferrobacterales bacterium
CCGGCATAGGTCAGAAAGTGTAAACAGGCGTAGAAGAATGCAAACAAGCCGAGCAGGCGCCGTACGCGGATGAGGCTGTTCCAGCCGGTGAGCCGGCGCAGCGGCGTGATGCTTAACGTGACGAGTAGTAGCGTGAGCGTCCAGGTACCGAGCGAACGCAGGACGAACTCGATCGGATTGGCGCCGAGGCGGTCGGTGAACGCGAAGAACACCAGCCGCGCGAGCGGCACGAGGCAGAGCGCGAACAGCGCCGCCTTGAATGCAACCAGCGACCTCATGTGCCTCAGTAGAATTTGCGCAGGTCCATGCCACTGTAGAGCGACGCGACCTGGTCGGCGTAGCCATTGAATGGCAGCGTCGGACGCTTAGTGAATTCGCCGAGACGCCGCTCCTTGGCCTGGCTCCAGCGCGGGTGATCGACTGCCGGGTTCACGTTTGCATAGAAACCGTACTCACGCGGCGCGGCCTTGCTCCAGCTGGTGGCCGGTTGCTGCTCGGTGAAACGGATACGCACGATCGACTTGCCGCTCTTGAACCCGTACTTCCACGGCACCACCAGCCGCAACGGTGCGCCGTTCTGATTCGGCAGGAGTTCGCCGTACAGGCCGACCGCCAGTATCGAAAGCGGGTGCATCGCTTCATCCATGCGCAAACCTTCGACGTACGGCCAGTCGAGCACGGCCCGGCGCAGGCCGGGCATCTGCTTCGGATCGTTCAATGTGGTGAATTCCACGTACTTCGCGCGACTGGTCGGTTCGGCGCGCTTGATGATGGCAGCGAGCGGCAGGCCGACCCACGGAATCACCATCGACCAGGCCTCGACACAACGCATCCGGTAGATGCGTTCCTCGGGCGGCGACCAGCGCATGAGCGTGTCGACATCCACGCTCTGCGCGCGTTTTACCTCGCCGTCGATGCGCACCGTCCACGGGCGCGTGACCAGCGTGTGCGCGTGCTGCGCCGGATCGGCCTTGTCGGTGCCGAACTCGTAGAAGTTGTTATAGGTGGTCACGTCGCGCACGGAATTCGGCGACTCGCTTGCGCTCAGCGGGCTCTTGCGCAGATTCGGAAAAGCAGATGGGGCCGCCAGCAGCGATTCACCGGCCAGCACCGCGCCCAGCGTTACCCCGGCCGCGGCCAGAAATTTGCGGCGGTTGAGATAGATATCCTGGCCGCTGATCTCGGAAGGCAGGATATCCGGCGAACGGCGAACGGGCATGGCGACACCTCGTGGCTGGGACACTCCAACAGTAGACGCGCAGGTGCCGGCTTACTTACACGCACCAGCTGGTGCCGCACAACCCGCCGGGCCGCAACGGCACTCAGCCGAGAAAGCTTTTGAGCTTCTCCACCCACGACTGCTCGCGAGGGCTGTGCCGCGCACCGCCCTCGCGCAGGGACGCCTCAAATGCCTCCAGCATTTCTTTCTGGCGCTTGTTGAGGTTGACCGGGGTTTCGACGCTCGCGTGGCAATAGAGATCGCCGGTCGCGTGCGAGCGCACGTTGCGTACGCCCTTGCCGCGCAGGCGGAACACCTTGCCGGTCTGGGTGCCGGCCGGGATCTTGAGATTGGCGCGCCCATCGAGAGCCGGAATTTCCATTTCACCGCCGAGTGTTGCCGTCGCGAAGCTCACCGGCATCTCGCAGTGCAGGTCGTCGCCGTCGCGTTTGAACAGATCGTGCGGCTTGAGGCGCACCTGCACATACAGATCGCCCGCCGGTCCGCCGCTCTCGCCGACCTCACCTTCGCCCGCGAGCCGAATCTGGTCGCCTTCATCCACGCCGGCCGGCACTTTCACCGACAGGGTCTTGCTGACCTTGATGCGCCCCTGGCCGTGGCAGGCATCGCACGGGCTCTTGATCACCTTGCCGCTGCCGCGGCACGCGGGACAGGTCTGCTGGATGGAGAAGAATCCCTGCTGCATGCGCACTTGGCCGTGGCCGCCGCAGGTTGTGCAGGGCGTGGCCGCGGTCCCGGCCTTGGCGCCGCTGCCCTTACAGGTGTCGCAGGATTCGAGGGTCGGCACACGGATGCGTACCTCGGTGCCACGCACCGCTTCTTCGAGTGACAGCTCGAGGTTGTAGCGCAGATCGGCGCCGCGGTACACCTGACCGCGCCGTCCGCCACCACCGCCGCCGAAGATGTCGCCGAACACATCGCCGAAGATGTCGGCAAAGTTCGCACCAGCGGCACCCTGGAAACCGCCGCCACCGCGCGCACCTGCCGCCATACTGGGATCGACGCCGGCGTGACCAAACTGGTCATACGCGGCGCGCTTCTGCGCGTCCGCCAGGATCTCGTAGGCTTCATTGGCTTCCTTGAACTTGGCCTCGGCCGATTTATCGTCCGGACTGCGGTCTGGATGATGCTTCATCGCCAGCCGCCGGTAGGCCTTCTTGATATCGGCCTCGGAGGCATTGCGCGCCACACCCAGCGTTTCGTAGTAGTCTTTTTTGGGCATAAGTGTCAGTGGCAAGTATCAAGGGGCAAGTGTCAAGTAAATGCGGAAACGGGCAACGGCAAGCCCGTTACCCGTTGCCGAGTCGCCCGACAAAGTAACACTGGTTACCTTGTTACTCGTGTCTTGCTACTTGCTACTTTTTTTGTCGTCCTTCACTTCCTCAAACTCGGCATCCACAACATTTTCATTCGCCTTGTCCGATGATGCGCCTTCGGCGCCGCCGCCGGACCGGGTTTCGGTGGCTCCAGCCGTGTCCTGAGCCTGCGCGTACATCTGCTCGGCGAGCTTGTGACTGGCCTCGGTCAGCGCCTCGGTCTTGGTGTCGATGACTTCCTTGTCGTCTCCGGTCAGCACGCCTTCCAGGTCTTTGATGGCCGCCTCGATTTTCTCCTTCTCGGAGGCTTCGAGCTTATCGCCCATCTCCTTGATTGATTTCTGCACGCTGTGAATCATGCCTTCGGCGCGGTTGCGCGCATCCACCAGCTCGTGCGCCTTGCGATCTTCCTCGGCATGCGCCTCGGCGTCCTTCACCATGCGGTCGATCTCGGCATCCGTAAGACCGGAACTCGATTTGATGGTGATCTTGTTTTCCTTGCCGCTGGCCTTGTCCTTGGCCGACACGTGCAGTATGCCGTTCGCGTCGATGTCGAAGGTTACCTCGATCTGCGGCACGCCGCGCGGCGCCGGCGGGATGTCGCCCAGGTCGAAGCGTCCGAGCGACTTGTTGCCGGCGGCCATCTCGCGCTCGCCCTGCAGCACGTGCACCGTGACCGCGCCCTGGTTGTCCTCGGCGGTCGAGAAGGTCTGCGCGGCGCGCGTCGGTACGGTGGTGTTCTTCTGGATCAGCTTGGTCATGACCCCGCCCAGGGTCTCGATGCCGAGGCTCAGCGGGGTCACGTCCAGCAGCAACACGTCCTTCACTTCACCGCCCAGCACACCGGCCTGGATGGCGGCGCCCACGGCCACCGCCTCGTCCGGATTCACGTCCTTGCGCGGCTCCTGGCCGAAGAAATTCTTGACCGCCTCCTGCACCTTGGGCATGCGCGTCTGGCCGCCGACCAGGATCACGTCGGCGATATCGCTGGCCTTGAGGCCGGCATCCTTGAGCGCCACCTTGCACGGCTCGATAGTGCGCGCGATCAGGTCCTCGACCAGTGTCTCGAGCTTGGAACGCGACAGTTTGATGTTGAGATGCTTCGGCCCGGAGGCGTCGGCAGTGACGTACGGCAGGTTGATCTCGGTCTGCTGCGCCGAACTGAGTTCGATCTTGGCCTTTTCCGCGGCATCCTTGAGGCGCTGCAGGGCGAGCGCATCCTTATGCAAATCGATGCCGCTGTCCTTTTTGAATTCGTCGACCAGGTAATCGATGATGCGCTTGTCGAAGTCCTCGCCACCGAGGAAGGTGTCGCCGTTGGTGGACATCACTTCGAACTGGTGTTCCTTGTCGACCTCGGCAATTTCGATAATGGAAATATCGAACGTACCGCCGCCCAGATCGTATACCGCGATCTTGCGGTCGCCTTCCTTCTTGTCCATGCCGAAGGCGAGCGCCGCGGCGGTCGGCTCGTTGATGATGCGCTTCACGTCCAGCCCGGCGATCTTGCCGGCGTCCTTGGTGGCCTGGCGCTGCGAGTCGTTGAAGTACGCCGGCACGGTGATCACCGCCTCGGTCACTTCCTCGCCGAGATAATCCTCGGCGGTCTTTTTCATTTTCTGCAACACGCGCGCGGAAATCTCGGGCGCGGCCATCTGCTTGCCACGCACCTCCACCCAGGCGTCGCCGTTCTTGGCCTTGACGATCTTGTACGGGACCATCTTGATGTCGCGCTGCACCACCTCGTCCTCGAACTTGCGGCCGATCAGGCGCTTTACGGCGTACAGCGTGTTCTGCGGGTTGGTGATGGCCTGGCGCTTGGCGACCTGGCCGACCACCACCTCATCGTCGCTGGTGAAGGCAACGGTCGACGGCGTCGTGCGGTCGCCCTCGCTGTTTTCGATCACGCGTGGCTTGCCGCCCTCCATGACCGCCACGCATGAGTTGGTGGTGCCCAAATCAATGCCGATAATTCTGCCCATGTGCGTAATTCCTCTGGCTCGGAAAATTTCAGGATAATTAAATAAATAGAGTTGGTTTTAAAAATGGGGTCGGGGTGTCGCTTTTCAAGCACTTGGCCCGGGTTCTTCCATCGGGGTCCTGGCCACGATTACCAGCGCCGGCCGCAACAGCCGGTTGTTGAGCAAATAGCCCTTCTGCAGGGTCATGACCACGTGATTGGGCGGCAGCTCGGCGTTGTCCTGCGTGCTCATCGCCTGGTGCCGCTCCGGATCGAATTTTTCGCCGACTGCCGGGTTGATCTCGGTCAGCGCGAACTTCTGGAAAATACTGTCCATGAGCTTCAAGGTGAGATCGATACCCTCGAACATCTTTTCCAGAGACGCATCCTGGACCTTGATATCCACAGTCCTGGCACGCTCGAGGCTGTCTTTAACGGCGAGCATTTCAAGTGCGAAGCGCTCGATGGCAAATTTGTGCGCACTGGCCACGTCGGTCTCGGCGCGCCGGCGTAGATTCTCGGTTTCGGCCTTGGCGCGCACAAACTTGTCGAGATTCTCAGCCGCCTGGGCCTGCGCCGCTGCCAGTTCCGCCTTGAGGACCTCAATGTCTGCGACCGCCGGCGCTTCCGGCGCCGGTTCGGCCGCCGGATTCGGGTCTTCGGGTACTGCCGGATTTGTTGGGCTCATTACCTGTGTACACCTTTCATCAAAGTCATTTTCGAGGACGCACCCTGTGATGCCGAAGGCATGGGGGCCTGACAGATGGTTTTCAAGCCAAAAGACACATCAGGGGCGCTCGACACTCAATGCGCCGCCCAACAGGCGCGCCGTCACATCCACGATCGATATGACATGTTCGTAAGGCATGCGCGTCGGCCCGACCACGCCCAGCATGCCGACGATGCGGCCATCCACCTGATAGGGTGCGGCCACCACGCTGCATTCCTCCAGCGCCCGGTACCCGGACTCCTCGCCAATGAAAATCTGCACACCATTCGTGCGCAGGCACTGATCGAGCAGATGCAGCAGGTCACGCTTGGTATTAAAGGTATCGAACAACAGGCGCAACTTGCGCATATCGCCCAGCTCCGGCATCTCCAGCAGGTTGGATTCGCCGCTCACCACCAGCCCGGGTTCGCTTTCCCCCGGATCGTTGAACATCTGGTGCGCCATGGCCATGGCCGTGCGCATGGCACGCTGCATGGCGTCGGTATCCTGTTGCATGGCGGCCAGCAGCGCCTGTTTGACCTCGGCCAGCGGGTGGCCGGTGTAGGCGTCATTAAAATAGTTAGCCGCCTCCACCAGTTCGGCGGGTGAATACTGGCGGTCGGTAACGATAATGCGGTTGTGCACTCCGCCGTCGCGCGTCACCAGAATCGCGAGCACACGATTGGAGGACAGTTGCAGAAATTCGATCTGGCGCACCGCGGTCTGCTCCTGGCGCGGCACCATCACGATACCGGCCATGCGCGTAATCTGAGAAAGCAGGCTGGAGGCGGATTCCATCAGATGACCGGAATCGGGCGCAGCCAAGAGTCCGCCCTCAAGACGCCGCACTTCGTTGGCATCCAGTGGGCGCACTTTCAGCAACGTGTCCACAAAGACGCGATAGCCGAGCGGTGTCGGGATGCGACCGGCCGAGGTGTGCGGTGCGCGGATCAGGCCCAGCTCTTCGAGGTCGGCCATGACGTTGCGGATGGTCGCCGGGCTAAGCTCGTTGCCCAGTTCCTTGGCCAGCGTACGCGAGCCCACCGGCTGACCGTCGCTGATGTAGCGCTCGATCAATATCTTGAGCAGGTTTTCCGCGCGGGGGTTTAACGTCATGGCTGAATCAGGTAACTTTAAGAACCAGTCTGGCACTCGGCCGTGCCGAGTGCCAATCACGCTATCAATCCCCCCTCTACCTGTCAACCAGTTCCAGGCCCGGAACGGCAAAACGGCTAGAAAAAACCTGTGCAATTGGCCGCAACGGCGGCGCGTGTTAGCTTATGAATAATAAAGGAAGAACCCAGGAACGAAGCATGTCACCCAAGCGTAAGCCCATCCGCACCATCGGCCTGTTCGGCAAGTATGGCTCCAAGGATGTGGGCGGCGTCATCGAACGTATCTGCGCGTTCGTGCGCAAACGCGACCTGCAGGCGCTGCTCGAAGATGCCACTGCCGAATTTATGGAACAGAAGTGCGCCGACAGCCGGCCACTCGCGAGCATCGGTCAGGACATCGATCTCGCCATCGTCGTAGGCGGTGACGGCACCATGCTGCACGTAGCACGCAGCCTGGCGCCATTCGGCGTGCCACTGGTCGGCGTCAATCTCGGGCGCCTCGGCTTCCTCACCGATATTTCCACCGAGAAGATGTATGAGGAGTTGACGCGCATCCTGGATGGCGACTTCGAGACCGAGGAACGCATCCTGCTCGAAGCCGAAGTGGTGCGCGACGGCAAGGTGTTGCATGCCGCCAATGCCTTCAATGACGTGGTGATCAACAAGGGCCAGCTCGCGCGCCTGATTGAATTCGAAGCCTGGGTGGATGGTGAATTCGTGAACTCGACGCGTGCCGACGGCATTATCGTCGCCACACCCACCGGCTCGACCGCCTACGCCCTGTCGGCCGGCGGGCCGATCCTGCACCCGACGCTGCCGGCGATCGTGCTCGTGCCGATTTGTCCGCACACCCTGAGCGACCGGCCACTGGCCGTGAGCAGTGACAGCCGTGTCGAAATCGTCATGACTTCGACCGCGCAGCAGAACGCACACGTCACGCTCGATGGCCAGACCAATTTCTCCATCCAGGATCACGACCGCGTGCGCGTGCGGCGTGCCGAGCGGCCGGTGACCCTGATTCACCCGTCGCGCCGCAATCACTACGACGTGCTGCGCGCCAAGCT
>DATEYP010000209.1:0-2326 GCA_035256085.1 Acidiferrobacterales bacterium
GGTGTTACCGCCGTGCGGGGTATGGCAGACGACGCAGATCTGACCGCCCGCATAGCCCTGCCCCGACAAGTCATGCGCCGTCCCGGTAATTGTACCCGCCCATGCCGTCGTCCCGAGCAGCCCGGCGATTGCCCCAATGACAATACCCAGTCCCTTTCTTAAACCTGATCCTGCTGGTGTTCTTGTTTTCATGACATGTCTCCTTAGTTGGTTCTTCCGGCTAACAATAACATTGATGGGTATATATAAATTAAAAATCTTTTGCATCTCTCTGTGAAAATACCCCGCCTGCCGAACTTCCTTCAATTTCCCAACCTTGAACTGCATTCGTTAATCACGGTTCTCTTATGCGCCAAACAACCGCCGCGATCATTGATCGATATCAATTTTGCCTGTATATTTTTTCCAGACGGCGATGATCAACATTTGCGTCGTTGTCATGATGAGGTCATACCGGCCGGACGCCCCCCACCACTATCCGAGGAAATGCGCTCATGTCCGCCTGCCTGTGCCACACTGACGACTGCCTCTTGTGCGAGGCCCATCTGCACGAAGGCCTGACCGATGCGCAGGCCTGCGAAATCCAGGGCCTGCTCGGCCGCCGCACCGCGGAATCCCACGAGATCATTTTCCGCCAGGGCGAGGCGAGCGACTGGTTATACGTGGTGCGCGCCGGACAACTCAAGCTTACGGTCACCGGCCCGGACGGCCGTGAGCAGATCATGCGCATCGCGATCGCCGGGCAACTGATCGGTTACGACACCATCGACGACCTGCACCACCCCTACACCGCCACGGCCCTGACACCGGCGCGCCTGTGCGGCATCCGGCATCGCGACCTGCTCCGGGTGCTGGACGAGAATCTGGAAGTTTCGCGCCGCATGGTGCAGCTCCTGAACCTGGAGCTGGTACAGGCCCGGGCCCTGATCCACATTCTCGGCCAGAAATCATCCGCCGAAAAGATCGCGCTGTTCCTTCTGTCGCTCGTGCCCGAGCACGGCCACGACAGTCCGCAGCTGGATATCCCGTTGTCACTGTCGCGCCAGGAGATGGCCGACATGCTCGGCCTGACCGTGGAAACCGTGAGCCGGCTGATGGCGGAACTCAAGCGCGAACGGATCATCGAGGCACCGCGCGGACACATTCGCATCCTGAACCGCAAGGGATTGCACGCCTACGCCGGCTCGACTCCGTTGAACACGAATCGTCCCGCCCCGCGGACAGCGGATTGAGGCCGGCGGGCCTGATAGCGATGGCCGTTAACCTAAAAACGGCTTTAGCCGCAGATGAACGCAGATCATCGCAAATGAAACATGCCTATTGATGCACTGCGGTCATTCACCCTTTTGGTGGGCTGGTGAACACCGGCAGCGCATTGAATATCCGCGTTCATCTGCGGCTGACTGCTTTTTCCAGGGTTAACGGTCCTTCACCACCAGCGTGCCACGATACATCTGCATCTGGCAGGTGAAGGCATGTTCGCCGGCCACCTTCGGGGTCACGGTCAATTCGACCGGCTGACCGATGGGCAGATCGGCGGCGATTCCGAGATCGTCGAACAGCACCTTCTCGGCGCACGGGCTCGGGTCCTTGCGCAGGAAGCGCAGGGTCACGGGCTGGCCGGCCGCGACCTCGATGCGCGCCGGGACGTACACGCCACCTTCGACGAGGACGTCGATCACATCGCTCGCGGCACGTTGCGCCTTTGGCTTCGACAGCCAGAACCACCAGGTAATCAATCCGATCAATACCACGCCAGCGAGATTGATCAGCCACATTGTCATTGGCAACCACCATTGCGGGAACAGCCCACCCATCCCCCTTTGAAAAAGGGGGATCGAGGGGGATTTTCATATGCGTGCCCGGCAAATCCCCCCTCACCCCCCTTTGATAAAGGGGGGAGCGGCCTTTTTGGAAGAAAGGAAGTCAGAACAGTGAGGTTCACGATCAGGACCCATCTGATGGCGTGCACCGCTTCCATTCAAACCAGCGGCTCGACGCTGTAGCGCACCCACAGGTGGTGTTCGCCGCCGGCCGGAATCGACACCACATCGTCGGCGGCGTTGGCGCTCTCGACGCACACCATATTAAGGTGTCCGTTGTCGCCGAAGTCGCCCATTTTCGCGGCCTTCTCGATTCCCGGATTCCACACGACGGTTGAGCGGCTGCCGCGCTTGCTCACACGGATGCGGCGATTCAGAACTGGATCGTCGATCAGCACGTCGGCGGTTGAGTCGAGATAAATGCGGTCCACTTCGCCATCGATGGTCACCGGTCCGGTCTGCTGTTTCTTCTTGCCGCCGTCCACCTTGTCGAGATACGGGCA
>DATEYP010000210.1:0-14771 GCA_035256085.1 Acidiferrobacterales bacterium
CACCTGGCCGATCTCGGCCAGCGTCACTTGCAGCTTGCGGCCCTTGCCGAGCGCCAGCCCGACCTGGCGGTTGCGCGACTGGTTGTCGGTGCAGGTCAGCACCAGATCGCCGATGCCGGCCAGCCCCATGACGGTTTCCGGCTTGCCACCCAGGGCTTCGCTGAGACGGCGCATCTCGGCGAGTCCGCGGGTGATGAGCGCGGCGCGCGCGTTCGCGCCGAGGCCCAGGCCATCGCTGATGCCGGTGGCGATGGCGAGCACGTTCTTGATGGCGCCGCCCAGTTCCACACCGACCAGGTCGATACTGGTGTAGACGCGCACCCGGTCGTTGCGCAGCCAGGCGGCGATCGCCTCGGCGGTGGCGACATCGCGCGCCGCCACGGTCACCGCCGTGGGCAGGCCCTGTGCGACTTCTTTCGCAAAGGTCGGGCCGGAGATCACGCCGAGTGCCTGGCCCTGGCCCAACACATCGGCGGCCACCTGACTCAGCAGCCGGCCGGTGGCCGGTTCCAGGCCCTTGGTGGCCCAGGCGACGATCGCGTCCGCCGGTAGCCGGGATTTGAGTGCTTCGAGCGTCGCGCGGAAGGCATGGCTCGGCACCACCAGCAGCAGGTGCGTGGCCTCCTCGACGGTCTCGAGCAGGTCTTCGCGGATGAACAGATTTTCCGGGAACCGGACACCCGGCAGGTAGCGGGCATTTTCGCGCTCGTGCGCAAGACGCGCCTGGCGCGCGGCATCGTGCCCCCAGAAGAGCGTGTGGTAGTCATTGCGCGCGACCAGCACCGCCAGCGCCGTGCCCCAGGAACCGGCGCCGAGCACCGCGATCACGGGTTTGGCGGCGGTCATGCCGGTCTCAACGCTGCGGGCGACCGGCACGCGCCGCCATCAATGCGCAACCGCCTGCTGTGCGGCGGACTGTTTCTGCTGGTACAGCGCCTCGAAATTAATCGGATTCAAGAGCAGTTGCGGGAAACCGCCGCTCTCGACCAGGTCGTTCACCGCCTGGCGCACGAACGGCAACAGCACGTTCGGGCAGGCGATTTCGAGAATCTTGGGCAGCTCCGGCTCCGGCATGCCGGTGATGCGAAACAGGCCGGCCTGGTGCGCCTCGGCCAGAAACACGGTCTTGTCGGCGTGCTTGGCAGTCACCGTAACGACTAGCACCACCTCGTACAGGCCCTGCGCGGCATCGATCTGACGGTGGTTGATTCCAAGCTGCACACCGACCTCCGGACTGGTGGCATCGAGAAACACCTGCGGCGCGTCGGGCACTTCGAAGGAACTGTCCTTGATATAGATCTTCTCAAGGTTGAATGCGAATCCGGGCTGGGCGTTTGGTTCAGTCATGAGTTGGTAACCTGGTGAAAGTTCAATGCGGCAATAATTCTATTTCGAAAGCCGTAGGGGCGGGTTTCAAACCCGCCCGGCATAAAATGCGCATCAACCACGCAGCAGCGGTTCGAGCTCGCCGTCCGCATCCAGCGCCGCCAGATCGTCGAAACCGCCGACATGCCGGTCGCCAATGAAAATCTGCGGCACGCTGCGGCGGCCGGTGATGCGCAGCATTTCCGCGCGCTGCTCCGGATGCTCGTCCACCCGGATTTTTTCGATCTGATCCGGGGCGATGCCTTTTTTGGCCAGCAACTGCTCGGCGCGGATGCAATACGGGCAGACACGCGTGCTGTACATAAGAATGCGCGCCACGCCTGCCGTGAGCCCGTCGAACCGGCTCATTTCGCCACCGGCAGGTTTTCGCCCTGCCAGGCCGTAATGCCGCCGGCCAGTACCTGCACGCTCGCGAAGCCGTGCTTGCGCAGGGCAACCGCGGCGCGCGCCGAGCGCTGGCTGGTACGGCAGCAGACGATAAGCGGGCGCGCCTTGTGTTTCTCGAGCTGCTTCAGGCCACCGCTCAGCCCGGAGAGCGGCAGGTTCAGGGCGTTCGGAATATGGCCGCCCCGGTATTCGTCCGGCTCGCGCACATCCACCAGCAGGCCCTTCTCGTGATTCATGAGGCGGATCGCCTCGGCGGTCGTCACGTGTTGCACACCGTGCAGCAGCTGGGTGAGCGGCCCCCACACCAGCATGGCCAGCACGACCACGATGCCGAGAACCAGGTACCAATTATTGACGACAAATTGCATGGTTATTTGAAAGTTGGATTTCGAGGGATATAGACTGCGCTTAAACCATGATCGCCTGTAATGTCACTCACTCCGAATGGCTGCAGAAAGCGGCGCGCATGGCGCCGATGAGTTGCAGAATCTTCGGGTCGGCGATCCGGTAATACACCTTGTTCGCATCCTTGCGCGAGGCCAGGATGCCCTTCTCGCGCAGGATCGACAGGTGCTGGGAAATATTGCTCTGCGAGGTACCGACGATTTCGACAATGTCCTGTACGCTAACTTCGGTGGTGCCGCCGAGGACACAGAGGATCTCAAGCCGCAGCGGGTGTGCCATGGCCTTCAGGGAATGGGAGGCGTGAATAATGTCCTCGGCGTTGGTGATCAGAACCACTCTCTCGGCAGTTGCACTCATGTCTGCGGGCCTCTCTGAACTCATTACGAGCTACAACATTGTTGAATCATGTTCATTCGTCCGTGAACCTGCTGCTATTGCTTGGGAAACATTATACAATATTAGTGGATTTGAAAAGACTAATAGACAACGCGGCTTAGAGTAAATCCATGTCTGCACCCCCGAAACCATTGATGTTAATCGTGATGGACGGCTGGGGTTACCGGGAAAATCCCGAACACAACGCCATCGCCAAGGCCAGAAAACCCACTTGGGATTTTTTCTGGCAGAACTACCCGCATACCCTGATTCACGCCTCCGAGGCGGCGGTTGGCCTGCCCTCGAACCAGATGGGCAACTCCGAGGTCGGGCACTTGAATCTCGGCGCCGGCCGGGTGGTGTACCAGGAATACACGCGCATCAACCGCGCCATCAGCTCGGGCACCTTCTTTACCAATAAAACCCTGACCGACGCCGTGGACCTGGCCGTATCCACCGGCAAGGCGGTGCATATCCTCGGGCTGCTGTCCCCGGGCGGCGTGCACTCGCACGAGGAACACATCCATGCCATGGCCGAGCTGGCCGCGAAACGCGGCGCGAAGCAGCTCTACCTGCACGCCTTTCTCGACGGGCGCGACACACCGCCGCGCAGCGCGGCGGCGTCGATCAAGGCCATGGAAGAAAAATTCATCGCCCTCGGCCAGGGACGCATCGCCTCGCTCATCGGCCGCTACTACGCCATGGACCGCGATCACCGCTGGCCGCGCATCCAGACCGCCTACGACCTCATTACCCAGGGCAAAGCCGAGCACACCGCCAAGACCGCGAGCGAAGGCCTGGAACTGGCCTATGCGCGCGACGAGAGCGATGAGTTCGTCGCCGCCACCACGATCATACCGCCGGGCGCGACCGGCGCACCGGTGCGCATCCTGGATGGCGATGTGGTGGTGTTCATGAACTTCCGCTCGGATCGCGCACGCCAGATCACGCGCCCGTTCATCGAGGAACATTTCGACGGCTTTGAGCGCGCGCTGTGGCCGCGGCTCGGGCGCTTCGTCAGCCTCACCGAGTACCAGTCGGAGTTTCACGTCCCGTGCGCGTTCCCGCCGGAACGGCTGCGCAACGTGCTCGGCGCCTACCTGGCCGCGCACGGCATTCACCAGTTACGCATCGCCGAAACCGAGAAATACGCGCACGTCACGTTCTTCTTCAACGGCGGTGAGGAGACCGCGTTCAAATACGAAGATCGCATTCTCGTGCCCTCGCCCACCGACGTGCCGACCTACAACAAGAAGCCGGAGATGAGCGCGCCACTGGTGACCGACAAGCTGATCGAGGCGATCCGCGGCGGTGTGTACGACGTCATCATCTGCAATTTCGCAAACGCCGACATGGTCGGGCACACCGGCGATTTCGATGCCACGGTCAAGGCCATCGAATTCCTGGATGGCTGCCTGAAGCGCGTCTACGACGCGTTGCGCGCGGTCGGCGGCGAGATGCTGATCACCGCCGACCACGGCAATGCCGAACAGATGTTCGACAATGACACGCATCAGGCGCACACCGCGCACACCATCAATCCGGTGCCGTTCGTGTACGTCGGCCGCAAGGCCAGGATCGCGGCGACCGGCGCGCTCGAAGACATCGCGCCGACCATGCTGTACCTCCTGGGCCTGCCGATTCCGCCGGAAATGAGCGGGCATTCGCTGGTTGACCTCAACACCTGACAGCCCGCGGCGTTTGCGCCGGCCGGCACGCTGGCTGGCGGTGCTGGTTCTCGCGTACAGCGCCGCCGGATCCGCCGCCAGCCAGAATGAAGAGCAACTGCGCGTGTTGCGCACGCGCATCGAGGCCTTGCAGGCCGACCTGAACGAGACACGCGGCGAACGCGATGAAGCGCGCACCCGGCTGCGCGAGTCGGAGCGCCGCATCGGCAGTCAGTTCAAGTCGCTGCGCGACACTGAGGCGCTACAGAAATCGGACATGGCGCGCCTCACCGCCCTGCAGCAGGCGCGCACCCGCGGCCGCGACGAACTCGACACCCAGCGCCAGGAACTTGAAAAGGCCGTGCGTGCCGCGTACGCGCTCGGCAAGCAGGATTATCTCAAACTGCTGCTCAGCCAGGACGACCCGGCGCGGGTGAGCCGCACGCTGACCTATTACCGCTATCTCACCCAGGCGCGCGCGACACGCATCGAAGGCTTCGAGGCGTCGCTCCGTCGGCTGGATGTCTTGGAAAAACAAATCGCCGAACGTGTGCAGGAGCTGGGCGCGCTGCGCACCCGCCAGCTCGAGCAGAAAAATGCACTGGAGGCGACGCGCGCCGAGCGCCGCGCCCTGCTCGCGCAACTGAACGAACAGGTGCGCGACAGGTCTCAGGAAGTCGAGCGTCTAAAGCGGGATGAAGACCGCATGGCGCGTCTGGTGCGCGAACTCAGCTCGGCACTGACCCGCGTGCCGGCGCCGGAACCGTCGGCCGGAAAACCCTCAGCCGGCAAACGCGGGAGTTGGCGGTTGCCGGTGCAGGGCCGGCTCGTCGCACGCTTCGGCAGCCCCAAGGAAATCGGCAACCTGCGCTGGCGCGGCATTTTTCTGGCCGCCCCCGAAGGTCAGGAGGTGAAGGCGGTCACGCGCGGACGTGTTGCCTACGCCGACTGGCTGCGCGGATTCGGCCTGCTGGTCGTGCTCGATCATGGCGGTGGTCTGATGTCGCTTTACGGCCATAACCAGAGCCTATACAAGGGGATTGGTGAGATGGTGGAGGCCGGCGAGGCCATCGCGGCCAGCGGCAATACCGGCGGCCCGGCGCATCCCGGCCTGTATTTCGAGATTCGCGAAAACGGCGAGCCGCGCAATCCCCTCGATTGGTGTAGATTATAAGTATTGGTCGTGAACCCGGGCCAGATGGGCCGGCGTTATTGATTCAGCACTGGAGACACAAGATGAAGTTGGCACAGCTCTTCAAGAACGGGCAGTTCACGCGCTATGCACTGATTCTGCTGCTGGGCATTTTTGTCGGCGTCGGGTTCACGCTGGAGCGCGCGGTGCGCGCGGAACGCTCGGCCACGAAACAGGCCGAGCAACCGCTGCCGATCGATGAACTGCGCACGTTCACCGAAGTATTCAGCCGCATCAAGGCCGACTACGTCGAGCCGGTGGATGACAAGAAACTGCTGCGCGACGCCATTCAGGGCATGCTCGCCGGGCTCGACCCGCATTCGAGCTTTCTGGATCCGGAAGGCTTCAAGGAGCTGCGTGTCGGCACCGAAGGCGAGTTCGGCGGCCTCGGTATCGAGGTCACCATGGAGGACGGTTTCGTCAAGGTGGTCTCGCCGATCGAGGATACCCCGGCGGCGCGTGCCGGCCTCAAGACCGGCGACCTCATCATCCGCCTCGACAACAAGGCAGTGAAAGGCATGAGCCTGAATGACGCGGTGAAGCAGATGCGTGGCAAGCCGGGCAGCGACATCGTCCTCACGGTGGTGCGCGAAGGCCAGCCCAAGCCGCTCAGCTTCACGCTCACGCGCGCGGTCATCAAGGTCCAGAGCGTCAAGCACCGCATGCTCGAGAACGGCTTTGGCTACGTGCGCATTGCCCAGTTCCAGGCGAATACCGGCGACGGCCTGAAGGACGCGCTCGCCAAACTCAAAGTGCAGAACAAGAGCAATCTCACCGGACTGGTGCTCGATCTGCGCAACAACCCGGGCGGGGTACTGAACGCGGCGGTCGCGGTCAGCGACGCCTTCCTCACCAGCGGTCTGATCGTCTACACCGAGGGGCGCGTGGCGGATGCCGAACTTAAATTCAGCGCCACGCCGGCCGATCTCATCAATGGCGCGCCGATGGTGGTGCTGGTGAACGGCGGCTCGGCGTCGGCGTCGGAAATCGTGGCCGGTGCGCTGCAGGACCACAAGCGCGCCGTGGTCATGGGCACCAAGACCTTCGGCAAGGGCTCGGTGCAAACCATCCTGCCGATGAGCGGCAATGCGGCGCTCAAGATCACCACCGCGCGCTACTACACGCCCAGCGGCCGCTCCATCCAGGCCACCGGCATCCTTCCGGACGTGGTCACCGAAGAGGCCAAGGTCACCAAGCGCGAGAAGGGCGCGGAGGATCCGCTCAAGGAAGCCGACCTGCCCGGACATATCGAGGGCAAGAGCAAGGAGAAGCCTTCCAAGAAGAGTGCGCCGTCCGTGAAGCTCGAAAGCGCGGGCGAGGACTACCAGTTGCAGGAGGCTCTCAATCTGCTGAAAGGCATTTCCATTTTCCGGGCGCAGCGTCCCTGATCGAATCACACTGTGGACTTCAGGAGGCCAGCCCGTGGCACGCGTTCTGATACCGTTGGCACCGGGTTGCGAGGAACTCGAAGCCGTCACGATCATTGACTTGCTGCGACGCGCGCAGATCGAGGTGGTCACCGCGGGTCTGGCGCCCGGCCCGGTAAAAGCCAGCCGCGGCACGGTGCTGTTGCCCGACGTGACGCTCGACGCGGCCCTGGGCCAGGACTTCGACATGATCGTGCTGCCGGGCGGCCAGCCGGGCGCGACCAATCTTGAACACGACGCGCGCATCCTCGCGCTGCTGAGAACTATGTCCGCGGCCGGAAAGTTCACCGCCGCGATCTGCGCCGCGCCCAGGGTGCTGGCGGTCGCCGGGTTGCTCGACGGCAAGCGCGCCACCGGTTTCCCCGGCGCGCTGGATGCGCAACAGTTTCCGTCCATCCGTCTGGAAACCCAGGCGGTGGTGCGCGATGGTCAGGTGCTGACCTCGCGCGGCCCGGGCACGGCCATGGACTTCGCGCTCGCCCTCATCGAAGTGCTCGCCGACCGCGCCACGCGCGACCGGGTCGAGACCGGCCTGGTGCGCCCGGCGGCGCACACACCTTCGCGTTAAATACATCTCACCGCAAAGACGCAAAGAGCGCAAAGTCATTTTCTTTCTGAAAAAACCAGGATATTTTCTTTGCGTCCTTTGCGGTGAGATGTCTTTATTGTTGAATTTCCAGAGGCTCCCTATACACATCACATGAACAAGACCGAGATCACCATCCGCCCGCTCAAGCCGAGCGACATCGCTGACATCATGCAGCTGCACCGCGAGCTCGGCTGGAACCCGGCCTTCAAGGCCGACGGCAGCACCCTGAAGCAGCGTCTCGAAGCGCTGATTACCGGAGAAAGCGCCCTGCTGCTGGTGGCGGAACTCAAGGGCAAGGTCGTCGGGTACATCCACGGCGAGATTGTCACCTACCTGTTGTTCGCCGGGCGCGAAATGCTGGTCAGCGAACTGTTCGTGATGGAGAGCGTGCGTGGGCAAGGCGTGGGCAAGGCGCTGTTGAGTGCGATCGAAACCGAAGCGGTGTCACAAAAATGTTTCCGCATCAGCGTGCTCAACAGCCGTGAGCGCGAGTCCTACAAGCGCGGCTTCTACCCGTCCCTCGGTTACGAGGAACGGCCGCATACCGCAAACTTTACCAAACGGCTGGACTGGGGTTAGACGAAGATCTCACCGAAAAAATGGGGCCACAGATGAACACAGATTAACGCAGATATTATCGGACATTACCCGCCTGGGTTTTGAGTCCGAGTTCATCTGCGTTCATCTGTGGCTGCCTTTCGCCTCTTTGTGGTTTCTGAGCCGATGCGGTGAAAAATAATCCGGGACACCCGGAAGATCAGCGGAAGCCGTAGCGCGTGCTGAAGTAAAGCTGAGTACGGTCAGACTCGACGGCTTCCGCGCTGTCGTCGGCCAGCCGGTAATAGGCCTCGGCGCGCGCATCCCAGCTCGGGCTGACCTGCCAGTTCCAGCCGGCACCGAGAAACGAGAAACTTTCGCGCCGCAACAGCGAGTTGGCCGTTCCGGTGTTGCCCTGCATCTCGATGTTACTGCGCTGCCACTTGAGGCTTGCGAATGGCGCGTGGTCGCGCCATAAAACGTAACGTCCCTCGACGTGCAATCCAAAATAACGGCGGTCGGAATTGCCGTTGCTGCGCTCCTTCGCGTCCTCGTCACCGGCATAGAGTCGCCCGATAACGCGCGACTCGCCGCCGAACAGTGTGTTCCAGGAAAGCGTTGCGGCCGTTCCCGAGGAAGCCTGTCCTGAGCTTGTCGAAGAGCCTGCCCTGAGCCTGTCGAAGGGGGCCGGCACCTCCGCCTCGCTGTACAGGCTGTCGCCGTGACGGGCACTGAGGGTCAGGAAATTGCTCGCATTCAGACTGTGCTGCCACTCGATGGCCAGCGCATTCATGAGCAGGGAACGCCGCGAGTCGAGACGCCATGTTTCCTGCTGCAGCGGCACTGCGAACCGGTTATTACCCCAGCCCAGTGTCTCGCCGGTGAACGAGCGCAGCAAATCCGTTTCAGTGCGGCTGATGAGCTGAAGCCATGGCCCGTCGCCCTGTTCCCTGACAAGCGCAGGATCCAGCAACAGGCTATTGGACTCGTCGTCGGCCGCAACCACCCCGGCGCCGCACAGCAAGGCGGCGAGAACGAGAGAACGGCAAGGGGCACGGTTCATCGCCATGAATTCCGGGTCACTTGTTGGCAGGACGAATGGGGTAATTCTAGCACAACAGCGCTGCCGCCGAACCGGCAGAATTGCCCTTACGGCTGGCGGCGCGACCAGGCGAGCAGGAGCAGCAACAGTCCCGCACCGGCCAACAGCCAGGCCACCGGGCTGACCCATGAGGCCGTGCTTACGCCGCCCACCGCCAGCAGCACCGCCGCCGAGATCAGCAGGCCACTGCCGGTCACGGCCAGGAGCAGGCGCCGGTGGTGTGCGCGCAACTCGTGGCGCAACTTGTCGAGCTCGGCCGAACGCCAATGCAGCGACAATTCGCCATTGCCGGCCTTGCGCAAAAAATCGAAGGCCGCGGCCGGGGTCTCCGGCAACATCCGCCACCAGCGCGGAAACTCGCGCTTGAGTGTCTTGAGAAACGCGCCCGGCCCGAATTGCGCGTGCGTCCATTGTTCGAGAAAGGGCTTGGCCGTCTCCCACAGGTCGAGCTCCGGATAGAGCTGGCGACCGAGGCCTTCGATATTGAAGAGTGTCTTCTGCAACAACACGAGCTGCGGCTGCACCTCCATGTTGAAACGGCGCGCGGTCTGGAACAGGCGCAGCAACAGGCGTCCGAAGGAGATGTCCTTCAGGGGCTTGGCGAAAATCGGTTCGCACACGGCGCGAATCGCGGCCTCGAACTCCTCCAGGCGGATGTCGCTGTCCACCCAGCCGGCACGCACATGCGCCTCGGCCACGGCGCGGTAATCGCGATTGAAGAACGCCAGGAAATTCTCCGCCAGGTAGTGCTGGTCGCGCTCCGAGAGCGTGCCCATGATGCCGAAGTCCACCGCCTGGTACTGGCCCGCGGGCGAGACGAAGATGTTGCCGGGGTGCATGTCGGCGTGAAAGAAACCGTCACGGAACGCCTGGGTGAAAAAAATCTCGACGCCGTGGTGCGCGAGCTGCTTCATGTCCACGCCCGCGGCCTTCAGCGCCGCGACATTGCTGATCGGGGTGCCGGCGACCCGCTCCATCACCATGACATTTGAACGCGTGTAGTCCCAGTAGATCTTCGGCACATACAGCAGCGCGGAATTTTCGAAGTTGGCGCGCAGGCGGCTGGCGTTGGCCGCCTCGCGCATCAGGTCGAGTTCGCCGTGGATGGTCTTGTGGTACTCGTTCACCACCTCGCGCGGGCGCAGACGGCGCGTGTCCGGCGCATAGCGCTCGGCCAGGCGCGCCAGCGTATCGAGCAGCGCCAGATCGCGTTCGATGGTGTGCTCGATGCCGGGGCGCAGCACCTTGACCGCGACCTCGGTGCCATCGTACAGCACCGCGTAATGCACCTGCGCCACCGACGCCGAGGCCACCGGTTGGGTGTCGAACTGGCGGAACAGACTGGTCAGCGGCGCGCCGAGCGCCTCGGCCACGATACTTTCCGCCGCCTCGCCCGGGAACGGCGGCACCCGGTCCTGGAGACGGGCGAGTTCCATGGCGATATCGTCGGGCAGCAGGTCGGGGCGCGTGGACAGCATCTGTCCGAACTTGATGAACACCGGTCCGAGTTCCTCGAGTGCCTCGCGCAGGCGCAGCGCGCGCGGACGCGCGGACGCCGTGGACCAGCGCAGGGTCGCAACGCGCAACAACAGGCGGTACGGGCGGAACAGGTGCAGGGCGCGCACGAATTCATCGAGATCGTGGCGCACGAACACGCGCGTAATGCGCAGCAGCCGCCCGATCTGGGAAAGCGGCGTCATGCGGAAAGCTTGTTCTTGAGGCGCTGGACGCGCGCGGTGAGACGATCGACATCGGCGCGCACGACATCCACCGCGTTCAGGAATGCCTCGACCTCGTAACGCACCGGCAACAGGCGCGCCTCCTCCTGAAAATACTCGGCGGCATTCAGGCCGAAGGTCCGGAACGCCTGCCGCTGCCAGTCGAAAACAGCGCGCGCCGTACGTCCGATCTCGTGCCCGAACGGATCGCCGAACAGGCGTGCGAGCGGTTCTTCCCAGTCGAGATCGAGATCGCCGAGGATGCGCTGCAGGCGCTGGCCGAGTGCGGCGTCACCTTCGATGTCGAGTTCGCCGGCCGCCAGAGTTTCGGTCTCGGCCCCCAGCCCCAGGCGTGCGAAGGTCGCCAGCGTGCCGCGCAGGGTCACGGCCGGGACTTGATCGCATTCTGTGGCGAGCCGAAAGCCGGACTCGGAAGGATGCAGGTAAAGCTTGCGTCCGAGCTCGCGAAACTCGATGCACACCACCCGGCCTTGCAGGTCGCCGAGGCGACGCAGGGTTTCGGGGTCGAGGCGCAGCAAGCGGTTGCCGACCTCTTCAATCAATGCTGTAAACGGTAGCGGCATATTCTAATAAACAATCAAAGGCAGCCACAGATGAACGCAGATGAACGCGGATCAAAAAACAAAACATCGTGTCTTTAAACTATCTGTGTTTATCTGCGTTCATCTGTGGCTGCCTTTAAAATAGTTAAAACTTATAACCCTTGTGCAGCGCGACAATGCCGCCGCTCAGATTAAAGTAGTGCGCACGCTCGAAGCCGGCCTTCTCCATCATGCCCTTGAGCGTTTCCTGGTCGGGATGCTTGCGGATCGATTCGACCAGGTAACGGTAACTGTCCTCGTCGTTGGCGATGAGCTTGCCGAGCTTCGGCAGCAGATGAAAAGAGTAGGCGTCGTACACGGCATTCAGGCCCGGCAGCACCGGCTTCGAGAATTCCAGCACCAGCAGGCGCCCGCCCGGCTTGAGCACGCGGAACATGGAGGCGAGCGCCGCGTCGATGTGCGTGACATTGCGCAGGCCGAAGGCGATGGTAATGCAGTCGAAATAATTGTCCGGGAACGGCAGGCATTCGGCGTTGGCCTGCACGAACTCCACATTGCCGGCCAGCCCGGCATCGGCGAAGCGCGCGCGCCCGACATCCAGCATGGCGGCATTGATGTCGGCCACGGTCACGGAACCGGTCGGCCCGACCTGCGGCACGAATTGCGCCGCCAGGTCGCCGGTGCCGCCGGCCAGGTCCAGCACCTTCTGGCCGGCGCGCACCGCGGCCTGGCCGATGGTGAAGCGTTTCCACAAACGATGGATGCCGAACGACATGACGTCATTCATGACGTCGTAACGGCTCGCGACCGAACTGAATACCTGACCGACCATGCCGGCCTTGGCCGACTCCGGCACCTCGCGGAAACCGAAGTGCGTGGTCTTGTCGTCGCGCGGCCCGCTCATGTCAGGCCTCCGCCGGCTTGCGCGGGTGGCCGGCCGCCGCCAGACGTTCGAGGTAACGTTTCCAGTTCTGTTCCTGGTTCACGCCCAGGTCATGCAGGTACTCCCAGGCGTAGATGCCGGTGGCATGACCATCGTCGAAGTGCAGGCACACCGCATAGCTGCCGACCGGCTCGATGTCGGTGATGTTCACCTGCTCCTTGCCGAGTTGCAGGACCTCCTGGCCCGGCCCATGGCCGCGCACCTCGGCGGACGGCGAATACACGCGCAGGTACTCGCAAGGCAGGCTGAAATGCGAACCGTCGTCGAAAGTGACTTCGAGCAGGCGTGACTTCTGATGGAGCTTGAGCTCCGTGGGTCTCACTGTGGCCTTCGACATGGGGAATGCAGGGTCCTGGCAGCTGATGGGGAGGAAATTATACTGTTTCCGGGCCGTTCGCGCGGCCTGTCATGCCATTGTAATATGAATGATATGAAATGGCAGGGCGTCATAATAATGTCATTCACCATTCGACCGCCATGGATGGCGGGAGTGCAGAAAACGCAGGAGCAGTCTTTCTGCCGCCGTCAGTTCATCAGGATATTCAAGCATGCCGGGACGAATTCTCATTGTCGAAGACGAGCAGGCCATCCGTGAAATGGTGTGCCTGGCCCTGAGTCAGGGCGGTTACGACTGCATGGAGGCGGCCGACACGAACGAGGCGCAGCAGCGCATCCTCGAAGGCCTGCCGGACCTGATCCTGCTCGACTGGATGCTGCCGGGCATGAGCGGCATCGATTATGCGCGCAAGTTGCGGCGCGACAAGCTCACCCAGGGGGTGCCGGTGATCATGCTCACCGCCCGCACCCAGGAAGAGGACAAGGTGCGCGGCCTCGATACCGGCGCCGACGACTACATCACCAAACCGTTTTCGACGCGCGAGCTGGTCGCACGTATCAAGGCACTGCTGCGCCGCACTGCGCCGCAGGCCACGGATGAACCGGTCGAGGTGCGCGGCCTGGCACTCGACCCAGTGACGCACCGCGTGCATTCCGGCGACATCAAGCTCGAACTTGGGCCGATGGAATTCCGTCTGCTGCACTTCTTCATGACCCACCCGGAGCGCGTGCACTCGCGCGAACGCATCCTGGACAGCGTCTGGGGCAACAATGTGTATGTCGAGGAACGCACCGTGGACGTGCATATCCGCCGCCTGCGCAAGGCGCTCACGCCGAGCGGCCACGACAATCTCATCCAGACAGTGCGCGGCGCCGGCTACCGGCTCTCGGCCCAGGACTGACAGGTGTCCGGGAATCTCTGGCGCGAAGTCTGGATCCTCCTCGGCATCGCGCTCGCAAGCCTGTTGCTTGCCGAAATTACCGGTTACCCGTTCCTGCTTGCCGCGCTCGGCTTCGGCCTGTACATCGTCTACAACCTGCGCAACCTGGTGCAACTCAATCGCTGGCTGGTCAACAAGCGCGAGGATGTGCCGGACGCCGGCGGCCTGTGGGGCGAGGTGCTCGAACGTATTCGCGCACTGACCAAGGAAACCGTGCAGCGCGAAGACCGGCTCACCGAGATGCTGACGCGCTTCCAGAGCGCCTCGTCCGCGACGCCGGACGCTATGCTGATCGTGTCGCGCAACAACGAAATCGAGTGGGCGAATCCGGCGAGCGAACGCCTGTTCGGCATTGCCACACCGCGCGACAGCGGGAGACGCATTATCAACCTGGTGCGTCAGCCGGAATTCGCCGCCTACCTGGACAAGGGTGAATACAACGAGGCGTTGGAGATGACCTCGCCATCACAGACGCAACGCTCGCTGTCGGTGCGCATCATTCCATTCGGCAGCTACCAGAAGCTGGTGATCGCGCGCGACATGACGCACCTTGCGCAACTCGAACACATGCGCAGCAACTTCGTGGCCAACATTTCGCACGAATTGCGCACCCCGCTCACCGTGCTCACCGGCTTCCTGGAAACCCTGAAGGACATGGACCAGCCGGCGAGCACGGATCTGCACAAGCACTTTCAGACCATGCACGACCAGGCGCAACGCATGTCACGCCTGGTGGACGATCTGCTCACCCTCTCCAAGCTCGAGACCACGCCGCCCACACGCCACGAAGCTGTGGTGGACGTGCCGGCCATGCTCGCCTCCCTCAAGGAGATGGGCGAACTGGTCAGCGGCGCGCGCCACCACCACATCAGCCTGGTGGCGGACGCCGGTCTGCGACTCACCGGCAACGAGGAAGAGCTGCGCAGCGCCTTCTCCAACCTGATCAACAATGCCGTGCGCTACACGCCGGCCGGCGGCGACATCCGTCTCACCTGGAAACTGGACGGCGACAGCCCGGTGTTTGCCGTGCGCGACAGCGGCGAAGGCATCGCGCCGCAACACATACCGCGCCTGACCGAACGCTTCTACCGCATCGACACGGCACGCTCGCGCGACACCGGCGGCACCGGCCTGGGTCTGTCCATCGTCAAGCACATCCTGCTGCGCCACGATGCGCGTCTCGCCGTCGAGAGCGAACTCGGC
>DATEYP010000211.1:0-5469 GCA_035256085.1 Acidiferrobacterales bacterium
CCACGACTCGCGGTAGGCCTTGAACTGCGGGAAGGCATAGAAGCCATTGGCATACTCGTCGAACTTGATCGACGGATATTTCTGCTTGAAATAGCCCTGGAACTCCTTGAGGTCGGACTGCGGGTCGGCATGCACCGGGAGCGCGAAGCTGCCCGCGACTCCCAACGCTGCCAGTATGGTCAATATTTTTTTCATTGTGCTCCTCCGGTGGATTGTTCAATATGCCGGGCCTGCGCCCGGCATATGCCGCATGGGGCGAAGTGCGCGTGCTTAGCCGACGGTGGCGTCAGCTCCGCCCTTTTCGCCCTTGTTGTCGCTCCAGCTGACCTTGACCTTGTCGCCGGCCTTGGCTTTCACGGCGACCGCGATCAACGGGTCCTTGGACACGGCAACGCCCATATCCACGTCAGCCACGGTCTTGCCGTTCAGGTCGACACTGAGTTTCTGGATCCAGTGTGCCGGGATTTTTGCCTTGGTTTTGGCATCGACGCGCTGGCCGGTTTCCATCGGGTGGTTTACGAGCACCAGAATTTCGGTATTGCCGTCCTTGGGACGGGTTTTGATTTTAGTCAGTGCCATAATCTCTCTTCCTCGTTAAGTTTCGTTCGTCGGCTGGCGCAAGCGAGCCGGCACCACATTGGTCTCAATTAACCGCCGCAACCGCCCACCGTCACCTTGATCTGCTGGCTGGCCATGTGCAGTTTGCCGCCGGACTTGACGATGACCTTCACGTCCGAGGTCTTGCCCATTTTCATGCGCGCGCTGAAGTAGCCGACGGCGCCGCTCAGGGCGACGCTGGCCACCAGCGGCTGGTTATTGGCCTGCACCAGGATCGCGATGCCTTCCACGCCCGGCAGGCTGGTGGACACGGCAATCGGCACCACGGCGCCGTTCTCGGCCTGGATCGGGGCCTTGATGGTGATGGCCTTGCTGTCGGCGGTGGCACTGGTGCCGTACAGGCCTTTCAGGGCGTCATCGATGGACTTGGCATCAAAGGCAGCGGCCGGCCAGGCGGCGGCCAGCACCCGGGTCGGGGTCAGCAGCCCGGCGGAGGCGGCCACGGCCAGCACACTGCCGGCGACGGTGCCTTTGAGGAAGGTTCTGCGGTTTATGGAATTCACGAGTGGTTCTCCTGGGTCAAATTAAAATGTGTTCAATCTTCCTGTGCAGGAAAGTGCGATCCATTACAGGGTCAGCAGAAACTCGACGACGTTGTCGATTTCCTTCTCGCTCATGATGCCATGCCGGCCAAACGGTGGCATGACCGTTTTCGGGTTGACAGCGGTGGCGTCCCACACCTGAGCGCGCAGCTTGGCCTTGTCCGGGAAGCGCTGCTTCATGGCCACGAGCGGCGGTGCGACATCGCCGTAGTTGATGCCGGCAATCTGGTGGCAGGAGTGGCAGTTCCCCTTTCTGCGATCGATGGCGACGCAGCCACCCTGAACGGCCGGGTCGGTCGGCGGATTGGCCTTGTCGTTGCAGACTTCAGACTTCGGAGCGCCCTGTGCGAGTGAAACGGGTGCCGTGAGCAGGCTGCCGAGCAGAAGGGCGGCAGTGCTGGCCCCCAGGATGATGCTAGCGGTTTTCCGCATTACTCCTCCTAGTTTTATGTTATGACTGGGTTACTGGGTACCGGTGGTCCGGGCTGGGCTTTATTCTGTTCGTGTTCGTCAGAACCAATAACAGATTTAGCGCAGCCGCATAATTAACGTATCCTGCTGCGGATGGCAAGCATTGTGGAAAGGAAAATGCGGAAACTTGCAGAATGGTCTGATTCTGTGGGGAATTCTCCGTTAGTATTTTAACGGACTCTAATCTTGTTTTTTTGCCGCGGGAGATTGACGTTCACGCCCGGTTTGTTTGGCGGCCGGTGCCGGCGGCAGGGTTTCACGGATGTCCTTGATGCGGGCCTCCAGGCTCGAAATGTAATAGAAGTTGTTGCCGGCGAAGCGGGTGGCAAGTTCGAATTGTTCAATCGCGGCGCGCGGTTGTCCGGTCAGGAAATAATACTCGCCATAGGCGCGGTGGGCATCCATCTTGTTGCCGGAATCGCCGGCGGCACTGGCCAGCAATTTGTATAACGCCGGTTCCTTCGGCCGTTCGCGCACCGCCTTGTCGAGCAGTTGCCGCGCCTGTGCCGGCTGGCCGTTTTTGATCAGCGCCGTAGCGTAGCTTCGAGTGAGTGCCAGCGATGCCGGGAACTTGCGGCTTGCCTCGGCATAGGCCTTAAGTCCTGCCGATTTGTTGTTGGCCGCCAGTTCGATTTCGGCATGCAGGACGTGGTAAGGCACAAAGTCGGTGCGAGTTTTCAGAAGCAGCGCGGACTCGCGTCGCGCTTCCTCGTAGCGCTTGTTTGTGAGCAGGGCGAGCGCATAACCGTATTGGTCTACGGCCGTGCGCGCGCTGTCCTGATTCGCCAGTTTGGCGCGAAACAGCTTGAGTGCCTCTTCCGGCTTATTGCCCAGAACCTGCAGGCGTGCCTGCATGTGCGCGAAGGCGCTGGCGTCTGGATTGGTGCGGGCCGGAAAATTTTCCGCGTGGTTGCGCGACTCGGCAATACGCCGGCCGGTGACCGGGTGGCTGCGCAGGAATTCCGGCAGGTTGTTATCGTACAGGCGGGTCAGGAGTTCCATCTGTTCGAAGAATCCCGGCATGGCGCGTGCATCGTAACCGGCGTTGTTCAGAATGGTCATGCCGATGCGGTCGGCCTCCTGCTCGAAGGCGCGGGTAAAGTTGAGTTCATGCTGAGCCAGGCCCGCCGTTGTCAGCAGCACGGCGGCTTCACCGCCCGGTTGGCCGGAAGCGGCGATCAGGATACCGGCAAGCATGGCTGCCAGTGCCGGGCCACTGATGCGTTGGCTCTCGGCAATCATGCGCGGGATGTGACGCTGGGTGATGTGCGCCGTTTCGTGCGCCAGCACGGCCGCAAGCTCCGCCTCACTGCGCGCCGCGAGCAGCAGCCCGGTGTGCAGGCCGATGAAGCCGCCTGGCACGGCAAACGCGTTGATGGACGAGTTGTTTACCAGAAAAAAATGAAACGCCGGCAGCCCGTCAGCGCCCGCCGTGAGGCGTCGCCCCAGTTCTTGCACGTACTCATTCAGTTCGGGGTCATCGAGAAGGTCAAGCCGCAGCCGCGCCTGACGCATAAAATCCTCGCCGATACGGCGCTCGTCCTGCGGTGACAGCACGGCCGCCGATTCGTCGCCGAGATCCGGCAGATTGCTGTTGATGGACGCTGCCCATCCTGCCGGGCTGATGAGCAGTCCGATGAGCAGCAATCGCCCGAGGCGGGAAGGACGGTTTCGTATGGTCATGAGTAGTATCTGGCCAATTTCGAGTGGCGACTGAGAGTAAGGTTCAACTATTTATTGGGGCAATCTGGCTGTGTAGATTGGTTGATTGACTGCAGTTTTGGTCTACTCGGCATCAATATATTACCCAGGATCATATCGTTACCAATATGTCAGGACTGTCAAGTTACTAAAATAATTATCGTCTTTTATGATAGTGAGTCATGACTATATGGGAAAAACTACCCCGGTTTCTTGAAAGATACGCATTTAAGAATATACTAATTTCATTTCGTACTAGGGGGCGCTTAGAATGTCCGGATTCAAAGAACTCGATGCCCTGCAACTGCACGGATTGCTGCAGGCGCAGGACGAAACGAGTCTCGTATTGCTGGATGTGCGCTCTCCCGCGGAGGCAGCCCGGGGCGGTATCAGCGGCGCGCGCAATGTCCCACTGCACCTTCTACCGGTCGTAGACCAGGAATTGGATAATGACGCATCGCTGGTTCTGTATTGTCATTCCGGCGCGCGCTCTGCCCAAGGCTGTGCATTCCTGATGACGCGCGGTTACAGCAAGGTGTATAACCTGCGTGGCGGAATCTTGGGCTGGGCGCAGAGTGGCCAATCATTGGTCCCGATTGAGAGCAAGGCAGCCAGCGCCTGTGTCAGGCTGGATGGGTAACAATGTCTAGGTTGGATTTTTTCACTTACAATTTCCCAGGAGGAAGAACAGATGGCTAGCTTTGATAAAGAACTCGACGCGCGTGGCCTCAACTGCCCGCTGCCAATCCTGCGCACCAAGAAGTTTTTGCAGGAGATGGGCGCCGGCCAGACACTGAAGATCCTCGCGACCGATCCGGGCTCTGTGAAAGATTTCCAGGCATTCGCCAAGCAAACCGGTAACGACCTGCTGGAGTCGGCCGAGGCGGGTGGCGAGTACACCTTCCTGATCAAGAAGAAGGCCTGAACCTGTGCTGCGGCCTTGTGCCGCAGCATCGCCTGCCGGCATTTCATAATTAAAACGAGAAAGTCCGTGCGCGGTCTTTCATTGCGAGGAGAAGAACATGGCTGACAAGAAACTGGGTATTATTGCTTCTAAGGGCACGCTGGACTGGGCCTATCCGCCGTTCATCCTGGCCTCCACGGCCGCGGCGCTGGGCTACGAAGTACAGGTATTTTTTACCTTCTACGGGTTGGCGCTGCTGAAGAAGAAACTCGACCTCAAGGTCAGCCCGCTCGGCAACCCGGGCATGCCGATGAAAATGCCGTTCGGCCCGAAGTGGTTCCAGGGTATCAACTGGAACATCCCGAATGCCGTACAGGCCATGGTGCCGGGCTTCGAGTCGCTCGCCACCGTGCTCATGAAACAGACCGTCAAGAACAACGGCGTGGCGAGCATCGCCGAGCTGCGCGATCTGTGCCGCGAGGCGGATGTGAAAATGATCGCCTGCCAGATGACGGTCGAGCTGTTCGGGTTCGATCACAGCGAGTTCATCGATGGCCTCGAATTCGGCGGCGCCGCGACCTTCTTTGAATTCGCTGGTGAATCGGACGTGTGCCTGTTCATCTGAACCCAGCGGAATTTTTGGTGTAGATAAAACCAGCCGGCATTTTTGCCGGCTGGTTTTTTTTCGCTTCTTCCAGGCACTGGACCAAGCTGTTGTCAGTGGCATGCGCTTTGTCCAGACCATTGATTTAGAGCTGGTTTAATGCACACACGGGACGTTTGGCATTAAGGTATGTATTTATATGAGTATAAAATAATACGTTGACAGGATTCCCGAACGAGTGGAATATTTCCGCCATCGTTTGCGTCGCTGATTCTTTTGGCCGTCAAGCGCAAGAACTAAGGAACATTTATAAGTAAAGGATTGTGGGCAGCCGGAAGCGATTCGCTTTGCGATGAACCACTACAGCTGTACAGGCGGCCTGTCACCCAGGCTACTTTTATTTACCGCAAGAGGAGGAGTACAAATGTCTTTCAACAAGAGCAAACTCGCAGTGGCGGTGGCCGCAGCGGCAGGCCTGACGTTCTCGGCCGGCGCGTTCGCCACCAACGGCATCATGCAGGTCGGCAACGGCATGGCGGCACACGGCACGGGCGGCGCGGGACTATCCAATGCCAACGAAGCCATGTCCGGATTCGACAACCCGGCGCTGGTCAGCGGCACCGGTGACT
>DATEYP010000212.1:0-2388 GCA_035256085.1 Acidiferrobacterales bacterium
TCTTTAGGTATAATCGCGCCGGAGACACGCAAACTGGTGTTTTAGCGTATTTGCGGGTAGGTTGACCGGTTCCTTCACCGAATTGAATCAAGGGCTTATGGGCGGAAAGCTGTATATCAAGACCATGGGTTGCCAGATGAACGAGTACGACTCGACGCGCATGGTCGATCTGCTCGCCCATACCCACGGCTTCACGCGCACGGACAACCCGGAAGACGCCGACTTGCTGCTGCTCAACACCTGTTCGATCCGCGAGCGCGCGCAGGAAAAGGTGTTCACCCAGCTCGGCTACTGGAAGGCGCACAAGCGCGCCCGCCCGGAGGTGGTGATCGGCGTGGGCGGCTGCGTGGCCTCGCAGGAGGGCGCGGCGATTCGCAAGCGCGCGCCGTACGTGGACCTGGTGTTCGGCCCGCAGACCCTGCATCGCCTGCCGGAGATGCTGGACACGGCGCGCGCCACCCGGCGTGCGGTGGTGGACGTGTCCTTTCCGGAAATCGAAAAGTTCGACCACCTGCCGGAACCGCGCGTCGAGGGCGTGCGCGCGTTCGTATCCATCATGGAAGGCTGCTCCAAGTACTGCACCTATTGTGTCGTGCCGTTCACGCGCGGCGAGGAATTCTCGCGCCCGTTCGACGACGTGCTGGCCGAGGTGGTGAGTCTCGCCGGCCAGGGCGTGCGCGAGGTGACGCTGCTCGGCCAGAACGTCAACGCCTACCGCGGCGCCAAGCATGACGACGCACAGGGATGTGCTAGTGTCGCGGGAGGCACGACTCCAGGGATGGAGGAGGTAGGGCAACGCCGGGAGCAGTTGCCGAGGATGCCGGGAGCGACCGGCGGCACGGCCGACCTGGCCGACCTGATCCGCTATGTCGCCGAGATCGATGGCATCGGCCGCATCCGCTTCACCACCTCGCACCCGGTGGAATTCAACGACCGGCTGATCGAGGCTTATCGCGACGTGCCGCAGCTGGCCCCGCACCTGCATCTGCCGGTGCAGAGCGGCTCGGACCGCATCCTGGCCGCCATGAAGCGCGGTCACACGGCGCTCGAATACAAGGCCAAGATCCGCAAGCTGCGCACCGCGCGCCCGGACATCAGCATCAGCGGCGATTTCATTGTCGGCTTTCCGGGCGAGACCGACGCCGATTTCGAAGCGACCCTGAACTTGCTGGCCGAGGTCGGCTTCGACGATTCGTTCAGCTTCATTTTCAGCGCTCGCCCCGGCACGCCGGCGGTGGAGCTGGCCGATGACACCGCGCCGCAGGTAAAACAGCAGCGTCTTGCGATCCTGCAGCGGCGCATCCAGCAACAGGCGGAAGCCATCAGCCGCGCCATGGTCGGCAGCGTGCAACGCATTCTGGTGGAAGGCCTGTCGCGCAAGGATCCGGGCGAACTCGCCGGGCGCACCGGCAACAACCGCGTGGTAAATTTTACATGCGGCGACGTGAACCTGGTTGGCGAGTTTATCGACGTCGAAATCACCGCGGTCGTAACCCACACCTTGCGCGGCCGCTTGCCGCAGGGTCAGCGCCGTCGCGCTGCCGGGGTTTGAACGCGTTGGGCACGCCGCTGCAACAAATCGAATTCAGCCTGCTGCCGGCGGACAACGCGCGGCTTGCCAGCCTATGTGGCCAACTGGACGAACACCTGCGCCGCATCGAGGCGCACTTCGGCATCGAGATTGCCAACCGCGGCAATGCCTTCCGTCTCACCGGTGCAGCGGAGCCGGCCCAGGCCGCGGAGCGCGTGCTGCAAAATCTGTATGCCGCCACCGCCAGCGACGCCTATATCAACAGCGCCATGGTCGAGCAGGCGCTGCGTGTCGTCAGTGCGAATGAAAGTGTGACGGATGACAGCGATACCCACCTGCGCACCCCGAAGTCCGTGATCAAGGGCCGCACCCCGCGCCAGCGCGACTACATCCGCAATATCCTGATGCACGACATCAACTTCGGCATCGGTCCGGCCGGCACCGGCAAGACCTATCTGGCCGTGGCCGCCGCCGTGGATGCGCTGGAGCGCAACCTGGTGAGCCGCATCGTGCTGGTGCGCCCGGCAGTCGAGGCCGGCGAACGTCTCGGCTTCCTGCCGGGCGCGCTGGAACAGAAGGTCGATCCCTACCTGCGCCCGCTGTACGACGCGCTCTATGACATGCTCGGCTTCGAGCGCGTCGGCCGGCTGATGGAGAAGGGCGTGATCGAACTCGCGCCGCTCGCCTACATGCGCGGGCGCACGCTCAACGAGTCGTTCATCATTCTCGACGAGGCGCAGAACACCAGCACCGAGCAGATGAAAATGTTCCTGACGCGCATCGGCTTCAACGCCAAGGCGGTGGTGACCGGCGACCTCACCCAGACCGACCTGCCGCGCAGCCAGAAATCCGGCCTG
>DATEYP010000213.1:0-2476 GCA_035256085.1 Acidiferrobacterales bacterium
CCGATGGCGCGCGCGGTGCGCGCCGGCGCAATCCTGTATCTCGACGAGATCGTCGAGGCGCGCAAGGACACGACCGTGGTGATCCATCCGCTCGCCGATGACCGGCGCGTGCTGCCGATGGAAAAGACCGGCGAGCTGCTGGAAGCGCCGGCCGAATTCTGCCTGGCGATCTCGTACAACCCTGGCTACCAGAGCGTACTCAAGGATTTGAAGCAATCCACCCGCCAGCGCTTCGTGGCGCTGGAATTCAATTACCCGAAGCCGGAGCTGGAGAAGGAAATCGTCCGCCACGAGTCCGGCGTGGACGAGCACGTCGCCGCCAAACTGGTGAAGTTCGCCGGCATGACGCGCAACCTCAAGGGCAGCGGCCTGGATGAAGGCGCAAGCACGCGCCTGCTGGTGCACGCCGGCAAACTCATCACCTCCGGCATCGACCCGCACGCCGCCTGCCGCAGCGCCATCGCCGAGGCGCTCACCGATGATGCGGAGATGCTGGTCGCGGTGAACGAACTCTCTGCGTCACTGTTCTAACCGGTTCGAATGTGAGTGCTACTGCGCCTCAACGTCATCCTTGGACACGAGAACAGTTATTGCTTGCGCTACGACTCTATTGCCAAACCCCGTTCGGCAAACTTCATCAACGCAATCCCGAAATAATCGCGCTCGCCAAGAAGCTGGGGCGCACGCCATCCGCGGTGGCCATGAAGGCCTGCAACTTTGCCAGCCTTGATCCAAGACTTGGCCAACGCGTGAAAGGGCTTGGCAATGTCAGCGCAGCGGATCGCCAACTGTGGGAAGAATTTCTGCACAACCCCGAGGCGATCGCGGCCAAGACTGAATCCATGGCATATCGTCTGCTTGGAAAGAAGACGATAGCTATGCGACCACTCTTGCCACCCGAAGGTCCAACAGAGTTATTTCGCACAGTTCGTGCACGGCGGGTTCAATCGTTCTTTCGCGCGGCAGTATTGTCGGGTTACAACTTCCGTTGCGCATTGACCGGCCTCGCCATCCCCAACCTGCTCAACGCCAGCCACATCATTCCCTGGAGCAAGAGTGTCGAACGTCGTGCCGACCCCCGGAATGGCATCTGTCTAAACGCCTTGCATGATCGCGCCTTCGATAGGGGACTCATCGCCATTGACGATGAGTACCGCGTCCTCGTCTCGCCACTGGTCTCCAGGGCCAAAGGCGATACGTACGCTGCGCAGGTACTTGGGTCGATGGAGGGAACAAAACTGATGCTGCCCGAACGCTTTGAGCCCGACCAGAGCGCACTCGCCTGGCATCGTCGGCATATCTTTCAGAATTGAAGAACAGATCTCGCGCCACGACGGCCGTGTCTGCATACCGCATCAGCTACGACCTGGCGAGCCACCGAACTGTAATGTCGTGTTCGACCTGCTTGAACTCCTTATCGCCCGTCACAAGATCCGCCTTGCGACTCTTGGCCAGCGCCGCCGCGAAGCAGTCGGCATACGACATTCGGTGTTTGGCCTTGAATGTTCCTGCCGTGCGCGTGAGCGGCCAATCCGCATCCACGAACTCAATACCCATCTTGCGCAACGACTCGACGGCTTGATCGGCCTCCGGCTCTGAGACCTCGCGGGCGATGATGTACCAAACCTCACCGGCGTTCACGGTGGACATGAGCAGTGGCTCGTCTTGATCACGCGCCTCGGAGATCAATTCGGACACCGTGCTGCCTGCCGGCTCGCCCTCGAAAAAGGCCAGCACCGCCCAGGAATCCAGTACGACGGTATGCGGTCGACGGGCCATCAGAGTTCACGCTCGCGTTTTTTCTCGGCCGCCAGGGCCTTGAGCAGGCCCTTGCCCCGTAGCCGGCCGCGCTGGGCCTCAACGTACTCTTTGGTAATAGGGATCAGAATGATCCGGCCCGCGACTTCGTCGATTTCCAGCGAAAAACGGGTGCCTTCCTTGATGCCGAACCGGCGGCGGATCGCCGACGGGATCACCACTTGGCCCTTGGAGGTAATGGAGGTTTTCATATTTCTGTCTCTAAGTATGTATCACATTATATGTATAACCATAAGTATTATGTAAGTCAAATTATTTAATGTATTACTTTTAAGCATAATACCCCGCCCCCTCGACCAACACCTTGGACAGCATCGTGACTCGACAAATGGGAACCTCAAAAATCGCTTCTCATGTGGGTCAAGCCGCGCCAGCGGCGGACCCAACAAAATCATATTGTTCGGCGGGTTTCGCTTCACTCCATCCACCCTTCTACATTTGAATTATTAGGACTCCCAAAATGGAATTCGAAAGCTCGCAACACTCCGCCTGCGAGCGGTAGCGAAGTACACTTAACACGAATGGCGCTGACTTAAGGCGCAGCGGTATTAGCACGTGTGGCTAAGAGATTGAAAGCAAAGTGGAAGGCTGGCCACCGAGATTGGTAGGATGTTGTTACCACACACCATCCGCCAACAACCGCGAGGCCAGCCTTGAG
>DATEYP010000214.1:0-5173 GCA_035256085.1 Acidiferrobacterales bacterium
CGCTATACCACTGAGAATGCGCTGGAAGGCAAGCCGAGCCGCATCCTGCGCCCGCGCGTGCTGGCCTACGGCGCACTGCTGGCCGCGATTGCCGCGGCGCTCGTCGTTTCGGTGTTGCTGCGCATTCCGCTGGACGTGGATGTGGTCCGCGACCGGAATACACTGTACCGCGAGACCAACGAGGGCCTGGTGGAGAACGTCTATACCCTGCGCATCCTGAATATGGATAACAGTGCGCACACTTATCAACTGACGGCGGAGGGCATCGACGGCCTGCGCATGCACAGCGATGTCGAGCGTGTAACAGTAGAATCCGGGCAGGTGCGCGAATTGGTGGTGCGCTTGCAGGCCGATCCGGTGAACCTCAGGGAACGCAGCAGCCACGTCCGTTTCCGCGTGCAGGCGGAGGACAGCACCAGGCTGGTGGCCACCGAGGAAGCCCGCTTCCTCGGTCCCGTCATCCGCTAAGAGTACTTACCAAAATGAGTTTTAATGCAATTAACCACGGGGGGCACGGGGAAGCCGGAATAGATCGTAAACCTGCTTTATCCGGGAATGTCCGCGCTCTCGTTGTATCGGTGTATGGTTATGGTTACCCCGTGTCCCCCGTGGTTAGAAGGTTTTTTATCTGGAGTTCTACGCGAGGCCAGCCATGACTGCCATCCGCGCATGGTACCGCGAGCCGCTCGTCTGGCTCATCATCAGTCTTCCGCTCACCGCCGTGATCGCCGGATTCTTCACCTTGTATCTGGCCATCATCAGCAAGGATGGCCTGGTGGTGGATGATTACTACCAGAAGGGCAAGGAAATCAACCTGTCGCTGGCGCGCGATCGCGCCGCCGCCCAGCATGGCCTGCGTGCCGGCGTGACGCTCGACGCCGCCAAGAAAAATGTCATTGTTCAGCTCAGCGCTGCCAAGGATCAGCCTTTGCCAGACAGGCTGGACCTGCGCTGGCTGCATGCCACGCGCGCCGGTTTTGACCGGACACAAATGCTCATTCGCTCGCCCGATGGCAGTTATCGCGGCGTCTTCCCCGAGCTCGCCCCCGGTCACTGGTACGTACAGGTCGAGGCGCAGGACTGGCGCCTGCAAGGTTCGCTGCGCATTCCCGGCGAAGTGCGTTTGCTGCTTGTCCCGTCACCGATCGCCGCAGCGCCGGCGGAATAACTCCCGCCCGCTCGCGCAACAGGCATGGACAGGCAGCCATGACCGGCGACGTCACGCTACTCGCCGCTTTTCTCGTCGGCCTGCTCGGTTCCACCCACTGCCTCGGCATGTGCGGTGGCATCGTGAGCGCACTGACGTTCGGGTTGCGTGCCGACCTGCGCCGCTCGCCGTGGGCACTGGGCCCGTATCTGCTCGCGTACAACGCAGGGCGCATCGGCAGTTACGTCATCGCCGGTGTCATCGCCGGTGCCGTGGGCGCCGGCGCGTTCGGTGTGTTGCCGTCGACCACAGCGCGCTGGGCGGTGAAGCTCGTCACCGGCGGTTTCATGATCGCGTTGGGACTCTATCTCGCCGGCTGGTGGCCGGGTCTGCAAATCCTGGAGAAGTGGGGTGGAGTGTTGTGGCGGCGCATGGAGCCGTTTGGTCGCCGCCTGCTGCCGGTGGATCACCCGCTCAAGGCACTGGCCTTCGGCCTGGTGTGGGGTTGGCTGCCGTGCGGCATGGTGTACGCCATGCTTGCCTGGGCGCTGGCCTCCGGCAGTGCCGCGCAGGGCGCTACGCTCATGTTCGCCTTCGGGCTTGGCACGTTGCCGATGTTGCTTACCATCGGTGCCACTGCCGAATGGCTCAAGGATTTCGTGCGTTACCCGCGCGTGCGCCAAGGCGCCGGGCTGATCGTGCTGCTGTTTGGTCTCTACACCATCTTCGCGCCCGGTGGGCATGCAGGAAATAGCGCGGACCCTGTCGGTCTTGCCCCATCCGCGGCTGAACACGCGGGTCATCCGTGAATGTGAGGTTATTCGTCTGGAAGGGTGCAGGGGTAATGACTCCGATCACTTAAAGCACCGCCAATTATTTGTAGGGTGCGCTTGCGCACCAATACGCGACTCAACGCTGCCAACAGTGCGACCGCTCCCGTGCGTCCATGCACAGCACAAGCGCAGCATACGTTATTATTTGGATGGCTTCATAAACCTGCGCGCTATTCGTTATCGCGCCGCGCTTCGACCTGCGGCAGCCCGCGTAGGTTGCGGCTGAAAGAAATGAAGCCCAACAGGCCATTCGCCAGGGTGGCAAAAGGATGTGCCTGCTTTGCGCCCTGCATGACCGTGCGTAGATCCTCGATATGTCGCACCAACAGGTCCGAATGCCGCTCGGCCAGGTTCACTGTGAAAGAATAGGTTCCTCCCGCCACTTTGGCCCGCCGGTAGCGCATGGCCTCTTCCATTCCCTGGGCTGTTGGGCTTCATTTCTTTCAGCCGCAACCTACCGGGCTTACCCGATTAAACAAACAGCTTTAGTATTCGTACTTTAAGTATTTTCTCTCCGTTGCCTCACCGTCGGTGAGGACTAGTGAATCCTTCTCACGCCTGTATTTACTGTTCACCGGTTTTTGGTCACGCAGCGCGATAGCAAGAGTGCCTTGGTTTATTTTGTACGTTCCCGTGTGCGTTTGAATGGGAACGGACAGTTGGACGATACCCGCGCGGGAGTACCGCATAAGGGCGGGGCCGCCAGTGTAGTGCGTGTAGGTCCAGTCGCCGACAATCGGGGGTGCGTCTTTGTATGGTTCCCCGTCTCGTTTCATCACTTGCTTCCGTTCAGGTATTTGGGGATTTACAATAAGTGTGTCGCCGTCAATCAAGAACTCCACGACTGCTACTTCTTTTGATACAGAGTGGTCTGGGGCAAGGAGTATCATTTTGATCTGACTGCCGTTGACTTCGTACTTGAAGTCAACCAAGGCACCGAAGGTATGGGTTACGTTTCCGTCCTTCGCAAAAATCCATTGCGATCCGAGACCGCCTTTGGTTCGCGATGCCGAAGACCAGATACCTACGACGCTATCGTCCGTTACGGCGTGGCACGCGCTAATAAACGCAAGGCAGATTAGGAGTAAAGCTCGTCCGTGTACTTTCATAGATGTTGTCTAATTACAATTCGACCGCCTATCCGCCACTTCCACATGGTGCTGGCCTTCGACCTTTATAGGGGCCGGCTGCCGTGCAGCATGGTGCAGGCGACACTTGCCTGGACGGCGCACTTCTCCTGGCTGCCTTCGGCCTCGGCGCGCTGCCATGCTGCCCACGGCTGGTGCCGCCGTCGAATGGCTCAAGGATTTCGTCCGTCATCCCTGGGTGCGCCGCGGGGCTGGCGCGCAGGTGCTGATCGTCGGCATTTACACCGTAATCGTACCCGGCAGCCATGCCGGGCATGGCGCAGGACCAATCGGCCATGCACCGGGCGCTGCTTTTCATGAGAGAAGACGAGTCGAGTGGTGCGTGAAAAGCTGAAGGTTTCAGGCCTCGGCCGCGTTCCCACCAGATTTAGGGTTATTACCAGGCGTCGATCCTTCTGGGCGAAGGGTCGGGGGCCAATCGAATCGCTATCCTAGCTGCCGGCAATTTTGTCTTCTATCATTACTGTATAGGCCACTTCGGTGCGGCGCTCCGCACAACAGCCCAACCCCAGCCTCCAGCATGTCTCATTCACTCGCTAAATTTCATATTCACGCATTCGCAAACCTGTTACTGAACCTCCTGATCTTGGGCGTGGCCGGATATCTGCTGATTGCCGATCTACGCGAGACAATCAACCAGGAACGGGCGGCCGAAACCGCGCAACGCCTCGCCAACGATGTGCGTGGCATTCTCAGTAGCCAGCGGTCCGCCGTGGAAAGGCTCTCCAAGCGGCTTGAGGTGATCAATGCGTTGCGCCAGGGAAACCTCCGGGACCAGCAGCGTCAAGCGGAGGAGCTCAGGACGCAACTGCCTCAGGCCAAGGCGGTCTGGTTGCTGACGGCAAGCAGTGTCACCGCGAAACAATTCCCGCCGTTGCTCGACGAGGCCTGCAGGGATCTTGTCCGGCGGTCAGCAGCAGGAATGGCCGACGTACCCATCGAATCCCACACCGCACATTCCCCGGACGAACATTTCGATGTATTACAGCCTGTACTGGATGAAAACAAAAGGCCGCTGGGGGTTCTGCTGTTCAGTTTTTCCCATGACCCGTTGCAAGCATTGGTTGAACGCCAGGTGTCGACATCGGCGTACGTGGAACTGCATCAGCCGCCCGCCGGAGAGAACGCGGAGGTGGCGTTCAAGCACGGCAGGCGTGCGGAGAACGGGTTGGCCCCTGTCATCAGCGTCGCGCTAGACCCGCTACCCTGGACGCTGAAGTACTGGCCGGCAGACGCACGCCCGGCAATATTGGCGGAAGGCAGGATTTACTATTTCTTCTTCATCCTGGTTGCCGCGCTCAGCCTGATTGTCATGAGTTACTCCCTGTACCGCAGCACGGTGAAGTCCGTCCAGCATGATCTCTTGTCGCTGGCCAACATGATCCGGGACGTCCGTTCCGGTACGGTGCGCAGGGATTATCCGATGGAACTGGATGAGTTCGCGAGCGCGCTGCTCTATCTCAAGGATTCCGGCAAAAAACTCGTTGAAGAGAAACAAAAGCTGCGAGTGATGGGATTTCTCGACCACCTCTCCCAGCTCAGCAACCGGCGCCATTTCGAACTCAGCCTCAAGGAGGCGTTCGAGACGCGAAAAATCAATGGCCCGTCCTCGCTGCTCATTCTCGACATCGATCGGTTCAAGCTGGTCAACGACCGGTATGGCCATGCCGCGGGCGATGAGCTCATCGTCAAGGTTTCGAACGCCCTGCGGCGCTGCGTGCGCCAGACCGACGTGCTGGCGAGGCTGGGCGGCGACGAATTCTGCATCATTTACACATTCACTTCGCTGGAGAAGGCCCGGGTACTTTCCGAACGTCTGCGCAAACAGCTGCCGCGCGAGTTGCGTTTGAGCCATGGCATTGTCCACCCACTCAGATGGAGCGGTGGTTTGAGCGTAATGTGCGAAACAGACGAAAAACCTGACGTCGTGCTGATGCGCGCCGATCAGGCCCTGCTCCGGGCCAAGGATTCCGGGCGCAACACCACGCTTCTGGAAGTCCCGGCAAGCGCTCCGGCCCAACCGTCGCGCGCCATCGTGAGCTGAC
>DATEYP010000215.1:0-4598 GCA_035256085.1 Acidiferrobacterales bacterium
GCAGAACGAGGAGTCCCTTCTCCCTCCGGGAGAAGGGCAGGATGAGGGGATAATCAATGGGAAACTGCATGATCCCCTCACCCCAACCCTCTCCCTGCGGGAGAGGGGGCCCTCCGGAAAATATCCGGAAAAACTTATTTGACGGAGTACTAGTGTAGTGCGTCACGCTATCCGGAGCTTATTGAGTCCCTGTCGCCCACTGTAGGTCGGCCTTCAGGCCGACACGTCGCCCTGAAGGGCGACCTACAATTTGTCCCATCGCTATTTTTATGAGTATCCTAGTTCTTGACGCCGGTGTGGCCGAAGCCGCCGGCGCCGCGCCGGCTTTCCTCGAATTCCTGCACGATTTCAAATTCGGCCTGCACTACCGGCACGAATACCATTTGCGCGATACGGTCGCCGGGTTCGATGGTAAACGCCGCCTGTCCGCGGTTCCAGCAGGAGACGAATACCTGTCCCTGGTAATCGGAGTCGATCAGGCCGACCAGGTTGCCGAGCACGATGCCGTGCTTGTGGCCGAGGCCGGAGCGCGGCAGCAGCATGGCCGCAAGCCCGGCATCACCGATGTGGATGGCAATACCGGTGGGGATGAGCTGCGTGTCGCCCGGCTTGAGCGTGAGCGACGCGTCGAGGCAGGCGACCAGATCGAGTCCGGCGGCGCCCTCGGTGCCATAGCGCGGCAGCGGGAATTTAGTGCCGATGCGTGCGTCGAGGATTTTGAGTTCGATTTTTGGCATAAAGGTTATGAAGCCCTGCGTTGTTCGTCCTGTTGATGTAGTTTCGCGATGTGTCGAATGAGGGTGCGCGCCAGCTGCGCCTTGGACGCGAGCGGCAGTTCCGTGGTGCCGGCGCGATCCACCAGCAGCAGGCGGTTTTCGTCCGCGCCAAAGCCGCCCTCGGATCCGCCCACAAGATTGGCAGCGATCAGGTCCACGCCCTTGGCCGCAAGCTTGGCGCGTGCGGCCGCTTCCAGGTGCTCGGTCTCGGCGGCAAAGCCGACTGTAAACGGAGCTGGTTTGAGCGCCGCCACGCTGGCCAGGATATCCGGGTTGCGCACCAGTTCGATGGTCAGGCGTTCGGCGGATTTCTTGATTTTCTGTTCCGCCACGTTTGCCGGCCGGTAATCGGCCACGGCGGCGACGCCGATAAAGATCGCGGCACTGCCGATGCGTTCATGCACGGCATCGTACATTTCCTGAGCACTGGTGACGCGCAGGGTGGTGATGCGTTCCGGCGCAGCGAGTGCCACCGGGCCGGAAATAAGGGTGACCTGTGCGCCGGCTTCGGCAGCGGCCTCGGCCACGGCATAGCCCATCTTGCCGGAGCTTTTGTTGGTCAGGCCGCGCACCGGGTCGAGCGCTTCCCAGGTCGGGCCGGCGGTGATCAGCACGTTCAGGCCGTCAAGCGCGCCGGTTTCAAACAGGCCGGCCGTCAATGTCGCGAGTTCGGTCGGCTCGAGCATGCGTCCGGGGCCGACATCGCCGCACGCCTGCGCACCTTCGGCCGGGCCGAACACCTGTACGCCGCGCTGGCGCAGGGTGGCGACATTCGCCTGGGTCGCCGGATTGCGCCACATCTGCTGATTCATGGCCGGCGCGACCGCCAGCGGCGCCGCGCTGGCCAGACACACCGTGGTGAGCAGATCGTCGCCGCGTCCCTGGGCGAGGCGTGCCAGGAAGTCGGCACTGGCCGGCGCCACCAGAATGGCATCCGCCCAGCGTGCCAGCTCGATATGTCCCATCGCCGCTTCCGCCTGGGTATCGAGCAGGTTGCGGTGCACCGGGTGACTGCTTACCGCCTGCAACGTGAGCTCGGTAATGAACTCGCAGGCGGCATCGGTCATGACCACGCGCACCGCCGCGCCGGCCTCGCGCAGGCGGCGCACCAGGTCGGCGCTTTTGTAAGCGGCGATCCCGCCCGTGACCCCGAGCAGGATGTGCTTGTTGACGAGGGTGGCCATATATTATTAACCTAAAAACGGTCTTTAGCCGCAGATGAACGCAGATTGACGCAAATGAATCATGCCATGGATGCACCGAAGCCATTCACCCTTTTGCTGGGTTGGCGAATACAGGCAGCGCCTTGAATATCCATGTGTATCTGCGTTCATCTGTGGCTAACTGCTTTTTCTAGAATTAAGTGTACTTGACCCGCCAAGGGCTTCCAAACAGGGGGCCGGGGCTGGCGCAAACCGCACGACACACAGGGAGGTGTTATTCAATGCCGATTACCGACTGGCCGCAGGCCGAGCGGCCGCGCGAGAAGCTGCTGGCGCGCGGGCCGGAAGTGTTGTCTGACGCCGAGTTGCTGGCGATTTTTCTGCGTACCGGCGTGGCCGGTAAAACTGCCGTGGACGTGGCGCGCGAACTGCTGGTGCAGTTCGGCGGTCTGCGTCCGCTGCTCGCGGCCGAACGCGCGGCGCTGTGTGCCGCGCCCGGGCTGGGGGACGCGAAATACGCGCAGCTTATGGCGGCGCTCGAAATGGGGCGGCGGCACCTCGGCGAGGCGCTGACGCGCGGTGCAGTGCTCGAAAGTTCACACGACACCCGCGAGTACCTCAAGGCCTGTCTGCGCGACCAGACTCATGAGGTGTTTTGCGGACTGTTCCTGGACAACCGCCACCGCGTGATCGCATTCGAGGAATTGTTCGCCGGCACGCTCAATGGCACCGCGGTCTACCCGCGCGAGGTGGTGAAACACGCGCTGCGCCACAACGCCGCGGCGGTGATTTTCGCGCACAACCATCCCTCCGGCGTGGCCGAGCCGAGCCGCGCGGACGAGGTGCTCACGGCGCGCCTCAAGGAGGCGCTGGCGCTGGTCGATATCCGCGTGCTGGATCACGTGGTGGTCGGAGACGGCGACATGGTGTCGTTCAGCGAGCGCGGGCTGCTCTGATCCTAACAACGGCGTTTAACCGCAGATGAACGCAGATAAACGCAAATGAACCATGCCATGGAGGCATCGAAGCCATTCACCCTTTTAGTGGACTGGCAAATACAGGCAGCGTATTGAATATCCGCGTTTATCTGCGTTCATCTGCGGCTAAGGGTTTTTCTAGGCCGATCCGTCACATGACACAACGGGAATGATGGCGGAGAGGGTAGGAGTCGAACCTACCGGAGACAGGTTTACTGCCTCCCGACGGGTTTGAAGCCCGCGGATGCCACCGGACAATCTTCCTCTCCCAAGAGCTTCTATCAAAATGAAAAATCCACTACCCAGCAAACGCCAAACCCTGGCAAACGTAGGGTGCGTCCCACGCACCACGGCATTGAACGGTGCGGCCACTCTTGCGCATCCTGTGACGTGCAGGGATGCACTAATGTCGCGAGAGACAGGATGTCGAGAGCGACCGCGCGTGGCATTCGTGCATCCATGCACAGCAGCCGCTCCCGGCCATCCCTGGCCTTCGCGGCATTCGTGCATCCATGCACAGCACAGGCGCACCCTGCCTGTTCATTAATGCTTGCGCTCCTTCTCGATAAATGCCTCGATCTCCGCCTTGGAGAGCGGACCGATGCGGCGCGCGACGAGCTTGCCGTCCGGCGCGTAGATCAGGTTCATCGGTGTGCCGCCGAACCACGGGCGGCCCGTCGCGCGCAGGTAGATCGCCTTGAACGCGCGCCCGCCGTCCAGCAGGTTCGGAAAACTGACCTTGTGCCGCTGGATGAAGGCCCGCGCCTCGTCTTTGCGGCCCGGGCCGTCCACCGAGATGCCGAGCACGGTCGCATCCTTATCGCGGTGCGCGTCGTGGAAGGCGACCATCTCGGGGATCTCCTTTTCGCACACCGCGCAGTCCGAGGCCCAGACCGTTACCACCAGCCACTTGTCTTTGCCGGGATACTCCTCGAGCGCGTGTGGCCGGCCGTCGAAATCGTAGAGCGTTTCTTCCGGCGGCGCCGACGAGCCGGTTGCCGGGAGCAACGCCAACATGGCGATCCATATTACCGGTATCAGCTTCATTCTCGAACGCATCATTGTTACTCGACGACGAATCGCGGGCCACCCGGACCGGCCGCGCTCAAGCATGAGCCTCCGGCATGGGTTGCGCGGCCGACACGCGCGCATCGCCCTGGCGCCGTGTGATCCCTTGCCGGTCGAAATATTCCAGCACCGTGAGCGCCAGCTCGCGCCCCACGCCGATGGCGTTGCGGAACTCGCCCAGGGCGAGCCGGCCCTTCTCGTTCAGGATGCGCTTCGCGTGCCCGCGCCACTCATCGAGGTCGCGCTGCGTAAGGTATATGCCGCTCGCCAGCTTCACCACCCGCCCGGCGCGTGCCAGCCCACCGAGGAAACGCTCGATCCGGGCGGCGGGCTGACCCAGAATCGTCGCCAGCGCTTCGAGCTTGGGCGGCGTGCCGCCGCGCGCGGCCAGCAGCACCTCGATCCTTGCGGCGAGCTTCTCCTCGGCGGGCGAGAACTGCTGGCGGTGGCCGCGCGGCCTCAAGCCCTCGGCGACCTGCTCGACCTCGCCGCCGGCGACGAGGCGCGCGGTGGCGAGCCTGAAGGCACGCGCATCGAGCTTCGGGCAGACGCTCGCGTGCAGCGTGGCGAGCGGCACCGCCGTCATGCGCGGGTGGGCCGCGAGATAATCACTG
>DATEYP010000216.1:0-2931 GCA_035256085.1 Acidiferrobacterales bacterium
TCATGGGAATAGCGTATCCCGGATGCGGCGCCAGCGGAAACCGGGCTGTGTTTTCCCGGGTCCTTAGCGCGTTGTGCCGACAGGCAGCACGGTATGTCCGATTAGCGCAGCGTAATCGGACGCATGACAGGCGTCACACACGCCGAACGAGGGAGTCGATACACGGTTTGCCCCGGTGTATCCGGGTGTCACCTTGCACCCTCGCGCGTAACATTCGTGCGATTACGCTGCGCTAATCGCACCTACGGAGCTTCGACAGGCTCAGGGCGAGCGGAATTTTGTCAGCGTCGGCCGCCGCCGAGCAGCGAGCCGAGCACGCCGCGCACGATCTGCCGGCCGATCTGCGAGCCGATGGCGCGCGCCGCGCTCTTGGCCATGGCGGTGGCCATGGATTCCGGTTCGCGCCCGCGCTTCACCGGCGTGGCGGCGGCTTGCTGTTCCGCGGCCGCGGCGGCCTGTTCGCCGCGCTTGTTCAGCAGCTCGTAAGCCGACTCGCGATCAACTGCCTGGTCATAGCGGCCCTTGAGCGGCGAGCGCTGCATGTGTTCGGCGCGCTCCGCGTCGGTCAGCGGGCCGATGCGCGATTCCGGCGGGCGCACCAGAATGCGCGCCACTGGCGTCGGGCTGCCTTTCTCGTCCAGCACCGAAGCCAGCGCTTCACCAGTGCCGAGCTCGGTGATCGCGGATTCAACATCGAAGCCCTTGCGCGCGCGAAACGTTTGCGCCGCGGCCTTGACCGCCTTTTGGTCTTTCGGGGTGAAGGCACGCAGCGCGTGCTGCACGCGATGGCCGAGCTGGCCAAGCACATCCTCCGGAATGTCGAGCGGGCTCTGGCTGATGAAGTACACGCCCACACCCTTGGAGCGGATCAGGCGCACCACCTGCTCGATTTTTTCCAGCAGCGCCTTGGGCGCATTGTCGAACAGCAGGTGCGCCTCGTCGAAAAAGAACACCAGCTTCGGCTTGTCGGCATCGCCGACCTCCGGCAGTTGCTCGAACAGCTCGGCCAGCAGCCACAGCAGAAAGGTCGCGTACAGTCGCGGCTTGGGCAGGAGTTTGGTGGCATCCAGCACGCTCACCACGCCGTTGCCGGTCGCTCCCGGCGTCCTGCCTCCCGCGACACTTGCACGTCCTTGTGCATCGGAGAAATCCACCTGCATCAGGTCGTCGAGCTTGAGCGCCGGTTCGCCGAAGAAATTTTCCGCACCCTGCTGTTCGAGCACCAGCAGTGAGCGCTGGATCGCTGCCACGCTGGTGGCGGCGAGGTTGCCGTAGTCCTTCTGGAACTGTTTGGCGTTCTCGGCGATGTAGGTGAGCAGTGTGCGCAGATCCTTCAGGTCGAGCAGCAACAGACCCTGGTCATCGGCGATCTTGAAGCAGGCGTACAGCACGCCTTCCTGAGTGGCGTTGAGTTCCAGCAGGTTGGCGAGCAGCAGCGGTCCCATTTCCGAAATCGTGGTGCGGATTGGGTGGCCGTTCTCGCCATACAGATCCCAGAACACCACCGGCACTGGGCGCGCGCTCCAGTCCTTGATCTTGAGTTGCTTGAGGCGCTTGTCGATTTTCTCGTTCGCGCTGCCGGGTTTGGCCAAGCCGGAGAGATCGCCCTTCACGTCGGCCATGAATACCGGCACCCCGGCACGCGAGAAGTTTTCGGCCAGCACCTGCAGGGACACGGTCTTGCCGGTGCCGGTGGCCCCGGCGATCAGGCCGTGGCGGTTGGCCATGCGCAGGCGCAGGGCCACCTCGCCATCGTTGCCACCGCCGAGATAGAGAGTGTTGGCGTCGCTCATGGATCCAAATTCCGAAAGTAGAGGTCCAGATCATGCTACCACAAGAAAGGCAAAGGCTTAGCCGCAGATGAACACAGATAAACTCGGATGAAAAATCCGCCAACTTTGATTTCCAGTTTTATCCGCGTTTATCTGTGTTCATCTGCGGCCAAAATATTATTCATTACAACCCGAGCTGTTGCCAGATGGCGCGCGTCGGCTCGGTGCGATTCAGGGTATAGAAATGCAGGCCCGGTGCGCCGCGTTCCAGTAGGGTTTCGCACAGCCGCAGCGTCACCTCCAGGCCGAAGGCACGGATGGCATCGAGGTCTTCGCCGTAACCCTCGAGGCGCGCCGCGATCCAGCGCGGAATCTCGGCCCCACAGCCTTCGGAAAAGCGCGCGAGCTGCTTGTAGTTGGTGATCGGCATGATGCCGGGCACGATGGGAATCGTGACCCCGAGTCTTGCGCAGTCATCCACGAAGCGGAAATAGGCATCCGGGTTGAAAAAATACTGGGTGATGGCGGCGCTCGCGCCGGCATCGGCCTTCTTCTTGAAGTTGCGCAGGTCTTCCTGGATCGAGGTCGCCTGCGGATGTTTCTCCGGATAGGCGGCGATCTCGATGTGAAAATGATCGCCGGTCTGCTGGCGGATAAAGGCCACCAGCTGGTCGGCGTAGAGAAAATGCCCGGCCTGGTCCTGGCCGGGCGGCAGGTCGCCGCGCAGCGCGACGATGCGCTGGATGCCGAGCGCGACGTAGCTGTCGAGTAGCGCCTTGATCTTCTCCGGCGTCGAGCCGATGCAGGTGATGTGCGGCGCGGCCGCGAAACCCTTGCGCAGGATTTCCTTCACCGTGTCGGTGGTGCCGTCCTGGGTGCTGCCGCCGGCGCCGTAGGTGCAGGAGAAGTACGCCGGTTTCAATCGGCCGAGTTCGTCGATGGTGACGCTGAGATTGGCGCGTCCCTGCTCGGTCTTCGGCGGGAAGAATTCGCAGCTGTAAGTGCGCGTGGTTTTTTTCCGGGAGTCCATGTATAAAAACTCAACGCAAAGGCGCAAAGGCGCGAAGGTCGCAAAGAAGGAACGAACGGAACAATATCCTCATCCGCTTTTCTTTGCGTCTTCGCGCCTTTGCGTTGGGTTGTAATTAATACCGGTAGT
>DATEYP010000217.1:0-2421 GCA_035256085.1 Acidiferrobacterales bacterium
GTGAGCAGCCAGCGCTGCGTGCGCGCCGGCGGCAAACACAACGACCTCGAGAACGTCGGTTACACCGCGCGCCACCACACGTTCTTCGAGATGCTCGGCAATTTCAGCTTCGGCGACTACTTCAAGCGCGAGGCGATCCGCTACGCCTGGGATTTTCTCACCCAGGACATGAAGCTGCCCGCGGAGCGCCTGTGGGTCACCATCTATAAGGATGACGAGGAAGCAGCCGACATCTGGCTCAAGGAGATGAAGGCCGATCCGCAGCGCTTTACGCGTCTCGGCGAGAGTTCCAACTTCTGGCAGATGGGTGACACCGGCCCGTGCGGCCCGTGCTCGGAAATTTTCTATGACCACGGCCCGGCCGTGGCCGGCGGCCCGCCGGGTTCACCGGACGAGGACGGCGATCGCTACATCGAAATCTGGAACCTGGTGTTCATGCAATACAACCGCGACGCCGGCGGCACGCTGCACCCGCTGCCCAAGCCGTCAGTCGATACCGGCATGGGGCTGGAGCGTGTTGCCGCGGTTATGCAGGGCGTACACAGCAACTACGAGATCGATATCTTCCGCTATCTCATCAATGCGGTCGCGGACATTCTCGGAACGAAGGATCGTCAGAACAAGTCGCTCAACGTAATTGCCGATCACATTCGCTCCTGCGCCTTCCTGATTGTCGATGGCGTGTTGCCGTCGAACGAAGGCCGCGGCTATGTGCTGCGCCGCATTATCCGCCGCGCCGCGCGCCACGGGCATCTGCTCGGCGCGCAGGAGCCGTTCTTCTGGCGGCTGGTCACGCCGCTGGTGAAGGAAATGGGCGACGCCTACCCGGAGCTCGCCAAGGCCAGGACCCAGATCGAGCGCGTGCTGCGCCAGGAGGAAGAACGCTTCGCCGAAACGCTCACCAAGGGCATGAAAATCCTGGAAGACGATATCGCGCAGATGCGGGGCAAGGTCATTCCCGGCGAAACCGTGTTCAAGCTGTACGACACCTATGGATTTCCGGCCGACCTGACCAACGACATCGCGCGCGAGCGCGGCCTGAGTCTCGACATGGATGGCTTCGAGCGCGCCATGGAAGGACAGCGCGATCAGGCGCGCGCCGCCTCCGGCTTCAAGATCGCCGGCGTCGTGAGCCTCGATGAAATGCGCATCCAGCCGGCCGAGTTCACCGGCTACGAAACGACTTGCGGTGACGCGCGCATCACCGCGATCCGCGTGGGCGACACCGAGGCAAAGGAAATCAAGGCCGGACAGGAAGCTGTCGTGTATCTCGAACGCACGCCGTTCTACGCCGAAAGTGGCGGCCAGGCAGGCGATCAGGGAGTTCTCACGGCAGCAGGCGCGCGCTTTGTCGTGCGCGATACCCAGAAAGGCCATGCCCATATCGGCAAGCTTGAATCCGGTACGCTCAAGGTCGGTGAGCGCGTGACCTGTGAAGTCGACGCGACCCGGCGCCGCAGCACCGCCGGCAATCACTCCGCCACACATCTGCTGCACGCGGCGCTCAAGAAGGTGCTGGGTTCGCATGTGCAGCAGAAGGGTTCGCTGGTCGACGCGGATCGCCTGCGTTTCGACTTCGCGCACTTTGAGCCGATTACGCACATGCAGCTCGACGAGATCGAGCGCCTGGTGAACGAGGAGATCCGTGCCAACGATCCGGTCGGTACGCGCATCCTGCCGATCCAGGAAGCCATGGCCTCCGGCGCCATGGCGCTGTTCGGCGAGAAATACGGCGATGAAGTGCGCGTGGTCGGCATGGGTGATTTCTCCACCGAACTGTGTGGCGGCACGCACGTGCAGCGCACCGGTGACATCGGCCTGTTCAAGATCGTCGCGGAAGGCGGCGTGGCCGCCGGTGTACGGCGCATCGAGGCCGTGACCGGCGCCGGCGCGCTCGCCTACGTGCGCCAGACCGAGGACCGGCTGCAGCTGGTGGCGGAACTGGTGCGCGGCAGCCGTGACGATGTGGCGCGCAAGGTAGAGCAATTGCAGGCGCGCGTGAAAGGCCTGGAGAAAGAACTCGAACAGACGCGTGCGCGCCTCGCCAGCGGCCAGGGCGGCGATCTCAGTGCCCAGGCCAGGGACATCAAGGGCGTAAAGGTGCTGGCGGCGCGCATCGACGGCGCCGACAGCAAGACCCTGCGCGACACCCTCGACAAGCTCAAGGACAAGCTCGGTAACGCCGCGATCGTGCTGGCCGCGGTGCAGGACGGCAAGGTGCTGCTGATCGCCGGCGTGACCAAGGATCTGACCGCCAAGGTGCCGGCCGGCGAACTGGTCAACCAGGTGGCGCTGCGCGTTGGCGGCAAGGGCGGTGGCCGGCCCGACATGGCCCAGGCTGGCGGTACCGATCCCACGCAGCTCGATGCCGCGTTGGCGGACGTGTCGGATTGGGTGGAGGGCAGGCTGTAGCATCGTATG
>DATEYP010000218.1:0-2319 GCA_035256085.1 Acidiferrobacterales bacterium
CTCGCCGCGTCCGTAACCTTGCAGCACGCGCCGCACACCCTGCTGCGGCTGCCACAGGTCGAGCAGCGCCAGACCGTCTTCGCCGAACAGCCCGGCGATGTAATAGCGTCCGTCCGGAGTCACCGTGCCGTCGTACGGCTGCTTGCCGATGTTCGTGAATTTCTGCACCACCGGTTTCCCGGGATCGCGCAGGTCGGCGATCCAGATTTCGCCGGCGTCGTACAACGAAAACACGAAGCGCTGGCCGGGCGCATCCACCAGTCCCACGACCTTGGAATGCTGGCCGTTGCCGTAGACCGCCGGAATATCGGCGAGCGGTTCCAGGGTCACGGCGTCGAACACCTTCACGCCGCCCGGTGTGTAGTTCGACACCGCAATCAGCCGGCCATCCTGAGAGATCGCCCCGCCAATGGCGTTGCCGGACTGCAACACACGCTTGTCGATGCGCCGGCACAGCAGGTCCACCTTGGTGAGGCCGCCGTCGCGTCCGAACACGTAGGCGTAGCGCGCATCGCGCGAGTACACCAGCGAGGCATGCGACAGGTCGCCGAGGCCCTGCACGCGCGCAAGCTTCGTACGCGTGGTGGTCTCGACCACCTGCACGCTGCCGGTGGCGCGCTCAATAACCAGCCCGAGGTCGCCGCTGCCGCGCGGCGTGGCGCAGCCCGCCAGCAACAGCAGACAACCGGCCAGTGTGGCGAAAACGTCGCGACGCCGACTTTCCACAATCATAGGGCCTTGCCTTCCAGTAGCTGTTGCACCAGCCATGCCGCCTCGGCCTCGCTCATGAACGGCTGCCATGGCGCCATCGGCGTGCCGGGACGGCCATGCAGAATGACCGTGCGCAACATCTCCGGCGACTTGCCGGCCAGCGCCTCGCGCGTGAGCGCCGGCCCGAGCCCGCCCTGCAGCGTGAGGCCGTGACAGGAGCCGCAATCCTGCGCGAGCAGATGGCGCAGCGCCTGTTGACGCACGGGCGAAATCTCGGCCGCTGCGGCCTGCGCCGCGAGAAACGCGGCGAGCCAGAACGGGGTGGCACGCATGTCACTTCCTGGCCGGCGTGATCCGCGTGATGACATACTGGCTGTCGGATTTCTCCAGATCGAATTCCACTTGCTGCCCGGGTTTGATCCCCGTGAGCACGGCCTTGTCTTTCACCCGGAAATCCATGGTCATGCCTGGCCACTTGAGGCTCTTGATCGGGCCGTGCGTCATGTTGAGCTTGCCGGCCGCCGCGTCCACGCGGTGGACGGTGCCCTCACCCTTGTGGATCGAGGCGGCAGGCCCGGTTTCTCCCGCGGCGAGCGCCGGAACGGTCACCCCCGCGCCGAGCGAAAACACGCACATGGAAACCACCAACCACAATGCCGATCGCATATTCCCTCCTTAAATAAATGACGCTTCTTGGCAAGAAACGGGGCGGATCGCCCGCCCCGTAAGAATTACGCAGAAGGTAATGCTCAGTATACGTCGTGTTGTGTGTTGTAGACGTTGAACTTGCCGGTCGGCGTGATCAGGCGCTTGTCCTTGATCACGGCCTTGAGCTTGCGGGTCTTGTCGTCGATCACCACGATCGCCGACTCCTGGGTCTTGCCGTTCCACACCGAGAACCAGACCTCGTCGCCGGCCTTGTTGTACTCCGGCTGTACGACGCGCTTCGCTCCCTCACCCAAGCCGGCCATTTCGGCAATCTTCACCACCTCAAACGGCTTGTCGAGGTTGTTGATGTCGAACACCGCTACCGACTGGCTGACGGCGGCATCCGGGTTGAGCGGCGTATCCACCCACAGGTTCTTCGACTTCGGATGGGTCTTGATGAACAGCGAGCCACCACCCTGCGCCTTGAGCGTGCGCACCACCTTCCAGGCGTTGGCCTTGTGCTTTTCCGGATCGGTGCCGATCAGCACCACGGTCTCGTCACCGAGATGACTGGTGGCCCACACCGGTCCGAACTTCGGATCGACCAGGTTGGCGCCACGGCCGGGATGCGGAATCTTGCCCACGCCGTCCTTCACCAGCTTGACGAGCTTGTCTTCCTTGGCGTCCACCACCGCGATGGTATTGCGCTGGTTGGCCGCCACCATGAAGTAGCGCTTGGTCGAATCCCAACCGCCGTCATGCAGGAAGCGCTCGGTGCCGATGCTGGTCACCTTGAGGTTGCTGATGTCGGAGTAATCCACCATCAGGGTCTGGCCGGTTTCCTTCACGTTCACCACGAACTCGGGCTTGAAGTGCGAGGCCACGATCGCTGCCACGCGCGGCTCGGGGTGATACTCCTGCGTGTCCACGGTGTAGCCGCGGGTGGCGACGATCTTGAGC
>DATEYP010000219.1:0-8354 GCA_035256085.1 Acidiferrobacterales bacterium
TCCCCCTTGAAGAGAAAAAGCGCGCAGCATAACCATGACCGACGGTGGCCCCGATTAGGTGGGAAAAGGCCTCTTTGAGGTGGCCCCGATTAGGTGGGATTTAGGGGGCAAAACTGGCCCCGATTTGCTGGGACGGAACACGTTCCGGTTCTCGTTATAGCGCTATCGATGCTTTTTGCCGGAATAACAATTATCTACAGAGGCGCAATATGGAATGTGCCCCTTGGAGAAAATAAATATCTCGTAGGCGCAGTAGCGATTCTTGCCGGATTGTATTTTCTATTCTCGGCAGTCAAGACGACTAAGCAGTAGAGAGAACAACTAGAGAACAGCTAGGATCAGATTGACCCCGGTTTTGGAACAGTCGCGGTCAGTGCGCTGAGTAGTGTCTGCAGCGCCGCAACGCGTGATTCGGCATCCGGCATATCCGCCGTGATCCGCAGTTTATTCTGGCCGTCCAAACGGTAGAGGCGCGGTGCTGTCTGCAGCAGGCGGATAATTTTCGCCGGATCGACATTCGGTTTATCAGCGAATTCGATGCGCACGCCCTTCGGACCGGCTTCGATTTTGCGCATACCCAGGCTACTGACACGCAATCTCAGCGCGCTCACTTCGAACAGCACCTTCGCCGCATCGGGTAAAGGCCCGAATCGATCGATGGTCTCGGCCATGAGGTCCTCCAGTTCCTCGCGGCTGCGGGTGCCGGCGATGCGCTTGTAGTGCACGAGTCGCATGTGCACGTCCGGAAGGTAGTCGGCCGGCAACAGCGCCGGCACGTGCAGATTGATTTCCGCGCCGCTCGAGATGGGAGTTTCCAGATCCGGCTGGCGCCCCGCCTTGAGCGATTCCACCGCGCGGTTCAGCAGGTCGCTGTACATCGCAAACCCCACCTCGTCGATCTGTCCGCTCTGCGCCTCGCCCAGCAGTTCGCCGGCACCGCGAATTTCAAGATCATGCGAGGCAAGTGCAAACCCCACCCCCAGGTCTTCCAGTGCGGCGATCGCCTCCAGGCGCTTGAGCGCATCGCCGCTCAGTGCGCTGCGCGGCGGGATCAGCAGATAGGCATAGGCGCGGTGGTGCGAGCGCCCGACGCGTCCGCGCAACTGGTGCAGCTGCGCCAGGCCGAACTTGTCGGCGCGCTCGATGATGATGGTGTTGGCGGTCGGAATGTCGATGCCGGTTTCGATGATGGTGCTGCACAGCAGGATGTTGAAGCGCTGGTGGTAAAAATCGAGCATCACGCGTTCGAGATCGCGCTCCGGCATCTGGCCGTGGGCGATGCGGATGTCGGCCTCGGGCACGAGCCGCTGAAGTTTTTCCAGCATCCGGTCCATGGTGCGCACGTCGTTGTGCAGAAAGAACACCTGGCCGCCGCGCCGGATTTCGCGCTGGCAGGCCTCGCGGATCAGTGCGTCGTTCCATTCGAGCACAAAGGTCTTGATCGCAAGTCGCGCCTGCGGCGGCGTGCCGATGAGTGAGACATCGCGCATGCCGGACAGCGCCAGGTTGAGCGTGCGCGGCACCGGCGTGGCAGTGAGCGTCAGGATATCCACTTCGCTGCGCAGCTTCTTGAGCCGCTCCTTCTGGCGCACGCCGAAGCGGTGTTCTTCGTCGATGATCACCAGTCCGAGGCGCTTGAAGTGCACGTCGTCCTGCAACAGCCGGTGGGTGCCGATCACGATGTCGATCTTGCCCCCGGCCAGCGCCGCGATCACCTTGTTGATTTCGGCCTGACTGCGAAAACGTGACAACACTTCGATCTTCACCGGAAGATCGGTCGCTCCCGACATCCTGTCTCCCGCGACATTAGTACGACCCTGTACGTCAGCGAACCGGTCGCTGAAGTTCTGGAAATGCTGTTGCGCGAGCAGGGTGGTGGGCACGAGCACCGCCACCTGCTTGCCGTTGTGCACGGCAAGAAACGCGGCGCGCAGCGCTACCTCGGTCTTGCCGAAGCCGACATCGCCGCATACCAGCCGGTCCATGGGGCGCGGCGTCTCCATGTCGTGCAGCACCTCGTCGATGACACGCGTCTGGTCGGGAGTTTCCTCGAACGGGAAGGCGGCGGCGAAGGCGTCGTAGTGGTCGTCCGGCGTCGCGAACGCGTGGCCGGCGCGGCTCTGGCGCAGCGCCTGGACCTCGAGCAGCTCAACGGCCGCGTCCCAGGCCTTTTCGCGCGCGCGCCGCTTGGCCTTGTCCCAGGCATCGCCGCCGAGCTTGTGCAGCGGCGCCTGGTCCGGGTGAGTGCCGGTGTAGCGCGTGACCCGCGCCAGGTCCGTGACCGGGATGTAGAGCTTGTCGCCGCCCTGATATTCGAGTGTCAGGAATTCGGTCGGGCCGTCGCCGACATCCATGGCCTGCAGGCCGCGGTAGCGGCCGACGCCATGGTCTTCGTGCACCACTGGATCGCCGAGATGCAGCTCGGCCAGGTCACGGATGACCGTGCCGATGTCTCGGCTGGCCTGGGAACGCCGCCGGCGTTGCGTGGCGCGCTCGCCGTACAGTTGCGGTTCGGTGATGACGGCGAGCGCCGGCTCTGATAACAACAGGCCTTTTTCCAGATCGGCGACCGAGAGTGCGAGCGGCGCCGTCATGCCGACAAATGCCGGCCAGTCCGCACAGGGTTCGGGATAGAAACCGTGGTCGTGCAGCAAGGCGCGCAGCACCTCGCGCCGCCCCGGTGTTTCAGCCACCAGCAACACACGCCCCGGATATTGTCCCAGCCAGTCGAATAGTGCGGCGTGCGGCACCTCCGCCCTGGCATTCACCGGTAGCACGGGCGGCAGCCTGGTATCGAAGGTTACGGTTTCACCCGACAGCGACCGGGTCGGTTCTTCGGCGAACGGAGTCAAGCGTACGCGCGCATAGCGATCGAGGGCGGCAACGAGATCGGCGGGCTCAAGAAACAGATCCGCGGGCGGCAGCACCGGCCGTTCCGGATCGGTGCGCAGGATGCGATAGCGCTCTTCGGTTTCCTGCCAGAAGACCTGTGCGGTTTCCTCAATGCCGTCTTCGATGATGCACAGTGCGTTTTCCGGCAAATAATCAAACAGGCTGGCGGTGGCCTCGAAAAACAGCGGCAGGTAGTACTCGATGCCGGCCGGGGCGGAACCCTTGCTGACCTCGCGGTACAACGCCACCTTCTGTGGGTCACCCTCAAAGCGCGTGCGGAACGCCTGGCGGAAGCGCTGGATGGCCTCGGGCTGGAGCGGCACTTCGCGCGCCGGCAGCAGTCGTATCCCCGGCAGTTTCTCCCCGGAGCGCTGGCTCTCCGGATCGAACAGGCGAATGGACTCAACTTTTTCCCCGAACAGGTCGATACGGTAGGGTGCCAGCGCGCCCATCGGGAACACGTCCACGATGCCGCCGCGCACGGCGTATTCCCCCGGTTCCATGACCTGCGCAACCGACTGGTAGCCGGCCTGCTGCAGGCGGGCACGAAATGTCTCGATGTCGAGGCTGCTGCCGGCATCCAGCAAAAAGGTGTGTCCGGACACGTAGGTGCGCGGCGGCAGGCGGTGCTGCAAAGTGGCGGCGGTGAGCAGCACAATGCCGTGCGTGAGCTCCGGCAGCCGGTACAGGGTCAGGAGCCGTTCGGAGATGATGTCCGGATGCGGGGCGAAGGCATCGTAGGGCAGGCTCTCCCAGTCCGGAAATGGCAGTAGCGGGACATGTCCGGACTCACCCAGATAGAAGCGGATCTCGTCCTCGATTTGCCGGGCCGTGCGGGTATCGCGCGTGATCACCAGCAGCGGGCCGTCATGCGCCTCGGCGGTGCGGGCCATGGCCAGACCCCGCCCCGAGCCCAGCAAATGCCTCCAGCGCAGGCTTGCGCCCGGTTGCCGCGGCCTGTCGGGCAGGAGCGGTGAGCACGGCTTTTCAGAGGCGGCGGTGGGTGGCAGGGAGGGCAAGGATGATAACGGAGATCGGGAATTTGGGGCCGGTATTGTACCTGATCCTTTCCGTGAGGCGGCTGCCACAGAAGTCACTGGGTGGATGAAGTTAAGAAGTCATTTGACAAATAGATACTTCTATTGTTCAAATGGTTAGCGAGGGTATCTAAACCACAAACGGAGGGGCAGCTGCATGGCACGGAAATCAGCGTATAAGGTGGGTGACGCGGTGTTCTACCCGGCGGCCGGTGTCGGTGTGATTGAAAGCCAGGAAGACGTGTTTCTCACCGGTAATATCGAATCCTGTTTCGTGATTCGCATTCTGGAAAGCGGCGCCACCATCAAGGTGCCGCTCACGCGCATGGAAACGAATGGCATCCGTCAGTTGCTCGATGGTAAAAAGGTCAAGGACCTGTACAAGGTGCTGTCCGGTTCGGGCAAGAACCGCTCGACGGTTGGCAACCAGCTGGAGCGCTGCCGGGAATTGGCGCGCAAAGTGAATGCCGGCTCGTGCATGGAGATCGGCGAAGTGGTGCGTGACCTGCTGCGCTGGAAGAGCGAGAAAAGTTTATCTTTTGAGGAAGTGCGCTTGCTGCAGACCGGCTGCAATCATCTCGCGCGTGAGGTCGCCGTGGCAACCGGCATTTCACCGGAAGACGCGATCCACAGAATTCGCGAACAGGTTGGCGTCGCCGCCTGACCGCTCGTTCCGGTACTCTCTTGGCCACCGAACCTGCCCCGGCACTGTGGGCGGTGGTCCCGGCCGCCGGCGGCGGCGCGCGTATGCGCGCTGCTCGTCCCAAGCAGTATCTTCCGCTCCATGGCCGCGCCATGTTGTTGCATACTCTCGAACGTCTCGGACGCTATCCGCGCCTGCGTGGCATGGTGGTGGGCATCGCCGCGGACGATGCATACTGGCAGACCCTGGCGATGGAGATTCCGAATCTGTTGAAGACCTACGTGGGCGGAGCGGAACGCGCCCACACGGTGCTCAGCGGCCTGCGCGAGCTGGAAACCTATGCCGAGCCCGATGACTGGGTGCTGGTGCATGACGCCGCGCGCCCATGCGTGCGGCATGTCGATATCGATACCTTGCTGTTGGCTATCGCCGGACACGCGGATGGCGGGCTGCTGGCGCTGCCGCTCAGCGACACGGTGAAACGCGCCGATCATAATGGCTGCTCCCAGGAAACCGTGGCGCGCACCGGCTTGTGGCGGGCACTGACGCCCCAGGTCTTTCGGCTCGCCGCGTTGCGCGCGGCGCTGGAATCGGCAATCGCCGAGGGCGCAGAAATCACCGATGAGGCCTCGGCCATGGAGTACAGCGGCGCACGCCCGCGGCTGGTGCCCGGGCACGCGGACAACATCAAGGTCACCGTGCCCGCGGATCTGGCGCTGGCCGAACTCTTTTTGCGTGCACAGGAACACGAATCCCGATGATGCGCATTGGCCATGGTTATGACGTGCATCAATTGGTTGCCGGACGCGACCTTATTCTCGGCGGAGTGAAAATTCCACACACCAAAGGCCTGCTCGGTCATTCGGATGCGGACGTGCTGCTGCACGCGATCTGCGACGCCTGTCTCGGCGCCGCCGGCCTGGGCGATCTCGGTCGGCATTTCCCGGACACCGACCCGCGCTACAAGGGCATCGATAGCCGCCAGCTTCTGCGCCGTGTCGAGGCGCTGCTCGACGAAAGCGGCTGGCGGCTGGAGAATGTAGATAGCACGATCATCGCGCAAACGCCCCGGCTGGCCGCGCATATTCCGGCCATGATGGACAACATCGCGGCCGATCTCGGCATCAGCACCGATTGCGTCAACGTCAAGGCCACCACGACGGAAAAACTTGGGTTTGTCGGACGCGAAGAGGGTATCGCCGCGCACGCCGTGGTATTGCTCGTATCCATTGCCGAGCGGCCGGTCGGCTACGACCTGCTTCCCTGAATACGCCGCCGGTCCGGACGGGCTCAGGCTTTCTTGAGCAGCACATACACCGCACCGGTACCGCCGTCGCTGGGACGCGCCGAGCAGAACGCGAGCACTTCGTCCTTCTGCCGCAGCCAGCTGTTTACCTTCACTTTCAGTATCGGCAGTTTGCCAATCGAACTCAGCCCCTTGCCATGAATAATGCGCACGCAACGCTTGTTGCCAACGCGCGCGCGGTGCAGAAACCGGCTGACCAGTTCGCGTGCCTCGGAGGCGGTGCGGCCGTGCAGATCGAGCTCGGCCTCGATGGTGTACTGGCCACGGCGAAACTTGCGCAGCACGCGCTGCTGGATGCCGGTGCGCACGAACAGCAGTTCCTCGCCGGTTTCGATGTCCGGGGAGTAATCATCCGAGAGCAGGCTGGCCATCACCTCTTGATCATCGCGTTGCCGCTGCAGCGGCACCGGTTTATGGCGCGGCCGCTGCGGGCTGTGGCGGTCCTGCTTGAGCGGTCGCGCGCCCTTCACCGCCTTGCGAAACAGGCCGCGGTCTTCGTTGTCTCCGTCCTGGTCTGCCATGGCGCGCTGCGCAAGGAGAGATGCGGTGAATATGCGGTGCCGGCGCTAAAAACACAACGGGGCGCATGGTGTGTGCCGTGCTGCCGGCCAGTGTAGTGCTTCATTCTGTTTGGTACTTATAACTTCCCGGAGCCCCCTCTAGGTCGGGCTTCGCCGATGGGATCGAGGCGAGGGCCGCAGGCCAGGGATGGCCTGGTTGCGGCTTTAGCCCGACATGTCGGCCTGAAGGCCGACCTGCATTTCAAACAAGCAATGTTCCGTCAATCGTGAAGCACTACACTAGATCCAGGCGTGCCACAGGAGCGAGGCGCCGCTGGCGAGCAGCATGATTCCGAACACAAAGACACAAAGACAGCCACAGATGAACGCAGATGAACGCGGATAGAAACCGAGGGGTAATATCTGTGTCTATCAGCGTTCATCTGTGGCCAACGCCTTTATAGTAAGAACTACTTCTTCAACTGCTCGAGATAGCGTTCGGCATCGAGCGCCGCCATGCAGCCGCTGCCGGCGGAGGTGATCGCCTGGCGGTAGATGTGGTCCTGCACATCGCCGGCCGCGAACACGCCCGGTACGCTGGTGGCGGTGGCATTCCCCTGGTTGCCGGAACGGGTCTTAATGTAACCGTGCTCCAGGTCGAGCTGGCCTGCGAAAATGGCGGTGTTGGGCGCATGGCCGATGGCGATGAACACGCCGTGCACGCCGATGTCCTTGCTCTTGCCGGCGTTGTCCTTGACGCGTACGCCGGTGACGCCGCTGCTGTCGCCCAGGATCTCATCCGTGTTGCTGTTCACTTCGAGGGAGATCTTGCCGGCCGCGACTTTCTCCATAAGCTTGTCGACCAGGATGGCCTCGGCCTTGAACTTGTCGCTGCGGTGGATAAGCGTGACATGCTCGGCGATGTTGGACAGATACAGCGCCTCTTCCACGGCGGTATTGCCGCCGCCCACCACGGCAACCTTCTGGTTCTTGTAGAAGAAGCCGTCGCAGGTGGCGCAGGCCGATACGCCCTTGCCACGGAACTTCTCTTCCGACGGGATGCCGAGATACTTGGCCGAAGCGCCGGTGGCGATAATGAGCGCATCGCAGCTGTACTCGCCGGAGTCGCCGGTGAGCTTGAATGGCCGTGCCTTGAGATCGACGCTGCGGATGTGATCGGAGACGATCTCGGTTTTGAAGCGCTCGGCGTGTTTCTGCATGCGCTCCATGAGTCCCGGCCCCTGCAGGCCTTCGACGTCGCCCGGCCAGTTGTCCACGTCGGTGGTGGTCATGAGCTGGCCGCCCTGTTCCATGCCGGTGATCAATACCGGCTTGAGATTGGCGCGCGCGGCATAAACAGCGGCGCTGTAGCCGGCCGGGCCGGAGCCCAGGATCAGGAGACGACAGTGTTTGACGGTGGCCATGAACAAGACTCCGGAAAGTTCGTGAGAATTTGGAGCGCTATTATAACGGCTGTTATCCTGAGGCGAAGTCTTTCCGGACAGCGACGAAAGGAGCAGGCATGCGTATCGGTGTTCCAAAGGAAATCAAACCCCTCGAAGGGCGTGTGGCGCTCGTACCCGAAGCCGCCGGGGAATTAGTGCGCGCCGGGAGTGAGGTGTACGTACAGACCGGGGCCGGAGAGAAGAGCGGTTATCCGGACAGTGCCTATAGCGCGCAGGGCATACAGGTTCTGCCGGATGCAGCGACCCTGTACCGGCGCGCCCAGCTGATCGTCAAGGTGAAGGAGCCGACCGCGCCGGAATACGACCTGCTGCGACCCGAGCACGTGCTGTTTTCGTACCTGCATCTGGCCGCGGTGCCGGAACTGGCGCGTGTGCTGCAACAGAAGGGCCTGACGGCAGTGGCGTTCGAGACCGTGGAAGTGAAAGGCCGTTTGCCGTTACTGGCGCCGATGAGTGAGATTGCCGGGCGCCTGGCGGTGCAGATTGGCGCGCACCTGCTGCACGTCCCTC
>DATEYP010000220.1:0-4181 GCA_035256085.1 Acidiferrobacterales bacterium
CTCGCGCGCGCCGCTCATGAGCGCATCGATGACGGCATGGCGGTCTGCGTCGGGCGCAACCAACATGCGCGGGCCGGCGATGGGCGAGAAGGGAACCGCTGCAATGAGCTTCGGGTAATAATGCAAGCCGGCGCGTTCATAGGCCTGCGCCCAGGCGAAGTCGTACACCAGCTCGCCGAAGGAATGACTCTTGAGCCAAAACGGCACGGCGCCGATAGTGCGTCCTGCGTCATCCTCGATGAGCAGAGGCAGGGGCTGCCAACCGGTCGCGGCCGTGGCACTGCCGCTGATTTCAAGGGCCAGCAGAAATTCGTGTCGCAGGGTTGGATTGTCCGTGCCGACCAGCGCGTTCCAGGCCGCTGGCAGAATATCCGTGTAGCTGGTGTGTTGGCGCAGGCGCATGTGGTCTGTTAAATATTGGTTACTTTTGTGCCGACGTGCTTCCAATTATGAACCTGAAAAAAAGCAGTCAGCCGCAGATGAACGCAGATAAACGCGGATATTCAATGCGCTGCCGGTATTCGCCAGCCCACCAAAAGGGCGAATGGTCTCGGCGCATAAAAGGCATGATTCATTTGCGTTAATCTGCGTTCATCTGCGTTCATCTGCGGCTAAAGCCGTTTTTAGGATAATTGCACGATTCGGCAGCCCTGCCGAGAAAAACCGGCAAGACATCGCCGTTTTCTGGCCAATTCCAGCCTTTAGACCGACAGGTGCCCTGACGCCTTAGCCGAAAACCGCTACGCGTGTTGTTTTCTCCTTACGGTGAGTCAAACAGAGCTGTTTGAGGTGCTACCTGGCTCTCGCGCCGCGGGGAATAAGTAAAACTGTCCAGGATTTTCATCCCGGAATTTCTGCGCGCACCGTCGCGTCACACCGGCCGGCGCTGGGCGGCCAGTATGCCGTAAAGAAGGACGCCCAGCACCAGCAGAATCACCGGCAGGTTCCCGCCCCGCACATACGGGGTGGCGCCAGAACGGGGCGCCGCTTCACCGGTCAGCACCTGGGTCTTGAACTGCTGCGAGCGGCCGAGGATCTTGCCGTGCGGGTCGATAATGGCCGAGACGCCATTGGTGGTGACACGCAGCATGTAACGGCCGGTCTCAAGCGCGCGCATGCGCGACATTTCAAGATGCTGGTGCGGAGCAAAGGAATTTCCATACCAGGCGTTGTTGGTGGCATTGACCAGCAACGTGGCCTCGGGCAGCGCACCGATCAACTCCTCGCCGAATATATCCTCGTAGCAGATCGCGCTCGCGATCTTCTGGCCGGCGGCTTCGAGCAACGGCTGTTGGTCCGGCCCGGAACTGAACCCGGACATGGGCAGGTCGAAGAAGCGGATCAGGCCGCGCAGAAAATCCCCAAACGGCAGGTAATCGCCGAACGGCACGAGGTGGCGTTTGTGATAAAAGCCGGGCTTGTCACTCAATGACAACAAACTGTTGAAATAGCGGCGTGTACCCGGCTCGCGCACCGGAATGCCGAGCACGATGTCGGTGTCGTGTGCGCGCGCCTCGCGTGCCAGCCCGGCAAGATAATTGTCCGCCACCTCATGATAGAACACGGTGATGGCCGCCTCCGGCCACAGAATCAGGCGACTGTCCCAGTGCCGACGCGTGAGGCCGGCATACAAATCGAGCGTATGCTGTACCGTCTCGGGACTCCACTTGGCGTCCTGTGGAATATTGCCCTGCACCAGCGCGACGCGCAGCGGCGGACCGCTGGCCTCGGTCCAGTCGATGCGCGTCAGCAACGCGCCGGCAATCCAAAGCAGCGCGAGTCCGGCGAGGGCAATGAATCGCGCACGGCGGCCGGCGTAGACCAGCGCGGCCAGCAGTCCGGCGGAGAGCGCCGTCGCCAGTGTCACGCCATACACGCCGGCTATCGGCGCGAAGCCGCGCAATGGCGCATCGATCTGGCTGTAGCCGAGGTTGAGCCAGGGAAGGCCCGTCATGACCCAGCCACGGCACCACTCGATGAGCGTCCAGGCGGCCGGGAACAACAGCGCCAGGCGCAACCCGTCCGGGCCGCGCAGAAAACGCGCCGACAGGTAGCCCAGCAGCATCGGAAACACGGCCAGCACGCCGACGAACAGCGCGCTGAGCAATACCGCGAGCGGCACGCCGGAATGACCGAAGTCGTGAATCGCGACATACACCCACGACACACCGACACCGAACTGGCCGAGGCCGAACAGCAGCCCGCGCCAGAGCGCGCGTTTTGGCGTGCCATCCAGCCACAACAGGAACAGCAGCGCCGGTGAGAGGACCGCGAGCGGGAAGAGCGAGAGCGGCGCGAACGCCAGCGGCAGCAGCGCGCCGGCAAGCAGCGCCAGCAGGTCGGCGCGCGGTGCCGTCAGTGCCGCGCGGTTAAACGGATTCGGCAAGGCGGGTGACTTTCATCAGGTGCACGCGCCGGCTGTCGGCGCGCAGCACTTCGAAACGCAGGCCCTCGAATTCTATTTTCTCGCCGCGCCGCGGGACACGACCGAGGCGCGCCATGACGAAACCGCCGATGGTATCGATCTCGGCATGCGTGAAGCCGGTTTTCAGGCGCGCATTGAAATCCTCGAGCGGCGTAAGCGCCTTGACAACGTACTCACCCGACCCGCGCTCGGCGATCAGGACATCGTCGGCTTCGATGTCGTACTCGTCGCGAATCTCGCCCACGATCTGCTCGATCACGTCCTCGATGGTCACAAGACCGGCGACACCGCCATACTCATCCACCACGATCGCCATGTGGTTGCGCGATGCCTTGAATTCGCGCAACAGCACGTTCAGGCGCTTGCTCTCCGGCACGAACACCGCCGGGCGCAGCGTGTCGCGCAGGTTGTAGCGCGCACGCTTCTTCTTGTCGAGTTGCAGGTAGGGCAACAGATCCTTGGCGAGCAGAATGCCGATGACCCGATCCTTGTCCGCATCCACCACCGGGAACCGTGAATGGCCGGAGTCGACGATCAGCGGCAGGAATTCCTCGGGCGGACGACTGAAGTCGACCACGTCCATTTGCGCGCGCGGCACCATGATGTCGCGCACCTGCATCTCCGAGACCTGCAACACGCCCTCGATCATCTCGAGCGCATCGCGGTCGAGCAGGTCGCGGCTCTGTGCATCGCGCAGCACTTCGATCAGTTGCGCGCGCGTGCCGGGCTCACCGAGCAGTGCCAGGCCGAGACGTTCGATGAAAGAACGCGGTGCGGCACTGCTTTCGGTCTGGATTTCTTCGTCGTTGGCCATCGGGAGATCAGGCGTAGGGGTCGGGGAAGCCGAGGCGCTTCAAGACGCGGGCTTCGGAAGCTTCCATGATTTCCGCGTCAGTTTTATGAATATGATCGTACCCGCGCAGGTGCAGTATACCGTGAACCACCAAGTGCGCCCAATGCGCGCGCAGGCGCTTGTCCTGCTGCACGGCCTCGCGCTGCACCACCGGCGCGCAGATCACCAGGTCACCGGCCAGTCCGGTCTTCCCCGGTACCGGGTCGTAACTGAACGACAGCACATTCGTGGCGCCGCGTTTTTTGCGATAGCGCTTGTTGAGATCAGCGCTCTCCGCCTCGTCCACGAGTCGCACCGTAATCTCGGCCGTCCCACGGCCGCTGCCGGCCAGCGCCGCGCGCGCCCAATCCGCGATGCTGGCCGTGCCCGGCAGTCCGCGGGCGCGCGACGCGCGCTGTACGGTAAGAAATAGTCGCATCAGCGATCCTACTCCCCCCTAGTGAATGAAATCGCGCGAAGCGCGCTCGGCTCGCCTCCCTCTCCCTCTGGGAGAGGGAATGAAGGTGAGGGCGGAGAGGGCAAAGGGTGAGGGAGATTGGCCCTCATCCCCATCCCTTCTCCCGCAGGGAGAAGGGGGCGAGCCGAGGCGCGCTCGGCGCGCGCAGATTGGAATATCGCGCATCAGCGCTTGTCCGACTCGTCGGTCAGCGCGGCATAGGCCTCGACTATGCGCTGCACCAACGGGTTGCGCACCACGTCCTGGGCGGTGAAATGCATGAAGCTGATGCCGCGCACCGTGGTGAGCACTTCGCTCGCCTCGCGCAGGCCGGATTTCTGGCTGCGCGGCAGGTCGGTCTGGGTGAGGTCGCCGGTCACCACCGCCTTGGCGTTGAAGCCGATGCGCGTCAGGAACATTTTCATCTGCTCGGTGCTGGTGTTCTGCGCCTCGTCGAGAATGATGAA
>DATEYP010000221.1:0-6183 GCA_035256085.1 Acidiferrobacterales bacterium
GCGACACAACCAGCGCCACGGCGCGGCGCCGGATGACCGCGCGTGCTTCGTTCCCGATGGTCCGGAAATCTTCCTTCTTCATGCGACATAGGTTCGCACGGAAAGATGCCGTCGTCAAGTATTATGTTGGGATATTAGTAAATATTATGAGCCGCGGATGAACGCAGATAAATACGGATTCAAAAATAACACATGGTTAATCAAAACAAATATCTGTATTCATCGCTCGATCATCCGCGTCCATCTGTGGCCAAAATATTAGAATTCCCTGAGGATCGCGTTCAGCGTACGCGTCGTAACATCACCAGCGCCAACCCGAAGAACAGCAACACCGGCAACAGCGCACCGACCACCGCCGGTATGCCATAAAGCAGACCGAAAAAACCGAAAGTGCGGCTCACCACAAAAAAAGCCAATCCCAGCACAATACCCATAAACAGGCGCGCCCCGACCCCGCCGCTGCGCTGCTGCCCGAACACGAATGGAATGGCAAGCACCATCATCACCACTGTGGCCAACGGTGCCGCCAGTTTCTGCCAGAAGGCCAGAGAATAAGGGCCGGTGTTCTGCTTGTTCAGCGCAAGATGCCTGATATAGCGGTACAAATGCAGCAGCGGCAGCGCCTCGGGCCGCACCGTGAACACCGACATCAGGTCGGGCGTTACCGTTGAAATCCACTCCTGCTCGCGCAGGCGGCGGCTTTGTACCCGATTCTCGGCCAGCCAGCTCTCGTTCACCTCGCTGAGCTTCCAGCGATTATCCTCGAAGCGGCCGGTCTTGGCGCTGGTCTGCAGGCGCAGGCGGTCGTTCTCATCGAACCGATAGATATCCACCCGCAACAGGCTCAAATCCGGCAGAACCTCTCCGATGTGCACATAGGCAGGTCCATCGCGCAGCCATAGTCCAAAATCTTTCTGCTGTTTGATGCGAACCTTGAGCGCCGTCGTGCGGCCCTGCTCGGCGATGCGTTCGGTTTCCGGTACCAGGAATTCACCGATCAGCACGGCGACCAGTGCGAGCACCAACCCGACCTTCATGGCCGTTCCCACGATACGCAGGACCGACACCCCCGCGGCGCGTATGGCCACCAGTTCGGCGTCCGCCGCCAGCGCCGACAGCCCGAGGGTGGTGCCCAACAATGCCGCCATGGGGAATACTTCGAACGCCTGGCGCGGCAAGGACAGCAACACATAGCGTACGGCATCGGCAAGCTGATAGTTCTGTTTGCCCACGTCTCCCAGTGCATCCACGAATTGAATGAAAGAGAACAGCGCCAGCAGGACACCCAGCACCAGCAGCGTATTTGTAAAGATGGTGACGGCTAGGTAGCGCTCAAGAATCTTCATGCCGGACGCCTCCAAAACAGCGCGTGCACAGGCAGCAGCGGCCGGTTATTGGCGCGCCGCCAAAACATATAGGCGCCGAGCACCAGAAACAAGGCGTGCACCCACCACAGGCCAAACTCCGCGGGCACACGCTCGCGCTTGAGCATGGCGTCCGCCACACCCAGTAGATTGCTGTACAGGAAATAGGCGACAATCGCCACAAACAGGCTGGCGTAGCGGCCACGACGCGGCTGGGTATAGGCAAACACCAGCGCGAAAAGTGTCAACATCAATAACGCCAACGGCTTGGACAAGCGCCAGTGCAGCTCGGCGCTGGCGGCGCGCCCAGGATCGGCGAACAGTTTCCGGGTGGGCGTGGCGTGCAGCGACGTATGTCGCAGCACTGGCGCCGGCAGCTCGACGCGTAAGGCGTAACGCTCGAAGACGATCATCCGGTAATCGCCCTGACCGGGGGTGCCGTCGTAGCGTACACCGTCACTTAGAACCAGGAACCGTCCACCGGTTGCCGCGTCAGTCACTTCCCGGCCGGACTTCGCCACCATCACGCCCTGGCGGTTGAGATTGTGGGTGGCCACGAATACCTTCTGCATCACCTCTCCGCGACCCATGCTTTCGATGTAGTACACACCCCCTTCCCGCGTCTTATCGCTCTGCTGGATTTCATTGAAGACACCCGGAATGATGCCGGCCGCCTCGTAACGGCCGCTTTCGTCCTGCTTGATCTGCGCAATCAACCGCGAAGCAACGGGCGCGAGATAAAACGCCAGCAACGTCACGACAATGGCAAATCCGGCCGCGATCAGCAGCACCGGCCGCAATAACTGCGTCAGACCCACTCCGCAGGCGGCGAGCACGGTCATTTCGTTATCCTGGTACCAGCGCCCAAGCGTGATGAGCACGCCGATGTAGAACGCCAGCGGCAGCATGAGGCTCAGAATTTCTACCGTCTGCAGACCCAGCACGGTAAAGACAAACTTTACGGGAAAACTTCCGGCCGCGGCCTTGGCGAGTATCTTGACCAGGCTGACTACCATGAACAGCGCGACGAAAACGAACACCACTGCCAAGGTGGTGGTGGTGAGCTCGCGCAACAGCGCCCGATTAATGATCTGCATGTCGGAAAAACTGCTCCTGCGTTTGTCCAGTGAAGGAAGCCTCATTCACTGACGGCTTCGCGCCCGGCACTTCTGCCCAGTGACTGAAGCCTCATTCGCTATGGAGTAATGCCGAGTGAATGAGGCTTCAGTCACTGCAGGAGTCCGAAGCGGCCGCCGTCCATGGCGATCGCGCTCGCGCTACCTCGGCAACGACTCCCGGTATTGCTCTCGGTCCTTGCTCCCGGCAGAAATCTACCTCCGCCATCCGTGGCGTCGTACCTCCTCCGTTCCTGAAGTCGCGTCCTGCGCGGGGAGAGAAACGTTGCCAAAAACGGCTGGAACAGGCGATCATTGCGAATAGCGCCCGGATCAACAAGAATCCTGTCTGACGCTGCACTCTGACTGCCGGTTTTTCCAAGGAAATCCGCCGGTCGCGTGTAAAGGTTTGGACTGACTATAACACAATCATCCCCGGGAAAATCCGGCCGGAACCACAGGAGCGAGCATGGAATACACGGTCAAAAGCGGCGACCCCGAGAAACAGCGCAGCGCCTGCGTGGTGGTCGGCCTGTTCGAGGGCCGCAAACTGTCGCCCAGCGCGCGTCGCCTGGACGAAGCCGCGCAGGGGGGTCTCACCGCGATCCTGCGGCGCGGCGATATCGAAGGCAAGACCGGCCAGACCCTGCTGCTGCATAGCCCGTCGGGCCTGCTGTGCGAGCGCCTGCTGCTCGTCGGCTGCGGCAAAGAGAAGGATTTCCACGAGGGCCGTTATCGCGAGACGCTCGCGAAAATGGCCAAGACACTGACCGGGACCGGTGCCACCGAGGCCGCAGTCTTCCTCACCGAGCTCGAGGTAAAGGGCCGCGACATCGCCTGGAAACTGCGCCACGCGGTCGAATCGGTGCAGATGGCGCTCTACAAGTTCGATCGCCTGAAAAGCCAAAAGTCCGAAAAGAAACGCCCGCTGCGCAAGCTGATACTCACGGTCGGCAAGCGCAGTGAACTCGCGGCCGGCGAAACTGCCGTGCAACAGGGACTCGCCATCAGCGCCGGCATGCATCTCGCGCGTGACCTTGGCAATCTGCCGGGCAATATCTGCACGCCCAGTTATCTCGCCGATCAGGCGCGCGAGCTCGAACACCAGTACGGCGTGAAGACCACGGTGCTGGAGCGCGAGGACATGGAAAAACTCGGCATGGGCGCGCTGCTGTCGGTGGCGCGCGGCAGCCGCCAACCGCCCAAGCTCATTACCATCGAGTACCAGGGCGGCAAGGCCGACGAGCCGCCGGTGGCGCTGGTCGGCAAGGGCCTGACCTTCGATGCCGGCGGCATTTCCATCAAGCCGGCGGCCGCCATGGACGAAATGAAATACGACATGTGCGGCGGCGCCACGGTTCTCGCTGTCATCAAGGCGTGTGCTGAACTGAAGCTGCCGATCAATGTCGTCGGCGTGATTCCGTCGAGCGAGAACCTGCCGGACGGTGACGCCAACAAGCCGGGTGACATCGTCACCTCCATGTCCGGCCAGACTATCGAAATACTCAACACCGATGCCGAGGGTCGTCTGATCCTGTGCGACGCGCTCACCTACACCGAGCGCTTCCACCCGGTCGCGGTGGTGGACATCGCCACGCTCACCGGCGCCTGCGTGATCGCGCTCGGCGCGCACGCCAGCGGCCTGCTGGCCAACAACGACCAGCTGGCGCGCGATCTGCTCAATGCCGGCAAGTACGCGCACGACCGCGCCTGGCAGTTGCCGCTCTGGGAGGATTACCAGAAACAGCTCGACAGCAACTTCGCCGACATGGCCAACATCGGCGGGCGCGAGGCCGGCACCATCACCGCCGCCTGCTTCCTGGCGCGCTATACCAAGAAGTTCAAATGGGCGCACCTCGACATCGCCGGCACCGCCTGGCTCGGCGGCAAGCAAAAAGGCGGGACCGGAAGGCCGGTGCCGTTGCTGACCACCTGGCTGATCCAGCGCAGCGAGGCCCTTCGACCAGGCTCAGGACAGGCCGGTGCCGCGAAATGACCAAGGTGGATTTCTACCTGCTGGGCGCCGACGCCGACAGCCGCGAGCGCATCGCCTGCCGGCTCGCGGAGAAGGCCTGGCGCCTCGGCAATCGGGTCTACCTGCTCGCGCCGGACAAACCGGCGGCGCTCGAACTGGACGAACTGCTCTGGACCTTCAGCCAGGGCGGCTTCGTGCCGCATGCGATGTACGCGAATGACGACGACGCAGAAGCCCACCCGGTGCTGATCGGCCATAACGAGCCGCCGGCTGCGCTGCACGACGTGCTCATCAGTCTGGCACCCGAAGTGCCCGCGTGGTTCAGTCGCTTCACGCGCATCGCCGAGCTGGTTGGCGCCACTGAAGAAGACAAAGTGCGGGGACGCGAACGCTTCCGCTTTTACCGCGAGCGCGGTTACCCGCTAGAGACCCATAACCTCTGACAGGCAGTGCTGAGTGATTAGTAATAAGTGATAAGTTTATGATGGCGCGAAGTGCCGCCCTTTACTGATCACTTAGAACTTAAAACTAAAACTGGGTTTTCAAAGACGCATGAGCACAACCCGCAAACCCAAACCCCCGGACAAGGGTGCGCCGCCGCCCGAGCACAAACCATCGCGCAAGGTTGCCCTCGAAGAGGTCATGCGCTCGCTGCAGGATCTGGTCAGCAATGAGCTGGCGACCGAGCCGGCGAAACAACCCGCTGCGCCCACGGCGGACACGTCAAAGAAATCGCGCGGTGCCGGCAAACAACCGGCCGCACCCGGCGCGTCACCGCCGGAAACCGAAGCGGCCTCCGCAGAAACTACTCTGCAAGTCGAGTCCATCACCCTGGAAGGCTTGCCGGAGGTCGCCGCCACAACTCAGTCGACGCCGGAACCGCAAGCGGCGCCGAAACATGTAATCCCGGCCGGCGGCCTACAGCAGGAGCTGCCGTATCTGGACACCCAGTCTCCAGCGCCAAGTGTTCGTCAGCCCAGCGGCGCGGCGCCCGAAATCCCATCTGCCGCCGCCACCGCTGATACAGGCAACGATGCTCCGTCTGATGTCTCCGCGCCACCCATGGACATGGCAGTGCCGGCGCCGCCCGAGGAATTAAACTGGGACGATATTCCGGTTCTGGAAGAAGCCGTGGAAATGCTCGAAGAAACCGAGGCCAACGAGACTGGCCATGCGGTGGGTGGACCTGCGGCCACGAACCTGCCGCCCGCCGATGCCGCGCGTCGTCTCGCCATCCAGGTTGCGGCACGCCTTAATGTGGAGCTCCGCAAATCCGGCCAGGCGGGCCTCAGCAGCGACATTATCACACGGCTGGCCCGGCTGCTGCAGGAAGCGCTGGCGAAGGGCGTGTCAAACATGGAAAATACCCCGCCGGACAAGCACTGATTCTGGCAGAATGCGCACCGAACCGGCGCCCGCTTCCGCCGTTCACCCAACCACACGATAATCCCATGGCATCACCAACCGACCGTCCCGCGACGCTGGACAAGGCCTACGAGCCGCATGCGATCGAAAGGCGTCTGTACGACACCTGGGAGCAGGCCGGCGCCTTCCGCCCGTCCGGACAGGGCCCGAGTTATTGCATTATGATCCCGCCGCCGAATGTCACCGGCAGCCTGCACATGGGGCATGCGTTCAACAACACCGTGATGGATGCACTGACGCGCTGGCACCGCATGCGTGGCGACAACACCCTGTGGCAGCCGGGCACCGATCACGCCGGCATCGC
>DATEYP010000222.1:0-18552 GCA_035256085.1 Acidiferrobacterales bacterium
CTCGAGTTCATCGAGGACGACGAACTGGTAGAGGTCACGCCGCATCACCTGCGCCTGCGCAAGCGCTATCTCAAGGAAAACGAGCGCAAGCGCGCGGATCGGGCGGCGGGCTGATTCCAGGACGGTCAGTCGTAGGGTGCGTTCCACGCACCGTTATTTCGATCGGTGCGCAAGGCGCGCCCTACGTTATTTGTAGAAGCGGCCTCTCCGGAGGCCGTTTTTGCGTGCCCGTTTTGTCTAAACCGGCGACTTGTTAGCATGGCGCCCTGTCATACCTGCCGCACAAGGGCCACATGCTGCCATTCACCGAAACCGACCTGCGCCGCCAATTCACGCCGGGAAGTTTTCATCGCGGTGAAGACTATTGGGGTACGGGCCAGGTAAAGGATATGGACTGCTCGCCGGATGGGCGCCACATCAACGGACATGTGTACGGCACAGCCAAAAAACCCTACCGCGTTAAGATCGAAATCGTTCCCGGCCGCCATGGGCGGCCCGGCATCCTCGGGCACTGCACCTGTCCCATAACCCACAACTGCAAGCATGTTGTGGCGGTGTTGCTGGAAGCGCTTGATCTCGATGAAGAGGAGGCGCTGGACGATGCGCCGCCGCACAACGCATTGCCCTCTCCGCCGCCGGCCGATCCGGCGCTGCAATTCTGGCTCGCCAACCTCACGCCCGCGCAAGACCCGGCGCCGGTCACCGAGCGGCTGCTGTATCTGCTGGACCAAGGGCATTACGGGCCGCGTCCGGTGACACAGGTCCGACTCGCCTTCACACGCATCCGCAAGGATGGCAGTAACGGCAAGCCACAGCTACTGCATCACGGCGCTTCCAGCCAGGCACGCTACGTAACCGAGGAGGACCGGCGGCTGCTGCGCTGGCTCGATGGCGCGCGCGCCCAAAACTTCGCTGGCGCCGGGCACTACACGCTGGTCGGCAGCGAGGCAGGCGAAATGCTCGGCCACATGCTCACCACCGGCCGTTGCCACTGGAAAGACGGCGCAACCACACCCCTCGCGCGCGGCGAACTGCGTCGCGCTGAACCGGCCTGGCGCCTGGGAAGCGACGGCACGCAGCGGCTTGAATGGAACATTGAAGGCGACGGAACCCTGCTGCCGTTATCTGCGCCCTGGTATGTTGATCTCGCCGCGCACTGTTGCGGTCCATTGTTAACGACACTCGACGCCACATTGCAGGCGGCTCTCGTCTCGGCACCGCCGGTGCCGCCGGCGCAGGTGGCGACCGTGCGCGCGGCACTCACGAAGTTTCTCCCGGCCGACTCGCCGCTCCTGCCGCGCGCGCTCGATGAGGCGCCGCTAAGGCACATGGCGCCCACGCCGCAGCTGCGGCTGTTGCAGACCTCGCTGCCGCTCGCCTCGCACTTCCAGTGGCGCATGGGCGCCACACGCATGGACACCGAACTCGCGCGCATCGCCTTCGACTACGATGGCACCACTGCGTCGCCCGGCGAGGCGCGCGAGTTGCTGACGCGCGTCGAAGGCGGAACGCTTACGCGCATCGCGCGCGACTTCAAGGCCGAGAAAAAAGCGCTGCGTACCCTGGGCGAATGGGGCTTCGTGCCGCTACAAAGCGTCGGCGTCTTCAGCAACCTGCCGAAGGAGTGCGCGCACGATTGGATCGTGGGCGCCGACGACCGCGCCAATGCGCTCATCGATTTCGGCATCCGCGGCGTGCCGGCGTTGCGCGCCGCGGGCTGGCGGGTGGAGATCGATGCGAGCTACCCCTACCGCATCGCCGAACCCGACGCCGAGTGGTACGGGGACATCGATGAAGGCACAGGCATCGACTGGTTCGGCGTGGAGCTCGGCGTCACCATCGACGGCGAGCGCGTGAACCTGTTGCCGGTACTGCTCGCCTGGCTCAACGACGCGCGCCTCACGCGCGCCAATCTGGCCGAGCTCGACGACGATGTGAACGCCATCGCGCGCCTGCCGGACGGCCGGTTGCTGCCGATGCCGATCGCGCGCGTGCGTGCCCTGCTCGGGGTGCTCATCGAACTCTATCGCGAGAAACCGCTCGACGCACACGGGCGGCTCAAGCTCACGCGCGTGCAGGCGGCGCAGCTTGGCGACATCGAGGGCACGGTCGGCCAGCTCGCCTGGCACGGCGGCGAAAAACTGCGCGAGCTGGGGCGGCGCCTGCGCGACTTCCAGGGTATCCGCCCGGTGCCCGCGCCCGCCGGGCTCAAGGCCGAACTGCGCGCCTACCAGCAGGACGGCCTCAACTGGTTGCAGTTCCTGCGCGAATACGAACTCGGCGGCGTGCTGGCCGACGACATGGGGCTCGGCAAAACCGTACAGGCGCTGGCGTATCTGCTGGCGGAAAAGGAGGCCGGCCGCCTCGACAAACCGGCGCTCGTGGTGGCGCCCACCAGCCTGATGGTGAACTGGCGGCGCGAGGCCGAGCGCTTCGCGCCGGGCCTCAAGACACTCACGCTGCACGGCGCCGCGCGTCACCAGGCGTTCGCGCGGCTCGCCGATTACGACGTCGTGTTCACCACCTACCCGCTGCTGCCGCGCGATGCCGAGGCGCTGCTCGCGCAGGAATACCACACGGTGATCCTGGACGAGGCCCAGACCATCAAGAACCCCAAGGCCAAGTCCACCGAGATCGCGCGCGCGCTCACCACGCGCCATCGCCTGTGCCTCACCGGCACGCCCATGGAGAACCACCTGGGCGAACTGTGGTCGCTGTTTCATTTCCTCATGCCCGGCCTGCTCGGCGACGAGCGCCAGTTCCGGCGGCTGTTTCGCACGCCCATCGAAAAACATGCCGACCCGGAGCGCCGCACCGCGCTGGCGCGGCGCGTGGCGCCGTTCCTGCTGCGCCGCACCAAGGAACAGGTTGCGACCGAACTGCCGCCCAAGACCGAGATCGTGCGCCCGGTGGAAATCGACGGCGTGCAGCGCGATCTGTACGAGAGCATTCGCCTGGCGATGCACGACAAGGTGCGGCGCGAGATCGAGAAGAAGGGCCTGGCGCGCAGCCAGATTGTGATTCTGGATGCGCTGTTGAAACTCCGCCAGGTCTGTTGCGACCCGCGCCTGCTCAAGCTCGACAGCGCGAAGAAGGTCAAACACTCCGCCAAGCTCGAACTGCTCATGGACATGCTGCCGGAACTGATCGAGGAGGGCCGGCGCGTGCTGCTGTTCTCGCAGTTCACCAGCATGCTGGCGCTGATTGAGGCGGAGCTGAAGACCCGCGATATCCCGTACGTGCTGCTGACCGGCGATACCAAGGATCGCGCCACGCCGATAGATCGCTTCCAGTCCGGCGCGGTGCCGCTGTTTCTCATCAGCCTCAAGGCCGGCGGCACCGGCTTGAATCTTACCGCCGCCGACACCGTGATCCACTACGACCCGTGGTGGAACCCGGCGGTCGAACGCCAGGCCACCGATCGCGCGCACCGCATTGGCCAGGACAAGGCGGTGTTCGTCTACAAGCTCATTACCCAGGGCACGGTGGAGGAGAAAATCGCGGCGATGCAGGCACGCAAGCAGGCGCTTGCCGACGGCGTGTTCGGCAAGGCCAATGCCGACACCCCGGCGCTGGCGGCCGAAGACCTGGAAATACTGTTCTCGCCGCTGGAGTGATCGGCGCGCTGATGCCGAGACACAGCTCGCTAGGTTGATGTGATGGCCTGAATGGAATGAAGCCCGACACCTGCATTGGCGCGCCGGTATCGCGTGGCTTCGTTGTCCACCGTGAGGTTGGGCTACACAAAGGCGTTCAGCCCACCCTGCCGACTTCCGGGTGAAGGTGTCGCCGATGCGCATAGTGCCGTGGTTGTGCAGATATGTAGGGTGCGCTTGCGCACCGTTCGATGCTGACCGGTGCGCAAGCGCACCCTACAGTCTGCTTTGCCCTCACCCCGGCCCGTAGGGAGAGGCAGAAAAGCGGCGTCTTGACGCTACACCTGCTCGCGTGTGGTATTGAAAGTCACGTCCGGCCAGCGCTCCATGGTGAGCTGGAGATTCACGCGCGACGGCGCAAGATAAGTCAGCTCGCCGGCGCCGTCCAGGGCGAGGTTGTCGCGCAGTTTCTTTTCGAAGTCGTTCAGCATTTTCTCGTCCTGGCAGCTGATCCAGCGCGCGGTCGCGACCTGCACCGGCTCGAACACCGCGTCCACGCCGTATTCGTGCTGCAGGCGGTGCGCGACCACGTCGAACTGCAGCACACCGACCGCGCCGAGAATGAGTTCGTTGTTGGCGAGCGGGCGGAACAGCTGGGTGGCGCCTTCTTCGGTCAACTGCTCCAGGCCCTTTTGCAGCGCCTTCATTTTCATCGGGTTCTTGATCTGGGTGCGGCGGAAGATTTCCGGCGCGAAGTTCGGGATGCCGCCGAAGCGCAGCGGCTCCTTCTGGGTGAAGGTGTCGCCGATGCGCATGGTGCCGTGGTTGTGCAGGCCGATGATGTCGCCGGCGTAGGCCTCCTCGACCATGGTGCGGTCGCGGGCCATGAAGGTGATGGCGTTGGAAATAGTGACTTCGCGACCGATGCGCACGTGGAACAGTTTCATGCCCGGCTTGTAGCAGCCCGACACGATACGCACGAAGGCGATGCGGTCGCGGTGGTTCGGATCCATATTCGCCTGAATCTTGAACACGAATCCAGTGAACGCTTCTTCTTCCGCCTGCACCACCCGTGTAGCGGCCTCACGCGGGTGCGGGCCGGGGGCGTTTTCCACGAAGCTATCGAGCAGCTCCTGCACACCGAAGTTATTCACCGCGCTGCCGAAGAACACCGGTGACAGCTTGCCGGCCAGGTAGGCTTCCTTGTCGAAGGCGTGTGCGGCGCCCTTCACCAGTTCGACCTCGGTGCGCAGTTCCGCGGCCTGCTCGCCCAGCACCTCGTCGAGGCGCGGGTTATTGAGGCCCTGGATGGTCTCACCGACATTCATCTTGCCGCCGTGGTGCGCGGCGTACAGGTGCACGCTGTCTTCATACAGGTGGTAGGCGCCACGAAAGCGCTTGCCCATGCCAATCGGCCAGGTGATGGGCGCGCACTGGATTTTGAGCACGCGCTCGACTTCGTCCATGACTTCCATCGGGTCGCGCCCTTCCCGATCCATCTTGTTGATGAAGGTGGTGATGGGGGTGGCGCGCAACCGGCAAACATCCATCAGCTTGATGGTGCGGTCTTCCACGCCCTTGGCAATGTCGATCACCATCAGCGCCGAGTCCACGGCCGTGAGCGTGCGGTAGGTGTCCTCGGAAAAGTCCTCGTGGCCGGGGGTGTCGAGCAAGTTCACGATGCGGTCCTTATAGGGGAACTGCATCACCGACGAGGTCACCGAGATGCCGCGCTGCTTTTCCAGCTCCATCCAGTCGGAGGTCGCGTGGCGCGCGGCCTTGCGGCCCTTGATGCTGCCGGCGAGCTGGATCGCGCCGCCGAACAGCAGCAGCTTTTCGGTGAGCGTGGTCTTGCCGGCATCCGGGTGGGAGATGATGGCGAAGGTGCGGCGCCGGGCCGCTTCGCGGGCTATTTCGCTGGACATGTGGGGCACTGCGGAAAAGGGCGCAGAATACAGGGTCTGCCCGTCTGATGCCAGCCGCGCCGGTTGGTTCCCGGGCATGCTTATTCTGCGTGCCGGCGGCTATAATTTCGGCACCTGAACCGTCGCCGGACATACTTCATGCGCCTCGCTGTCCTTTGCACACTGCTCTCCCTGACCGCCTTTCTCGGTGCCTGTGACCGCAAGGCGCCCGCCATTCAGACCGATTTCCCGCTCACCAAACTGACCGAGCGGGTGTACGTCATCCACGGACCGAACGAAATTCCCAACAAGGCCAACCAGGGCTTTATGAACAACCCTGGTTTTGTGCTGACGCGCAAAGGCGTGGTCGTGATTGATCCAGGCTCCAGTGTTCAGGTCGGCGACATGCTGCTCAAGCAGATCGCCTCCGTGACCAAAGACCCGGTTATCGCGGTATTCAACACCCACATCCATGGCGATCACTGGCTAGGCAACGACGCCATACACCGCGCCTATCCCAAGGCCGTGATCTACGCCCACCCGAAGATGATGGAAAAGACCAAGGGCGAAGGCGCGAATTGGATCAGGCTTATGAATCAGTTGACGGATGACGGTATCAAGGGCACCAAGGCCGTGGCCCCCGGCCTCGGGATTGAGAACGATGAAACTCTGGCGCTTGGCGGTCTGCATTTCCGCATTGTTCACACCGGTATTGCCCACACCGATGGCGATATCATGATCGAGGTGGTTGAAGACAAGGTGATGTTCATGGGTGACAACGCGGTCGTGGAACGCACCGCACGCCTGGATGACGGCCACTTCCTCGGTAGTGTCGAGGCCTGTGAGGTGGCGCTCCGCACCGGCGCCCAGCACTTTGTGCCCGGCCACGGCAAGTCCAACGGGCGCGCCGTGGTGACGGCCTATCGTGACTGGCTCAGGGCGCTGTACGGGTCGGTAAAAAAATATTATGCGAAAGGCATGAGCGATTTCGATATGAAGGACAAGGTGGTAGCCGACCTCCTGCCTTACCGAAAGTGGGCCACATTTGACAGCGAGATCGGCAAACTCATCAGTCTCGCCTGGTTACAGGTCGAGCAGGCGTCGTTCTGACGCATGCTTAAACTCTTTCCACCGATCAAGGCGAACCGCAGCCTGATGCTGGCCGTGGATGCGCCGCATGAAATCTACGTAGAGGAATCCGGCAACCCGCGAGGTCTTCCGGTGCTGTTCGTGCACGGTGGGCCGGGCGCCGGCTGCGAGGAAAAACACCGCTCCTATTTCGATCCCAACCTGTATCGCATCGTGCTGTTCGATCAGCGCGGCGCCGGCCGGTCGCGCCCGCACGCCGCACTCGAGCACAACACCACCATGGACCTGGTGGCGGACATGGAGCGCATCCGCGTCGAGCTCGGCATCGACAAGTGGGTGTTGTTCGGCGGCTCGTGGGGTTCGACCTTGAGCCTGGTGTACGCCGAGACCTATCCAGAGCGTGTGCTGGGACTGGTGCTGCGCGGCATTTTCCTGTGCCGGCCGCAGGAAATTCATTGGTTCTACCAGGAAGGTGCGAATCGCATTTTTCCGGATTACTGGCAGGATTTTATCCATCCGATCCCGGATGCGGAACGTCACGACCTGCTGCATGCACACTACCGGCGCCTGACCGGCGACGATGAAGTGGCGCGCATGCGCTCGGCCGAGGCCTGGTCAATCTGGGAAGGCCGCACCGCCACACTGACGCCGAACAAAGTAGTGGTGGATTTCTTCTCCGACCCGCACGTCGCGCTGAGCCTGGCTCGCATCGAGGCGCACTACTTCGTGAACCACATATTCCTGAAGCCGAATCAGATATTGCGTGACGCCTATAAGCTCACCAACATCCCGGGCGTGATCGTGCATGGACGCTATGATGTCGTGTGCCCGATCGAAAATGCCTGGGAACTACAGCGCGCCTGGCCGGAGTCGAGGCTTGATATCGTTCCGGACGCCGGCCACTCGGCGAGTGAACCCGGGATTGTGCACGCATTGATTCAGGCCAACATGGAAATGCATCACCGCCTGACCGGAACCTGACCTCATGGCGGTGTACGCGATCGGCGATGTGCAAGGCTGCTTCGATCCGCTGCGCGCCCTGCTCGACAAGCTCAATTATGACCCCGGCGCCGACCGCCTGTGGTTCGCCGGAGACCTGGTAAACCGCGGTCCGCAGTCGTTGTCCCTGCTGCGCTTCGTAAAATCCCTGCCCAATGCAACGGCCGTGCTCGGCAACCACGATTTGCACCTGCTCGCCGTCGCCTCCGGCCAGGCGCCGCGCAAAAAACGCGACACCTTCGATGATGTGCTTGCTGCTCCGGACCGCGAAGAATTGCTGGGCTGGCTGCGTACCTGCCCGTTACTGCATTATGACGCAGCGCTTGGTTGTGTGCTGGTTCACGCGGGTGTGTTGCCGCAATGGAGTCTGGCAACGGCACAGCGGCTTGCGGCCGAAGCGGGCGAATTCATACGGCGTTCCGATCGAAACGAACTGTTCATGCACATGTATGGCGACTCGCCGGATCACTGGCAGGACGATCTGGGCGGCTGGGCGCGGTTACGCATTATTATCAACGCCTTCACGCGCCTGCGTTATTGCGATGCGCATGGCCGCATGGACCTGCGCCCCAAAGGCCGGCCGGGCAAGCAGCCGCCGCATCTGCTGCCTTGGTTCCAGGTGCCAGGGCGAATGACACGCGACACGCAGATTGTTTTTGGTCACTGGTCGACACTCGGCCTGTGGGATGGGGATGGCGTCATAGCGCTCGACAGCGGCTGCCTGTGGGGCGGCAAGCTCACTGCCGTGCGTCTTGATATCGAACCGCATCAATTCACCCAGGTAGGTTGTATGCAAGTTCTCGCGCCGGCCCCCGGCGGCGCAATTCACGGATAATCCTACGGGCTTAATCGTTGCCGGGAACCTGGCGGGTATAAGACGGGTCGAAGTTTAGGCATAATGTCGACCGGAAACTGGCCTGATGAAAAACATGAACACAGACTTGCACAAGCACCACATCGATATCCTGGTCCGGACGGCTTATGTCGACACGCAATCCGCACCGGACGCCAGGCGCTATGTCTTTGCCTACACAATTACCATCACCAACAGCGGGTCGGTGCCGGCGAAACTGCTCCACCGTCACTGGGTTATCACGGACGGTAACGAACAGGTGCAGGAAGTGCGCGGCGTCGGCGTGGTGGGCGAACAACCGCATTTGTCGCCGGGCATGAGTTTCGAGTACACCAGCGGCACGGTACTGGAAACGCCGATCGGCACCATGCAGGGCAGCTACCAGATGCTGGCCGACGACGGCACCCAGTTCGATGCCGATATCCCGCCGTTCCTGCTCACCACCCCGCGCCAACTGCACTGACACGGGTTTTTATCCTAAACGGCTTTAGCCGCAGATGAACACAGATGAATCGTGTCATGGACGCACGAGGGGCATTCACCGTTTTGGTGAACCGGCGAATACCGGCGGCGCACTGAATATCCGCGTTTATCTGTGTTCATCTGCGGCCGCTGTTTTTTCCAGGTTTATACGTCGAGGTTGCTGACCGCGAGCGCATTCTTCTCGATGAACTCGCGGCGCGGCTCCACCTGATCGCCCATCAGCGTGGTGAACACCTCGTCCGCGGCCACGCCGTCTTCGATATTCACCTTGAGCAGCCGGCGGGCGGTGATGTCCATGGTGGTTTCCCACAGCTGCTCCGGATTCATTTCACCCAGACCCTTGTAGCGCTGGATGGTCTGGCCGCGGCGTGCCTCCTCCATGAGCCACTCGAAGGCTTCATCGAAGTTCGCTACCGACTGGGTCTTGTCGCCACGCCGCACCGTTGCGCCTTCCTGGATCAGGCCATGCAGTTTGGCGCCGAGACCACGCATGCCGCGGTACTCGCCGGAACTTACAAATTCGGCGTCGATGCGGCTTGCGGTGGTGGCACCGTGCTCGGCGCGCATAACCAGAATCTCGTTCGCCCCGGAAATCGTACTGGTCCCCAGGCTCACTTCATAACGCGCGCCGTTGGCATGACCGGCAAGTCGCGCCTGGAGCTCACGCACGAAACCATGCAGCTGCTTCGTATCCTTGAGTGTGTCCGCGCTCAGGGTCGGCAGGTGCACCATGTTCTTGAGCAGGCGCGTGTCATAACGGCGCGCCAGGCGCTTGATGGTATTGTCGACCGTGAGATTGTCCTGACACAGCTGGCCGAGCGCATTGCCAACGATTGGCGCCTGGCCAGGTGCGCCGCTGAGCGCGGCGCCGTCGAGCGCTGCTTCCAGCAGGTAGGCGTTGAGTTCGCTGTCGTCTTTTAAATAGCGCTCGCTCTTGCCGCGCTTTACCTTGTAGAGCGGCGGCTGGGCAATATAGATGTAGCCGCGGCTGATGAGCTCCGGCATCTGGCGGAAGAAAAAGGTGAGCAGCAATGTACGGATGTGCGAGCCATCGACGTCTGCATCGGTCATGATAATAATGCGATGATATCTTAACTTATTGATATCAAAGTCATCTTTACCAATTCCGGTGCCGAGCGCGGTGATCAGCGTAGCGACTTCGGTGGACGTGAGCATTTTATCGTAGCGTGCGCGCTCGACGTTCAGGATCTTTCCCTTGAGAGGCAGAATCGCCTGGAACTTGCGGTCGCGCGCCTGCTTGGCGGAACCGCCGGCCGAGTCACCCTCAACCAGATAAAGTTCGCACTTGGCCGGATCGCGCTCCTGGCAGTCGGCGAGCTTTCCGGGCAGCCCGGCCATGTCTAACGCGCCCTTGCGGCGCGTCATTTCGCGCGCCTTGCGCGCCGCTTCGCGGGCGCGTGCCGCGTCGATGATCTTGAGTGCGATTATTTTTGAATCCTGCGGATTTTCCTGCAGAAACTCGCCGAGCTTTTCATTGACAATCGACTCAACCACGCCCTTCACTTCCGAGGAGACCAGCTTATCCTTGGTTTGGGAGGAAAACTTCGGGTCGGGAACCTTGACCGACAGCACCGCGGTCAGCCCCTCGCGGGCATCGTCGCCACTGATGTCGACCTTTTCTTTTTTGGCCAGGCCGGTCGAATCGATGTAGTGATTGAGTGTGCGCGTCATGGCGGCGCGCAAGCCGGCTAGGTGGGTGCCGCCATCTTTCTGCGGGATGTTGTTGGTGTAGCAAAAAATATTTTCCTGATACGAGTCGTTCCACTGGATGGCGAGCTCGACACTGGTGCGGTCGCGCTCCGCTGTCATGTAGATCACCTTGGGATGCAGCGGCGTTTTGTTGCGGTTGAGGTGCTGCACAAAGGCACCGATGCCGCCCTGATATTCGAATACATCCTCTTTGGCATCGCGGTCATCGCGCAGCACAATGCGCACACCGGAATTGAGGAATGACAGCTCACGCAGCCTCTTGGCCAGCAGATCATAGTGCATGAGCGTATCCGAGAAAATTTCCCTGCTCGGCCGGAAATGCACGCTGGTACCGGTTTCGGTGCTGTCGCCAATGATCTTGAGCGGAGCGACCGGATTGCCCAATCGAAATTCCTGGTGATGTATCTTGCCGCCGCGCCGGACCGTCACTTCGAGAAATTCAGACAGGGCGTTAACCACCGAAATACCGACTCCGTGCAGTCCACCGGAAATTTTGTAGGAATTCTGGTCGAACTTGCCACCGGCATGCAGCACCGTCATGACCACTTCTACCGCTGATTTGCCCTCTTCCTGGATTATTTCAGTCGGGATGCCGCGACCGTTGTCGGTAACGGTAATCGCGTTGTCGGTGTGGATGGTGACCTGGATTTCGTTGCAATGACCAGCCAGGGCTTCGTCGATGGAGTTATCTACAGCCTCAAACACCATGTGATGCAGGCCGGTGCCGTCATCCGTGTCGCCGATATACATACCGGGACGTTTTCGAACAGCGTCCAGACCCTTTAGAACCTGGATACTGTTGGAATCATAGCCCTTTTTCTTCTCCATCAATTGCTCCTGACAGCGATTAAGTTTTTGGATTTTAACATTTTTTGTACGTGACTGCGTAGCAATTCCCAGCAAATGCTAAAAGTGGCTTTGGATCGAGTGTGGAACATGGTTTGAGCATTTGGGCGCAGGCTGCCCGGACAATTCGGCACTCAACTTGTAACCGTCCCGTGTTCCACGTGAAACGTTTTGTGGCTCGGCCAATAGTCACGATCAATAAATGACGGTTCCGTGGTCGTAATGAAAACCTGTATTGATTGGCTGGCCAGAAATCGCGCGAGGCGCGCACGATGTTCGGCATCCAGCTCGGCAGCCAAGTCATCTATCAGCAGGCAGCAACCCGCACCTCTGCATTCAAGCAAATATCGGATTTGTGCCAATCGCAGAGCAACAACCAGCAGTTTATGCTGGCCATGTGATGCGTTCCGTTTGCTCATCTGGCCATCCAGGAGTATCTCCAGATCGGCGCGTTGTGGGCCGCTGTGGGTAAAACCGCGCGCGTTGTCGCGTGCCCAGTCTCGTTGCAAACACTCGCCGAAACTGCGTGCGCCGTCCCAGCCCGGATTGAGGTCAAGATCGACCCGGTGTTTCTCGCCCAATAGTTCCTGGCAACACGATTGGTAAAGCGGCAATAATTGACCGGTCTGACGCATTCTTGCTGCTTGGAGCTTTTCGCCAGTTTCTACCAGTTCGTCGTCCCAGGCATGGCGAGCCTTATGCTGGTCACGGCTTTTCAGCGCGGCATTGCGCTGATGAAGGACCCGCTGATAGCGGGTCCAAAGGATGGGGAAATCTGGTTCCACGTGGAACAATCCCCAATCCAGAAGCCCTCGTCTGTGTTTGGCGTTTTGTTGAAACTCGTAGTGGGTGTCAGGAGAAATTACCTGCAGCGGTAGATGCAGGGCCAGGCTGGAAACCTGCTTTTGTTCGATTCCATTGATGCTCACCCGCCTGCCATCGGCGCTGTGTGTCAGGCCGAGACGAATATTTTCGTCGTGGTCTGTGGTCAGTTTTCCGCTAACACTCAGGCTGCTGGATCCGTTTCTTCGCAGCTGTTCGGCTTGCGCGGTACGGAAAGAACGCCCGGTGCCCAACAGGTGTATCGCTTCTAACAGGGTCGTTTTACCGCTCGCATTCGCACCAGAAACAAGGTTCAGGTGTGGGCTTGGTTCGAGGTCGATGCACTCATAAACCCTGATGTTTTGGATAACTAAGGAAATCAGCGACATCTCGCGCTTCAGAATTTAAAGCCGCATTGGCATAACCACGTACAGGTGCTTGCTGTTGCCGGGGACACGTAACAGACAACTGCTGTTCGGGTCATTGAGACAAAACTCAATTTCTTCGTTGTCCAGGGCTCCAACCGCTTCGTTGATATAGCTGACGTTAAAGCCGATTTCCATATTTTCGCCGTTATAGTCAATGGCCACCTCTTCCTGGGCCTCCTCTTGTTCTGGATTATGCGCGGTGATGGTCAAGAGACCGTTTCCCAACCCGAAACGTACACCGCGGTATTTCTCGTTTGAAAGTATTGCGGCGCGGTTGAGAGTTTCGCGAAAAGAGGCGCGCTGTATTTTTAATTGTTTACTTTGTTTGTCGGGTATTACCCGGTTATAGTCCGGGAAGCGCCCGTCGATCAGTTTTGAGGTAAAGGTCAGCCCCTTCAAGGTGACACGCATGTGGTTTGCGCCGATTTGCAGCTGTACTTCCACGTCTGAATCGTCCAGGAAACGAAGCATTTCCAGCACGCCCTTGCGTGGCAAAATGACATTCTTTTCTCCGTTGATTGAGTCACTGATATCGACTTCGGCGAGTGACAGCCGGTGCCCGTCGGTGGCCACCGCGCGTAGCCTTCGCCCGTTCACCTCGAATAGCAGGCCGTTTAGATAATAACGCACGTCCTGTTGCGCCATGCAAAACATGGTTTTTTCCAGCAACCAGCGAAGCTTGCGTTGCGGCAGCGTGAAAGTTATATCCCATTGTGCTGTTTCAATGGCTGGGAATTCTGCTGCCGGCATGGTCAGCAGACGGAAGCGGCTTTTACCGGACTTGATCAGTGCCTTTTCTTTCTCAAGGCCGATGTCTATCACTGCGTCGTTTGGCAGCGCGCGACAGATATCATGCAGCTTGCGTGCCGGCAGCGTAATCTCGCCGCTGTCTCCGCCCTTGCAGGAAACCTGTGCGCTGACTTCAACTTCCAGGTCCGTACCGGTCAGGGTGAGTTCTTTGCCGTTATACCGCAACAGGATGTTCGAAAGAATTGGCAATGTCTGGCGGCGTTCGACAACGCCTGCAACAATGCCGAGCGGTTTGAGCAGTTCTTCACGCTTTACAGTGATGTGCATAAATGTTTCGTGCCTGCTGTTATGTTGTTAAAAACAAAACTAGTAGTAGTAGTGTATTGAGTTACGCATGGCCTGTGCGCAAGAACATTCCGGCATTATGAATCAGCCCCATAGACGATTCAAAAGTCTGTGAATAGGTGGCCGCGGCGGTGTGTATTGATTGTGGAAAAGATCCCGAACCTGTCCCCTATCGCCGCCGTGCATTGGCGCCTCCATTGCCCCACATATGTTTTTAAGAACTAAGCAGCCGCAACAGATTGGAATAATCCTCTTTAATGCGCACATCGGACAGACCGAGCTCCACTACTTTGCGGCAGGCATGCAGGACCGTTGTATGATCGCGCCCACCGAAAGCGTCCCCGATCTCCGGCAGGCTGTGGGTAGTGAGCTCTTTCGCTAACGCCATTGCTACTTGCCTGGGTCGAGCCACGACACGCGAGCGGTCTTTGGAGTGCAGATCCGATACACGAATTTTATAGTACTCCGCGACGGTTTTCTGAATGTTCTGAATGGTAACCAGGCGTTCGTGGAACGCAAGCAGGTCTTTCAGGCTTTCTGTCGCCAGCGCAACGTCGATGGGACGCCCGGTGAAAGCGGAGCTTGCCATCACCCGGCGCAGGGCGCCCTCCAGTTCGCGCACGTTGGACCGCACGCGCTTGGCGATAAAAAAAGACACGTCTTCGGGGAGCTCCATGTTTTCGTGTTGGGCTTTTTTCATTAGAATGGCAACTCTTGTCTCGAGCTCGGGCGGCTCCAGCGAAACCGTCAGACCGCTTCCGAAACGCGAGATCAGCCGCTCTTCAAGGCCAACCAGCTCCTTGGGGAATTTATCGGCGGTGATGATAACCTGTCGCTGACCCTCCAGCAGATCATTGAAGGTGTGAAAAAACTCTTCCTGTGACCGCTCCTTACCGACAAAAAACTGGATGTCATCGATTAATAGCGCGTCTACTCCGCGGTAATAGCGCTTAAAATCGTTGATCGTGCCGTGTCGCAAGGCCTTTACCATATCCGCGACAAAACGCTCCGAGTGGGCATAGATAATCCGGGATCCCGGATTATTTTTCAAAATAACATGCCCCGCCGCCTGCATCAGGTGGGTCTTGCCCAGCCCCACGCCACCATAAATAAACAGGGGGTTGTAGGAGCTTCCGGGGTTCTCGCCCACCTGCCGTGCCGCGGCGCGCGCCAACTGGTTGGACTTGCCCTCAACATGGCTTTCGAAGGTGAAGTCCGGGTTTAGCCTGCTGATCGTCGGGGTGGGACGCCGAACGCTATTGCTGGCTTGAGGGTCACCAACAAACGACGCGGACATCGCTTTATCCGGCGCTGGCGCAGCGGGCGCACCAACCTCCAAAAGCACCGGCAGGACCCCGCCGGCCTCCTGTTTGGCCAACGCCTCGATGCGTTCAAGAAACCTGTCCTTTACCCAGTCAAGAACAAATCGGTTGGGCGCATACAGCCGGAGTTGCCCGGCGTCCTGAACCGCGCGCAGCGGGCGCAACCAGGTATTAAACTGCTGCGAGGACAGCTCGCCTTCTAGCTGGTCGAGACACTTTTTCCAAACCGACAACTGGTCCACGGCGCAACCTGAGACTTGATGGGGGGAGCGAGTCTAGCGCGCATGCCAGGAGTTATCCACAGATGAGCGCCTGTCGGAGCGACGATATTTCCGATTGACATATATTCTTAAAATCAGTAACTTTCCTGCCCTTTCCCGCTACAGCACGGCAACCCAAGGCATACCGATGAAAAGAACTTACCAGCCCAGCGTTATTAAGCGCAAACGCAACCATGGCTTCCGCGCCCGCATGGCTACCCCGGGCGGCCGCAAGGTGTTAAGCGCCCGTCGTGCCAAGGGACGTGTGCGCCTCAGCGCCTAAGTTTGTCCTCTCCACCACGGCTCGGGTTTTCAAAGAACCGTCGCCTGCGCTCCGGGATCGAGCTGCGTGAAATCAGTCGCACCGGACGACGTATCCGTGACAGCCTGTTCAGTGTGCATACCCGCGCCAACCGACTCGGACACGCGCGCCTCGGATTAACGGTCTCCCGCCGGGTGTCGGCCAAGGCGGTGGTTCGTAACCGGATCAAGCGCTGTGTGCGGGAAAGTTTTCGGCTCACGCAGAGCAAGCTGGGTGCGCTGGATATGGTGGTCATCGCGCAGCCCGGCGCAGGCAAAGCAGGCCCGGCCGCGCTGCGCGAATCGCTGCAACGGCACTGGATAAACGCCCGATAGTTATGCAAGCCTTTTTTATCTTCCTGGTGCGCGGTTATCGATTGTTGCTGAGCCCTTGGTTCGGCAGTCAATGCCGTTTCTATCCGACCTGCTCGGCCTATGCCGAGGAAGCGATCCGTACCCATGGCGCCTGGAAGGGTTTTTACCTGACTGTGTTCCGTCTGGGAAAATGCCACCCTTGGCACGCCGGGGGCGTTGACCCGGTTCCGCAGCGCAATCAAGCAGAGACTCTTCATGGATAACCAGCGTATTTTTCTGTTCGCAATACTGTCGGTGTTGATTTTAATGCTCTGGTCGGCATGGGAATCCGAGCACCGCCCGGCCGGCGCGCCCGTCGCGGTCGTGAAGCAGGAGGTACCCTCCACCCCGACGACGGCCGCGGCATCGTCCGCGCCCGTGAAGACCGGCGCACCGTCGCCGGTTGCGACCCAGATTGAATCCGGCGCGCGCATCCAGGTCACCACCGACCTGCTGCACGCGGAAATCGACACCCAGGGCGGCGATCTGCGGGTGGTCGAGTTGCGCAAACACTCGGTCTCGCTTGGTCAGCGCGAACCGATCCGCCTGCTGGATGATCGCGGACCGCGGGTGTTCATCGCCCAGTCGGGACTACTGGGGCACGAAGGCAAGCTCCCCAGCCACAAGAGCCGTTACAGCGCCGAGGCCAGCCGCTACGAACTGGCCAGTGGCCAGGATGCACTCACGGTGCGCCTGAACTGGTCGGGGCCCGAAGGGACGCGCGTTGCCAAGGTTTATACCTTCCACCGAAACGACTATCGCGTGGATGTCCGCTACGAAGTGACGAACGCCGCGCGTAAACCGCGCGACATCTATCTGTATGCGCAGTTTCTGCGCAGTTATGAAGAGGTGAGCTACGGGCTCACCACCCTGCCGACCTACACCGGCGGCGTGATCTACACCCAGGAAAAGCACTTCGAAAAAATCGACTTCGACAAAATGCGCGAGAAACCGCTGGCGCGCGACGCCGAGGGCGGCTGGGTGGCGATGTTGCAGCATTATTTTCTCGGCGCCTGGCTGCCGGGGGCAAAAGATCGGATTCAATTCTACAGCGACGCACAGCCGGGCGGCCTGTTCGCGATCGGTTACAAGTCGCTCACTCCGGTACCGGTTGCGGCCGGCGGCAAGGCCACGCTCAGCTCCGTGCTTTTTGCCGGCCCGAAAGAGCAGCAGCGCCTCGAGAAACTGGACGAGAGCCTCAAGCTCACCGTCGACTACGGCTGGCTGACGTTCATCGCCGCCCCGCTCTTCTGGGTGCTTGAATGGCTGCACAAGATGGTCGGCAACTGGGGCTGGTCGATCATCCTGCTCACGATTCTCATCAAGCTGGTGTTCTACCCGCTGTCGGTGGCGAGCTACCGCTCCATGGCGCACATGCGCAAGATGCAGCCGCGCATGGCGGCGCTCAAGGAGCGCTTCGGCAGCGACAAGCAGAAGCTGAACCAGGCCATGATGGAGCTGTACAAGACCGAGAAGATCAATCCGCTCGGCGGTTGCCTGCCGATCCTGGTGCAAATCCCGGTGTTCATCGCCCTTTATTGGGTGCTGTTGGAAAGCGTTGAGCTGCGCCAGGCGCCGTTTGCGCTCTGGCTCAAGGACCTGTCCGCGCCTGACCCGTTCTACGTGTTGCCGGTGCTTATGGGCCTGACCATGCTGGCGCAGCAGTGGCTGAATCCGCAGCCGGTCGATCCGCTGCAGAAGAAACTCATGTACGCCCTGCCGGTGGTGTTCACCGGCATGTTCCTGTTCTTCCCGTCCGGACTGGTGTTGTACTGGGTGGTGCAGAATATTCTGTCGGTCGCGCAGCAGTGGCAGATCAATCGCGCCATCGAGGGCAAGAAGTAGCCGGCGCCACCGGCGCCCGGGCGGCGTAAGCTTACGCACATGAGCGCCCCACCCGACCCCGACACCATCGCCGCTGTCGCCACGCCGCCGGGAACCGGCGGTGTCGGGATCGTGCGCATCTCCGGACCGAACGCGCCCGGGATAGCCCGCGCCCTGCTCGGCCGCCTGCCGGTTGCGCGCCACGCCAGCTTTTCCCGTTTCCGCGGCGCCGACGGCAGCACGCTGGACGAGGGCTTGGCGCTCTACTTCCCCGCCCCGCACTCCTTCACCGGCGAGCACGTGCTCGAGCTGCATGGCCACGGCGGTCCGGTGGTGCTGGATCTCGTGCTGCAAGCAGCGCTCGAGCTCGGCGCACGCCCGGCGCGTCCCGGCGAATTCAGCGAGCGCGCCTTTCTGAACGGCAAGCTCGACCTGGCGCAGGCCGAGGCCATCGCCGACCTGATCGAAAGCGCATCCGCGGAAGCCGCGCGCGCGGCACTGCGTTCACTGCAAGGCGCGTTCTCGCAACGCGTACGGGCGATCAGCGAGCAGCTGATCGGGCTGCGCCTGCACATCGAAGCGGCACTCGATTTTCCGGAAGAGGAAATCGATTTCCTCGCGGATGAATCCCTGTCACAGCGGGCGC
>DATEYP010000223.1:0-12878 GCA_035256085.1 Acidiferrobacterales bacterium
GCAGCGCGGTGGCCGATCTTGCCGGACTTGGTGTCGATACAGGGCACATGCACGTGCTGGCACACGCGGGTGTGGACGTGAGCGGCCTTCCGCCGGCCACTGAGCGCCAGCGGCGCGATGTCCTGAAGCGTCTGGACAAGACGCTCTGGGGCGGGAACCTGGTGTTGTTCGGCGCTGCCTTCGCGGTACTGATTCTGTCCGTGGTCTTTAGTAATGCCGTCGGCATGGTGCTGGCGAGCGCCGTCATGATCGCCAGCTTCACGGCCGGAGCGTTGTTCGCGCTGCGTCTGCCGGCGACACACCTGGATGAGTTTCACGAGGCGTTACGCCACGGCGAGTTGTTGCTGATGGTGGACGTGTCGCGCGATTGCGTGGAAGACGTCGAAGAGCTGATGCGCCGCCGCCACCCGGAGGCCGTGGCCGGCGGCAGCGGCTGGACACCGGACGTGTTCGGGGTCTGAGCGCTTACAACTCGCGCGCCAGCACCAGCGCGTCTTCGCGTCCGGCGTGCGCCGGATAGTAGCCCTTGCGCACACCGATCTCGTTGAAGCCCATCTTATGGTAGAGATTGAAGGCAGCGGCATTCGAGACGCGCACCTCCAGCAGCGCCGTGCATGCACGCGCCTGGCGCGCTGCCTGCAACAGGTGCGTGACCAGGCGAACGCCATGGCCTTGCTGCTGGTGTGAAGGAGCGATACAGACATTCAGGAAATGACATTCGCCGGCGCCAATCGAGATGATGCCGTAGCCGATGATTTCATCGCCTGCCGCATACACCTTGCAGATATATCTGAATCTGAAACAATCGCGCAAGATGCCTTCGTTCCAGGGAAACTCGTAGGCGGCGCGCTCGATCGCCATGACCGCGGGCACGTCCGCTTCCCGCATGTCGCGCAGGTGTGGGAGCTTGTCGCTCAACACCGCGCTCATGTCGTGGCGGTTTCCGCAATGATGCTGCGCGCGCGGCGCAGGTCTTCCCACGCCTTGCGCTTGTCGGATGGCGTGCGCAGTAGATATGCCGGGTGATAGGTGACGACCAGCGGGATGTTCTGATAACTGAGTCGCTGACCGCGCAAGCGCGCAAGCGCCTGGTCGGTCTTGAGCAGGCTGTGCGCAGCATGCCGGCCGAGCGCCACAATCAGCTTCGGCTGGATCAGCTCGATCTGGCGAATCAGGTATGGTTCGCACTGCTCGACTTCGTCCGTTTGCGGGTCGCGGTTGTTGGGTGGGCGACATTTCAAAACGTTCGCTATATACACTTCTTCGCGCTTGAGACCGAGCGCCGCGAGCATGGCGTTCAGCAATTTCCCGGCGGCCCCCACGAATGGCTCGCCCTGGCGGTCTTCGTCGGCGCCCGGCGCCTCGCCCACGAACATCCACTGCGCGCGGTGATCGCCGACGCCGAACACGGTCTGGGTGCGGGTGCCGTGCAGGGCGCATTTGGTGCAGGACCGCACCGCCTCTTCCAGAGTCGTCCATTCGGGGCTGGCGCCCGCGGACAGTGCGCTGACGGCCGGCGCGTTGGTTGCTGGAAACGCGGCCGCGGGCGCATCGGCGACCACTGCGCGGCGCTCCCACTGGGTGATGCCCATGGCTTCAAGATACTGGCGACGCTCGGCTTCGGAGAGATGCATGTCGTTCGTATGACTATTTGTGCAGTCTTGCTATCCCTGGAACACTGAACCGGGACAGTGAAACCAGTCCGCCGTGCTGGATGACCGGTTTACTTGTACTTTTTCTCGATCAACGCGACGCGATCCCGGTATTCCTTCTTGCTGATCATGTCGGCCTTGTAGTCGCGCTTCGCCTGGTCGATTTCCTGCTTCATGCTGTCTTCCAGGCGACTTATGACCTTCTTGTACTCGTCCTTGCTGAGCTTCTTTTCCTTGTAGGCCTGCTTGGCGTCGCTGATGCGCGCGTACTGGCTGTTCGCCGTAACCGGCTGCTTGGTGCCACTGTCACGCACCTTGAACTCCGGCTCATATTGTCGCGCCGGCGGTGCAGCCGCGGACACGCCGGCCTTCTTCGGCTCCGGTGCCACGGTAACCGCGGGCTTTGTTGCCGGCTTCGCGGCCGGCTTTGCCTCGCTGGTCGTGACTTCCGGCCGGGACGGTCGCGTAGATTCGGTCACTGGCGTCTCTGCCACTTTCGCGACCACGACCGGCTTTGCGCCGGCCTTGCCGGAGAACAATGCTGGGCCGTAAAACACGGCAAGCAGACTGAGCGGCAACAGCACCAGGCCCGCAAGCACCAGCTTCGCGACCCGCCCCGCCGGTCCGGATCCACCGAAACGCGCGCGCCAGCCACCTTCCGCATCCGTCTCGATGAGGTGCGCGCCGCCGTACGGATAGACGAGATCGCTCATGTCTTCGGCCGCCATCACGTCCTGCGGCACAAGCCGCGGGGTGGAGAAGCGTGGAATGTTGAAAATGCGGATCGGACCGGAGATGCCCTTGAGCTCGCGCCGGCCAACTTCCTGCGACGGCACTTCGGCCTTGTTCATGGCCATGTATACCGCTTCGCTCAGGTAGATCTCGTCCACCGGTGTGATGCTTTCGATGCGGCTGGTGACATTGACCGCCTCGCCGAACACGTCATTGCGCGTGACCCGCACCTCACCGAGACTCGCGGCCACGCGGATGTGGATCTGCTGATCCTTGGGTGAATTGCGGTTGAATTCGAACAGCGCATCCTGCATGGCCATGGCACACAGCATGGCGTCGGTCGGCGACCGGAATACCAGCAGCAAGGCGTCGCCGATGCTCTTTACGTGCCGGCCCTTGTAGCGCCTGATGATCGGATACAGGATGCGGTTGTGGGTATTGAGCAGCCGGGCGTTATCCAGCCGGCTCTGGTTCTGGGTGGTCTCGGTGTAACCGGCGATGTCCGTGAGCACGATCGCCAGGTTTTCGGTTTTGAGTGACATGCCGGCCCCATTCATTTTTCCGCCGCCAGCGCGGCGGTATCGATAGACCTAATTGTAGTCAACTACGTGGTGCACAGGGAGTAGCTGCAATTGTAGGATGGGTGGATACAATAAGGAACCCTCACCCCGCGCCTTCATCCCCATCCCTTCTCCCAAAGGGAGAAGGGGGCGAGCCGTGGCGCGCTGACGCGCGCACTCATTCACTCTGGGAGAGGGGGGGGTTGGTGGACGCATGATGAAGCCCTCACCCCTTGCCCTCTCCGCCCTCACCCTCATTCCCTCTCCCAGAGGAAGAGGGAGGCGAGCCGTAGCGCGCTGACGCGCGCACTTCTTTACTCTGGGGGAGTTGGTGGACGCATGATGAAGCCCTCACCCCTTGCCCTCTCCGCCCTCACCCCTTGCCCTCTCCCAGAGGGAGAGGGAGGCGAGCCGTGGCGCGCTGACGCGCGCACTCATTCACTCTGGGAGAGGGGAGTTGGTGGACGTCTCTGTTTAGATTGGGGTGCCGACCTGGGGGTGAGCGCGTTCGACCGACATCACCAGCTTGTCGCGCGCATTCAGGTAGGCCTTGGCCGAGGCGATGACGATGTCGGTGTCGGCGCCGTGGCCGTTGACGATGCGCCCGTCCTTTTCCAGGCGCACCGTGACCTCACCCTGCGAGTCGGTGCCGGAGGTGATGTTGTTTACCGAGTACAACAGCAACTGGCACTGGCTCTCGAGCACGCTGTCGATCGCCTTGAATGCGGCATCCACCGGGCCGCTGCCCTCGGCACCGGCCGCGCGCTGCTCGCCGTTCACGTTGAGCGTGACCAGCGCATAGGGTTTGGTGCCGGTTTCGGAGCAGACGCGCAAGGCCACGAGTTTCAGGCGCTCCTCCTGCTCCAGGCCCTCCTCGGTCACGAGCGCCTGCAAGTCTTCGTCGAAGATATCGTGCTTCTTGTCGGCCAGGTCCTTGAAGCGCTCGAACGTGGAATTCAGCTCCGCATCGGTCTTGAACTCGATGCCCAGTTCCTTGAGGCGGCTCTTGAAGGCATTGCGGCCGGAATGCTTGCCGAGCACCATGCGGTTGGCGAGCCAGCCGACGTCTTCGGCGCGCATGATTTCGTAGGTCTCGCGCATCTTGATGACGCCGTCCTGGTGAATGCCGGACTCGTGGGCGAAGGCGTTGGCGCCGACAACGGCCTTGTTCGGCTGCACCGTAAAGCCGGTGATGTTGGACACCAGCCGTGACGTCGGCACGATCTGGGTGGTGTCGATGCCGGTTTCACAGCTGAAGATATCGCGACGCGTACGTACCGCCATCACGATCTCCTCGAGCGCGGCATTGCCGGCGCGCTCGCCGAGACCGTTGATGGTGCACTCCACCTGGCGTGCGCCGTTCAGCACCGCCGCCAGCGAGTTGGCTACCGCCAGGCCGAGGTCGTTGTGGCAATGGGTCGACCAGATCGCCTTGTCCGAGTTCGGCACGCGCTCGATGAGCGTTTTCATGCGCTCGCCCCAGACAAAGGGAATGCTGTAGCCGACAGTGTCCGGAATATTGATCGTGGTGGCCCCGGCGGCGATCGCGGCCTCGCACACACGGCACAGGAAATCCATCTCGGAGCGCACCGCATCCTCGGGTGAAAACTCCACGTCATCGGTGTACTGGCGCGCGTGCTTGACCATCTGCACCGCGCGCTCCAGCACCTGCTCCGGCGTCATGCGCAGCTTGTGCTGCATGTGAATCGGGCTGGTGGCGATGAAGGTGTGAATGCGTCCGCGCTTCGCCGGCTTGATGGCCTCGGCGGCGCGGTCGATGTCTTTCTCGACCGCCCGCGCCAACGCGCATACCGTGCTGTCTTTTATCGCGCCGGCCACGGCCTTGACCGCCTCGAAATCGCCGGTGCTGGCGGCCGGGAAACCGGCCTCGATGATGTCCACGCGCATGCGCTCCAGGGCCTTGGCAATGCGCACCTTCTCATCGCGGGTCATGGAGGCGCCCGGGCTTTGTTCGCCGTCGCGCAAGGTGGTGTCGAAAATGATCAATTTGTCATTCATTCTGCGCTCTCTTTGCCTGGCCTCGGAAGGTCAGTGCGACTGTTGGGGGTAGGGCTCGCGTATTGTTCTGTTCCTCGCCAGGAAACACACTCGATTATGCGCTTGCGCGCAGCAGTCGCAGGGTGAAGAGAAGCAGAGAAGAAGGCGCAGGCAGATAGCCGCGCTGGGCGCGGCTGGCGGAACACTGTGCGGAGATGGGCTGCATGGTTTTTACTATAAACCAGCCGGCGGAAATTTCAAAGCCGGCGCGGGCCCTACGTGTGGCGCTTGCCGATACGGCGCTGGTACAGACGGAAGATTGCGAACAAGGGACCGGACACGGAATAGGCCAGGAAACCCATGAACAGCACTTGTGGCGGGTCGAGAGAGATCAGCACAAAGACCAGCACCACCGCGAGCACTGTCATGAACGAAACCCGGCCCTTCAAGTTCAAGTGCTTGAAGCTGTGGTAGCGGATGTTGCTCACCATGGAGAGCGCCGCGAAAACCGTGAAGCCGAGCGCGATGAAGCTGACTTCTTTACCGGGCACGCCGTAGGCATGCAGTACCCACACCAACCCGGCAATCAGGGCAGCGGCCGAGGGGCTGGGCAAACCGGTGAAAAAGCGGCTGTCGCCGTCGGTCTGGATGTTGAAACGCGCCAGACGCAACGCCGCGGCCGCGGCGTACAGAAAGGCGGCCAGCCAGCCGAGCTTGCCGAGGCCGGACAGCGCCCATTCGTACATGACCAGCGCCGGCGCCAGGCCGAACGACACCATGTCCGACAGGCTGTCGTACTGGGCGCCGAAATCGCTTTCGGTGTGCGTCCAGCGCGCCACGCGCCCGTCCAGGCCGTCCATGATCATGGCGATGAAAATGGCGATTGGGGCGTACTCGAATTGGCCATTCATGGCCTGCACGATCGCGTAGAACCCGGCGAACAGCGCCGCCGTGGTAAAGAGGTTGGGCAGGATGTAAATGCCCTTGCGCGGGTGCTTGTCCTGCATGTTCCCTCCCGCCGGTATCCGGGGGTCAGTGATTCCTGTTCACTGTAGCAGATGGGCGAGTATCTGGCTGCCGCCCTGGGCCTTGTCGCCAAGGCTGACCGCCGGCCGCGACTCCAGCGGCAGGTACACGTCGACACGCGATCCGAAGCGAATGAAGCCGTAGCGCTCGCCGCGCTCGACCTTGTCGCCGGGGCGCACATAGCACAGGATGCGGCGCGCCAGCAGGCCCGCGACCTGCACGACCACCACGTCCTTGCCGTCCGCGGTCTTGATCCAGAGCGCATTGCGTTCGTTCTCGCGCGCGGCCTTGTCGAGCGCGGCATTCAGGAACGAGCCCGGCTGGTACCAGGCCTCCTTCACTTCGCCAGCGACCGGCATGCGGTTGGAATGAACGTTGAACACATTCATGAAAATGCTGATGCGGCGTGACGGGCGCTTCAGGTACGGATCCTCGACCTCGTCCACGGCGATGACGCGTCCGTCCGCCGGGCAAACCAGTATCCCTGGCGCTTGCGGAATGGCACGCGGCGGGTCGCGGAAGAACTGCACCGCGAACACCACGAACACCCAGAACGGCAGCGCCCACCACAGGCCGCCGATCCAGTGCACCACCACGGCGGCGCTCAGCGCATAGGCAATATGCCCCCAGCCCTCGCGTGCCAGCAGCGGGTGCTTATCGATTGTTGCCATATTAATTCTTGGCCGCGGATGAACGCAGATGAACACAGATAAATTTCAAGACGGAGCCTTTATCCGCGTTCATCTGTGTTCATCTGTGGCTGAAATATTAATTAATTAATTTTTGCTCTTGTCGACGATCTTGTGCGCCTTGATCCAGGGCATCATGTCGCGCAGCTTGGCACCGACCTCTTCGATGGGATGCTTGGCCGCCTGGGCGCGCATCTCCGGGAAACGTTTGCCGCCGGTCTCGTTCTCGGCCATCCACTCCTTGGCGAACTGGCCGGACTGGATTTCCTTGAGGATCTTCTTCATCTCGGCCTTGGTCTGCTCGTTCACGATGCGCGGGCCGCGCGTGTAGTCGCCATACTCGGCGGTGTTCGAGATCGAGTAACGCATGTTGGCAATACCGCCCTCGTACATGAGGTCGACGATCAGCTTGAGTTCGTGCAGGCACTCGAAGTACGCCATCTCGGGCGGATAGCCGGCCTCGACCAGCGTCTCGAAACCGGCCTGCACCAGGTGCGAGGCGCCGCCGCACAGCACGGCCTGCTCACCGAACAGGTCGGTCTCACACTCGTCCTTGAACGTCGTTTCGATGATGCCGGCGCGCCCGCCGCCGATGGCGGAGGCGTACGAGAGCGCGGTCGCGCGTGCCTTGCCGGAGACATCCTTGTGCACGGCGATCAGGCACGGCACCCCACCGCCCTGCGTGAAGGTCGAGCGCACCAGATGGCCCGGGCCCTTGGGCGCGATCATGATGACATCGAGATCGGCGCGCGGCTGGATGAAGCCGAAGTGCACCGAGAAGCCATGCGCCACGGCCAGGGTCGCGCCTTTCTTCAGGTTCGGTTCGATGCTCTCGGCATACAGCTTCTTGTGCTGTTCGTCCGGCGCGAGAATCATGACTATGTCGGCTTCCTTTGCCGCCTCCGCAATGTTCTTCACGCTCAGGCCGGCGTTCTTGGCCTTGGCCGCTGAGGCCGAACCGTCGCGCAGGGCGACCGTGACGTTCACACCGCTCTCCTTGAGATTGAGCGCGTGCGCGTGGCCCTGCGAGCCGTAGCCCACGATGACGACCTTCTTGCCCTTGATGATGGAAAGGTCGGCGTCTTTGTCGTAATAAACTTTCATATTAACCTCTAATAAAGATAATTTGCCGCAGATGAACACAGATTAAGACAGATGAAATCAAGAAAAATCTATTGATCTAGTTTCATCTGTGTTCATCTGTGGTTCCAGAATAATATAGATAATACTCAGGCGCGCAGCGCTTTCTCGCCGCGTGCGATACCCGATGGACCGGAACGTACCACTTCGATGATGCCGCTCTTGCCGAGCGTCTGGATGAAAGCGTCCAGCTTGTCGCCCGCGCCGGTCAGCTCGATGGTGTAGCTGGTATCGGTCACGTCGATGATGTGGCCACGGAAAATATCCACCAGGCGTTTCACTTCCTCGCGCGATTCACCGGTGGCGTTTACCTTGATGAGCATCAGCTCACGCTCGAGATGCGGACCTTCACTGAGGTCCATGAGCTTGACCACGTCCACCAGCTTGTTGAGCTGCTTGGTGATCTGTTCGATGATCTCGTCGCTGCCGCGCGTGACCAGTGTCATGCGCGACAGGGTCGGGTCTTCGGTCGGCGCCACGGTGAGCGACTCGATGTTGTAGCCGCGCGCCGAGAACAGCCCGGCCACGCGCGACAGCGCGCCCGATTCATTTTCCAGCAGTATGGAAATTACGTGGCGCATTAACGTCTACCTACTTCGCTGCGCTGCGTTCGTCCGGCCATATTAAGCACTCCCAATCATGTCTTTGTCGGAACAAAGTTCATAATACGAGCTGCGCTGCGTTCGTCCGTTCATAACTAAGCCAGCTCCCGGTCCGCGGACGCACCCTGCCGGCAGGGCGACAGGTGCATCTCGTTCTGCCCCTTGCCGGCGGCGATCATCGGATACACGTTCTCCGACTGGTCGGTGATGAAGTCCATGAACACCAGGCGGTCCTTCAGCTTGAGCGCTTCTTTCAGCGCGCCTTCCACGTCGCCGGGCTTTTCGATCTTCATGCCCACGTGCCCGTAGGCCTCGGCGACCTTGATGAAATCCGGCAGCGCGTCCATGTACGAATGCGAATAGCGGCTCTCGTAAAAGAACTCCTGCCACTGGCGCACCATGCCCATGTAACGGTTGTTCAGGTTCACGATCTTGATCGGCAGTTCGTACTGCTTGCAGGTCGAGAGCTCCTGGATGCACATCTGGATCGAGGCCTCGCCGGTCACACACGCCACCGTCGCTTTCGGAAACGCCATCTGCACACCCATCGCCGCCGGCAGACCGAAGCCCATGGTGCCGAGACCGCCGGAGTTGATCCAGCGGCGCGGCTTGTCGAACTTGTAGAATTGCGCCGCCCACATCTGGTGCTGACCGACGTCCGACGTCACGAAGGCATCGCCCAGGGTCAGCTCGTAGAGCTTTTCGATCACGTACTGCGGCTTGATGAGCTTGCTCTTGCGGTCGTAAACAAGGCAGTTCATGCCGCGCCAGTCATTGATCTGCGCCCACCAGGCCGCGAGCGCTGCCTTGTCGGGCTTCGTCTTGGATGCCTTGACCTGCTTGGTGATGTCCTTGAGCACGCTACCGGCCGTGCCCACGATCGGTATTTCGACCGGCACGTTCTTTGAGATCGAAGCCGGGTCGATGTCGATATGGATGATGCGCGCATCCGGGCAGAATTTTTCGAGATCGCCGGTGACGCGGTCGTCGAAGCGCGCGCCCACCGCCAGCAGCACGTCGCAGTCATGCATGCCCATATTGGCTTCGTACGTTCCATGCATGCCGAGCATGCCGATGAACAACGGATCGGTGGCCGGATAGGCGCCGAGGCCCATGAGCGTATTCGTGCACGGGTAACCGAGCAGCCGCACCAGCTCGGTGAGCGCCTTCGAGGCCTCGCCCAGCACGATGCCGCCGCCGGTGTAGATCATGGGGCGCTTGGCGGCGAGCAACAGGTCCACGGCCTTCTTGATCTGGCCCGGGTGGCCCTTGGTCACCGGATTATAGGAGCGCATGACCACGTCCTTCGGGTATTCGTACTTGCAGCGTGCCGCGGTCACGTCCTTCGGGATATCCACCAGCACCGGGCCGGGCCGGCCGGTGGCGGCGATAATGAACGCTTTTTTGATAGCGGTCGCAAGGTCGTGGACATCCTTGACCAGGATATTGTGCTTCACGCACGGGCGGGTGATGCCGACCGCGTCCACTTCCTGAAAGGCGTCATTGCCAATGAGCTGCGTGGCCACCTGGCCGCTGAACACCACCAACGGGATGGAATCCATGTAGGCGGTGGCAATGCCGGTGACGGTATTGGTAACCCCCGGGCCGGAGGTCACGAGCACCACCCCGGTCCGGCCGGTGGAACGTGCATAGCCGTCAGCGGCATGGGTGGCGCCCTGCTCATGGCGCACCAGGATGTGCTTCACATCCCCTTGTTTATAGAGCGCATCGTAAATGTGCAGGGCCGCGCCGCCCGGATAGCCGAACACATATTCAACGCCTTCGTCCTTGAGACAACGGACGAAGATCTCTGCGCCGGTCAGTTCCACAGCCACGGTAAACCTCGAATTCGTTATCGCCGCTCCGGACATCCTGTCCTCTCGCGGCATACACTCCGTCCTTGGAGATAAAAAAATGCCCGCAGACCGGGCATTTCGTTCTTTCTCTGTCTGGGATAAGAAGTTACTTATAAGTAGGCAACCGGTCAATAGGAAAACCGGTCATTTTTGAGGCACTTACAGCACTGCAGGGCATGCCGGTCCGGACCGGAACGCTCAGTGACAGGCGACTGTGCTGGTATCGACTCGGCCGATGGCAGTCACCCGAATGGTACGGCCAATCTGACCGCCGCACACCAGGAAAGCCACGGGCAGCGCTGTCTCGAGCGAAGCGGGATACACCGTGTCCACCGCATGAGCCGTGGCGATCGGAGAAAAGGCGTTCAGCAGACTGGCCAGGGCGGTCGGATTTTTGGAGTGGGCGGCAGGATGACGGTGGCCGCGGGTTGGAGACGAATCGACCAGCACTCCGCCGTTGCTCTGGAAACGAATATGGTCCGCACCTTGGAGTACAACCCGGATCGGGGTCTTGCGGGGCTGTACGGCATGCACAATCCGGTCGATGCCGTCGACCACACCCGACTGTCCGGCATCGAAAAATGCGATATATCCCTGATTCCAGGGGGTTTGGGTGCAGTCCCGGCCATTGCTGCTGCTGCACAGGCTGACGGGCGACATGTTATTCACCGCCAGGCGACGGGCCTGATGGAGCGCACCGACCAGCTCATTGGTATAGGCCACCACATACCGATCGCCCAGAAAACGGTAGTAATGCGGGGCGGTGCACAGAGCCATCACGGAGATCACGGCCAGCGCAAATATGCCCTGGAAAAGTGAAATCCCGCGCTGGCTGGTGCAAATCATGGCCTTTGAACCGCTTCGAGGTATACGGAGGAAAGGTTAGCAAGGCGCATGCCAATGCAAAGATCGCTGCCAGCCGCCTCCAAGGCCATGTTCAATATATGACTTTTCACTGGCCGCGCGGATTTCGTCCCGCCGCTTGTGTGGCGCTTCGGCAATTTGCCGTTCAGCTGACTCATTTCGTCCCTGGCGGGGCGCCGCCTTGCTGCTACGCGCTGACCGTTGAACCTGGAAAAAGCAGTCAGCCGCAGATGAACGCAGATAAACATGGATATTCAATGCGCTGCCTGTATTCGCCGGCCCACCAGAAGTAAGGGTGAACGGCTTCGGTGCATCAATGGCCTGATTCATTTGCATAAATCTGCGTTCATCTGTGGCTAAACGCCGTTTTTATGTTGAAGATTTAATCCCTGCGCCAGGTGGTCCTGCCGGCGGCATCCTCGAGAATGACGCCCTGGCGCTTGAGCAGGTTGCGGATGCGATCGGACTCGGCGAAGTTTTTCGCCTTGCGGGCGGCGATCCGCTCGGCGATGAGCGCGTTGATTTCGGCATCGCCCAGGCCGCCGGCCGTGCCGCCGGCCTGCAGATAATCGTCGGCCGTGCGTTGCAGGATGCCGAGTATCCCGCCGAGTTGGCGCAATAATGCTCCGAGGGCTGCGGCCTGCGCCGGATCGTCAGCACGCACCTTATTGATGTCACGCGCGAGATCGAACAGCACGGCGACAGCGATCGGGGTATTGAAGTCATCGTCCATGGCGTCGTTGAAGCGTTGCTCATACTCGGTACGCTGAGGCAGCGTGGCGTCGGGCAGGTCCTTCAACGCCGTATAGAGACGCGTAAGCGCGCTTTTCGCCTGCTCCAGCGATTCGTCGCCGTAGTTGAGCGGGCTGCGATAGTGACTGGCGAGAATGAAGTAGCGCACCACCTCCGGGTCGTATTTCTTCAGTACTTCGCGGATGGTGAAGAAGTTGCCGAGCGATTTGGACATCTTCTCGTCGTCCACGCGCACGAAGCCGTTGTGCATCCACAGGTTCACGAACTTCACGCCGGTCGCGCCCTCGCTTTGGGCGATTTCGTTTTCGTGGTGCGGGAACTGCAGATCCAGGCCGCCGCCATGGATGTCGAAGTGGTTGCCGAGACAGTCGGTGGACATGGCCGAGCACTCGATATGCCAGCCGGGCCGGCCCCGGCCCCAGGGCGAATCCCAGTACGGTTCACCGGGCTTGGCAGCCTTCCACAGGACGAAGTCGAGCGGATCGTCTTTCGACTCATCCGCCTCGACACGCGCACCAACGCGGAGATCATCGATCGACTTGCCGGACAGCCGGCCGTAGTGCGGAAAACGGCGCACGCGGTAATACACATCGTGATTCGGCGCGACATAGGCAAAGCCGCGCGCGATAAGCGTTTCGATCATTGAGATGATCCCGCCCATGTGGCGCGTGGCGCGCGGTTCCTGGTCGGGTTGCAGCACGCCGAGCTTGTCCGCGTCCTCGTGCATGGCGGCAATGAAGCGTCCGGTCAGCGTGTCGATGTCTTCCTTGTTTTCACTGGCGCGCTTGATGATCTTGTCGTCGATGTCGGTGATGTTGCGGATGTAGGTAACGTCAAGTCCGCGCGCGCGCAGGTAACGTACCACCATGTCGAACACCACCAGCACACGCGCATGCCCGAGGTGGCAGTAGTCGTACACGGTCATGCCGCACACGTACAGGCGCACCTTGCCGGGCTCGATCGGCGTGAAGGTTTCTTTTTTACGGGTCAGGCTGTTGTAGATTTG
>DATEYP010000224.1:0-4152 GCA_035256085.1 Acidiferrobacterales bacterium
CCAGAACACCACCGGGACCGGACGCGCGTTCCAGTCCTTGAGCTTGAGCTCCTTGAGGCGCTTCTCGATTTTCTCGTTCGGGTGGCCGGGCCTGGCCAGGCCGGAGAGATCGCCCTTCACGTCGGCCATGAACACCGGCACGCCGGCGCGCGAGAAATTCTCGGCCAGCACTTGCAGGGACACGGTCTTGCCGGTGCCGGTGGCGCCTGCGATCAGGCCGTGACGGTTGGCCATGCGCAGCCGCAGGGCCACCTCGCCGTCACTGCCGCTGCCGAGATAGAGTGTGCTGGCGTCGCTCATGGATCAAAATTCCGAAATCAGAGGTCCGGATCATGCTACCACAAGAAAGGCAAAGGCTTAGCCGCAGATGAACACAGAAAACGCAGATTAAAAAACCCAAATTCTGGTTTTTGTTTTATCCGCGTTCATCTGCGGCCGAAATATTATTCTTTACAACCCGAGCTGCTCCCAGATGGCGCGCGTCGGCTCGGTGCGATTCAGGGTATAGAAATGCAGCCCCGGTGCACCGCGCTCCAGCAGGGTTTCGCACAGTTGCAGCGTCACCTCCAGGCCGAAGGCGCGAATGGCATCGAGGTCCTCGCCGTAACCTTCGAGGCGTGCCGCGATCCAGCGCGGAATCTCGGCGCCGCAGCCTTCGGAAAAGCGCGCCAGCTGTTTGTAGTTGGTGATTGGCATAATACCGGGCACGACGGGAATCGTGACGCCGAGCCCTGCGCAGTCGTCAACGAAGCGGAAATAGGCGTCCGGATTGAAAAAATATTGGGTGATGGCGGCGTTCGCGCCGGCGTCGGCCTTCTTCTTGAAGTGCCGCAGGTCGTGCTGGATCGAAGCCGCCTGCGGATGCTTTTCAGGATAGGCCGCGATCTCGATGTGGAAGTGATCGCCGGTCTGCTGGCGGATAAAGGCCACCAGTTGGTCGGCGTACAGAAAATGCCCGGCTTTATCCTGGCCTGGTGGCAGGTCGCCGCGCAGCGCGACGATACGCTTGATGCCGAGCGCGATGTAGCCGTCGAGCAGTGCCTTGATCTTCCCCGGCGTCGAGCCGATGCAGGTAATGTGCGGCGCGGCCGTAAAGCCCTTGCGCAGGATTTCCTTCACCGTGTCGGTGGTGCCGTCCTGGGTGCTGCCGCCGGCGCCGTAGGTGCAGGAGAAATACGCCGGCTTCAAGCGGCCGAGTTCGTCGATCGTGACGCCGAGATTGGCGCGTCCCTGCTCCGTCTTCGGCGGGAAGAATTCGCAGCTGTAAGTGCGCGGGATTTTTTTGTGTGATTCCATGGGGAATCAGATGCAAGATACAAGTTACAAGATACAAGGGACGTCCGGCTTAATGGTGCGCCTCTCCTTGTATCTTGTATCTTTTCCCTTGTATCTGCCTTTAGTAACGATAATGATTCGGCTTGTACGGCCCGTCCATCGGCACGTTGATGTAGTCGGCCTGCTCCTTGGTGAGCTTGGTCAGGTGCACGCCGATTTTCATCAGGTGCGCGCGCGCCACCTTCTCATCCAGCAGTTTCGGCAGCACGTACACCTTCTTCTCATACTTGGACGCGTGCTGGAACAGCTCCATCTGCGCGATGGTCTGGTTGGAGAACGACGCCGACATCACGAAGCTCGGGTGGCCGGTGGCGCAGCCGAGGTTCACGAGCCGGCCCTTGGCCAGCACGATGATCTTCTTGCCGTCCGGGAAAATGACGTGATCGACCTGCGGCTTGATTTCTTCCCACTGGTATTTTTCCAGCGAGGCAATATCGATCTCGGAGTCGAAGTGGCCGATGTTGCAGACGATGGCCTCGTTCTTCATGGCCTGCATGTGAGCATGGTTGATCACGCTCACGTTGCCGGTGGTGGTGACGAAAATGTCACCGAGCGCGGCGGCCTCGTCCATGGTCACGACGCGATAGCCTTCCATCGCCGCCTGCAGGGCGCAGATCGGATCGATCTCGGTCACCCAGGTGGTGGCGCCCATGCCGCGGAATGCCTGCGCGCAGCCCTTGCCGACGTCGCCGTAGCCGAGCACCACGCAGATCTTTCCGGCGATCATCACGTCGGTGGCGCGCTTGATGCCGTCGATCAGCGACTCGCGGCAGCCGTACAGGTTGTCGAACTTCGACTTGGTCACCGAGTCGTTGACGTTCATGGCCGGCCACAATAGCTCGCCGCGTTCCTGCATCTGGTACAGGCGATGCACGCCGGTGGTGGTCTCCTCGGTCACGCCGCGCACGCCCTTGCCGATCTCGGTCCACTTCTTCGGATTGGCGGCGAGGCTCTTCTTGCACAGGCCGAGGAACACCTTCCATTCCTCGTTGGCGTTGGCTTCCGGTTCCGGCACCTTGCCGGCCTTCTCGAACTCCGTGCCCTTGTGGATGAGCATGGTGGCGTCGCCGCCGTCGTCGAGGATCATGTTCGGGCCGCCCGATTTACCATTTGGGCCATCCGGCCAGGTCAGCGCCTGCTCGGTGCACCACCAGTATTCCTCCAGGGACTCGCCCTTCCACGCGAACACCGGCACGCCGGCGGCGGCGATGGCGGAGGCGGCGTGATCCTGGGTGGAGTAGATGTTGCACGAGGCCCAGCGCACCTGCGCGCCGAGCTTCACCAGGGTCTCGATCAGCACCGCGGTCTGGATGGTCATGTGCAGGCTGCCGGAGATGCGCGCGCCCTTGAGCGGCTGCTGGGCGCCGAACTCCTCGCGCAGCGCCATGAGACCGGGCATTTCGGTCTCGGCGATCAGGATTTCCTTGCGGCCCCAGTCGGCCAGGCTGATGTCGGCGACTTTATAGTCGGTGAACTTCGGGTTGACGACAGCGTTCATATACGTGCTCCTCATAAATTGAAAAGTTACACGGCCCACCCTCACCCTCATTCCCTCTCCCAAAGGGAGATGACCCTCACCCCTTACCCTCTCCCGCAAAAGCGGGAGAGGGGGAGTAGGTGAAAGGCCCATTGTGGTCGAGGCGGCCGTACGCGCTTGCACGCGACCTCATATGATTGGAGCGCCGTTGATTTGACTGACGTCTCTCCGAGCCTGGCAGGGAAGCCCCTGTCGCAACGCTCCTCGGAGAGCAACGCCTCGCCGCGGTTGCGGCGACTTACAATTCGTGTTTCGTAGGGTGCGTCCCACGCACCTTTCATTCCGTAATCGTCAAACGGTGCGCAGGGCGCACCCTACATATACTATTTCTACTTCGCGCGCGTCTTGGGGCCGGCGGCGGCGCGCAGCGCGGCCGCCTTGTCGGTGCGCTCCCAGGTGAAGCTCTTTTCGGTGCGACCGAAATGACCGTAGGCGGCGGTCTGCTGGTAGACGGGCCTGAGCAGGTCGAGCATGTTGACGATGCCCTTCGGGCGCAGGTCGAAAACGTCGCGCACGATCGCGGCGATCTTCGTATCCGGAATCACGCCGGTGCCGAAGGTGTCGACGTGCACGGACACCGGCTTGGCGATGCCGATGGCATAGGCGATCTGAATTTCGCAACGCGCCGCGAGACCGGCGGCGACAATATTTTTTGCTACATAACGACCGGCGTAGGCCGCCGAGCGATCGACCTTGGACGGATCCTTGCCGGAGAATGCACCGCCGCCGTGGCGCGCCATGCCGCCGTAGGTGTCGACGATGATCTTGCGGCCGGTGACACCGGCGTCGCCCACCGGCCCGCCGATTTCGAACGCGCCGGTCGGGTTGATGTAATACTTGGTTTTCCTGTCGAGCCACTTCTTCGGCAGCACCGGTTTCACGATCTCTTCGATCACCGCTTCCTTGAGCTTCTTATAAGAAATGCCGGGCGCGTGCTGGGTGGAAAGCACCACCGCGTCGATGCCGACCGGCTTGTGGTCGACGTAGCGCACCGTGACCTGCGACTTGGCGTCCGGGCGCAGCCACGCGAGCTTGCCCTTCTTGCGCACGGCGGCCTGACGCTTCACCAGCGCATGCGCCAGGGTGATTGGCATCGGCATGAGCACGTCGGTTTCGTTGGTGGCGTAGCCGAACATCAGGCCCTGGTCGCCGGCGCCCTGTTCGAGGTCGAGGCCCTTGCCCACGTCCACGCCCTGGGCGATATGCGGCGACTGCTTGCCGATGGCGGTCAGCACGGTGCACGAGTCCGGGCCGAAGCCCATTTCGTCGGTGTAACCGAT
>DATEYP010000225.1:0-8033 GCA_035256085.1 Acidiferrobacterales bacterium
TCGAAATCGTTGAAGCCGACCTGCACCAGGAACGGGCGTACCAGCGCGCCGGCCAGATTGTCGGCCAGTTTGTACAGTACGACAAACGCCAAAATCTCCAGCGCGCGCGCCTTGGTGAGAAAGCTGACAAACGGTTCCCACACCGCCGCGCGCAGCGACATCGGGGCGCTGGTCTGATCGAACTCGGGGCGCGGCGCCAGCGCCGCGACCAGCATGAACGGTACATAGAGCAGCGCGATCAGCATGAAGACTACCGGCCACGACCACAGGCCGGCCAGGGTGATGGCCGCGCCACCCGACACGAACATCGCGGCGCGGTAGAACGCGGTGCGTGCACCGACCGCCACGCCCTGTTCCTGCGGACGCAGCACCTCCACTGCATAGGCATCGACAACGATATCCTGGCTGGCCGAGGCAAAGGCGATGGCGAAGGTCAGCGCCCCGATGATCCAGATCGCGTCCGGGTGGGTGGCGACACCGCCGAGCAACAGGGTGGCGATCAGCAACCCGATCTGCCAGAACAGAGTCCAGCCGAGTTTGCGCCCGAAGGGCAGTGCCGGCAGGCTGTAGCGGTCGAGCAGCGGCGACCACAAAAACTTGAAACTCCACGGCGCCTGCGCGAGCGTGAACAGGCCGATAATTTTGATGTCGACATCGGCGCGCGCCAGCCAGGTCGGAATCGCGATCCAGACCAGCCCGAGCGGCAGACCGGAGGAAAACGACAACAGGCTGACGGAGGCGGTGCGCCAGCTGCGCATCGCCAGCCACACCGTGCGCCACGAGGAGATATTTCCGGTCATGTGGTTTGTGGTTTGCACACTGCCCGCAGTCTAAACAGCGCTGCACCCGGCGGCAATGCGGGAAATGGATTCAGTCGAGTAGCGGCAGCGGCTGGTTGATGCGCTCCAGCATCACGCGCACCGCGCCCTGTTGTTTGTGCAGCTGGTCGCGCGTGGCCTCAAGCTCGGCGATGCGGCTGCCCAGGCTATCCAGGTTGTTCTGGATCTTCTTCAGGTTCTCCAGACGTTTCTCCAGCATCAATTTGTGCTCGCGCAGCTGGTTCAGGATCGGTGTGAGAACCGCCTTGCTCCAGGCAGTGGTTTCGGCATTGCAATCGGAATAGATATCGCGCGCCCGGCTTACCATGGTGATGAAGAATTTCGAGATGACAAAATGTTCCTCGGTGACCACCAGCACCGCGCTGTTGCGGAACGCCTCGGCCTCATCGTGCAGTTTCTGCAAGCGGCTGCGATAGGGCAGGAGGGAAATATTCGCCGGCTTGATTATCGGCAGGCCATGCTCGGTGTGAAACTTGCCGTACACCGCCTCGACCAGTCCCTTGATCTGGTGTGTCTGCTTGTTGACCTTATCCATGGTCTCGCCGGCACCCTGGAAAAAGCCGGCCATGCCGACCTTGAGACCGTGCGTGGTCCAGGACTCCTTCATGTCCTGACGCGTCCTGGCGATCAGCGCATCGAAGGCGGGCAGGCTGAGTGTATCGAGCAGGATGCGTATCTGTTCGGACAGCGTCGCGCGGGTCGTCTGAAAACGTTCGAGCTTCTTGTTATAAGCGTCGCGCTCCTCGCGCATGCGCTGGATCATCGCCTGGATCATGTCCAGGTTCTTGCTGCCGAGCGTCCTGAGCTCGGCGATCTGGTTCTCGGTATTGATGAGGCGCGCGGCCACGGTCGCCTCGGTGGTCTCGACGATATTGCCGATCTCGCGCGCCACGCGCTCGCGCACGTAGCGCTGGCGCGACGGGATGATGTCTTCGGACAGCTTGATCTCGAGCGCCAGCAGCCCGCTCTTTTCGAGCAGCGCATGGTCGGCTTTGATCTTGCCGAGCAGGCCCTTCTGCGCCGACACCGGGAACACCTGGCGCCGGTCGATCCCGAGGGCGCGCGCCGTGTCCTCCGCCTGACGCGCGATGCTGGCGCTAACCGCGGCGTCGTCGCGCAGCTCGTCCCACAGGGTGTCGATCTTGTTGAGCACGGCGATGCAGCCGTTGTGGCCGGCGCCGCGTGCTGAAGACAAGTGCCGTTGCCAGACTTCCATGTCGGATTGGGTCACGCCGGTGTCGGCGGCCAGCAGGAACAGCACCGCCTGCGCCTTGGGCAGCATGCCCATGGTGAGTTCCGGCTCGGTGCCGAGGGCGTTCAGGCCGGGCGTGTCCAGCACCACGAGCCCCTGTTTCAGCAGCGGGTTCGGGTAGTTGATGACCGCATGCCGCCATACCGGAATGTCGATCAGGCCGTTGGCCGGAGCCGGGGCCTCCGGTGTCGGGTGATACAGGCCGAGTTTCTGCGCCTCGCGTATCGGTACCGCCCTGATCTTGACGATTTCGCGCAGCGCCTCGGCCATCTGTTTGGGCGATTCGAGATCGAGCGGCAGCGTGGTCCACTGCACCGGCGTGCGCTTGTATTCGGCGATGGTGGTGCTGGAGGCACGCGTCTCGATCGGCAGCAGCCGGATGCACGGCGCCAGCTTGTCGTCGTACAGCAATTCGGTCGGGCACATGGTGGTGCGTCCGGCCTCGGACGGCAGCAGGCGCTGCTTGGTGTCGGCGAAGAAAATGGCGTTGATGAGTTCAGTCTTGCCGCGCGAGAACTCGGCGACCAGCGCCACGGTGAGCTTGTCGGAGCGGAGCATGTCCATGAGTTCATAGACGCGCAGATCCTCCGCCCCGTCGGCCAGGCCGTTCTGTTCCATCCAGTGCTGGTATTCGCGAATGGTGTCGGCCAGCCCCTCGCACCACCTTCGGTAGGCGGAGAGCCGGCGGGCAAGGCTGTTGATAGCGACCATAACGCTGTGTATTGCTGCCGCACGGGGCGACAGTACCTGTAAGTTGCTGGATTTCTAGGATACTCGCCTATTACGGCGAGCCGCCACAGATCATTCAGTGTAGATCAGACCGGGAGCGCGGGTGGAACCGGCAGACCGGGCGGGAAACGCGCCGGTGCCCGGATGCGCAGCTGTTTGGCGCGTCCGGTTTCGCCCTTCAGGAGAGTCACCTGGCGCTTGGCCACGCCGAAGGCCTCGGCCAGAAACGCGACCAGGGCGGCGTTGGCCTTGCCGTCCACCGGCGGGGACGTGAGGCGGACCTTGAGGGCGCCGGCGTAAATCCCGGCGAATTCGTCGTGGCTGGCGGCCGCTTCGCGCATCCCGGCAACTGCTCCATGCGTTGCTCTACCTCCCCACATCCCTGTGGGTCGCCTGCGCTCTCGCGGCACTAGCCCATCCCTGGGGCGGCGCGCGGCTGCACCAGCACGCGCAGGATCAGGTCGGCACCGTCCCAGCACGCCGGACCGGGCAGGTCAGCGCAAGAGGTCGAGTGCGCCACGCTCAAGGTAGGGCAGCGCCATCTGTACCAGCACCAGTCCCAGCATCACCAGCATGGGCGACAGATCGATACCGGAGAACGATGGAATCGCCCGGCGTGCGGGACGCAGCAGCGGTTCGGTGAGGCGGCCGAGCAACTGGCTCAGGGGATTGGGGTAGGGATTGATCCAGCTCAGGATCACCATGATGAGGATGCCGAACAGAAAGATATTCAGGGTGCTGTGCAGCAAATCGAAAACACCCCGCACCAGCAGCGTCGCGACCGTCACCGAATGATTCAGCAGCATTGCGAGCAGCGTCTGGAAAACCAGCTCCAGCAGCAAGAGCAGCACCAGCGAGGCGAGATCAATACCGTACATGCCCGGGACCACGCGCCGCAGCGGCTTGAGCGGCGGATTGGTGATGGTCACCAGAAACTGGGCGATCGGGTTGTAAAAATCGGCACGCACCAGTTGCAGCAGGAAGCGCAGCAGCACCGCGAGAATGTACAGTCCGAAAATGACATTGAGCAGGAACAGCCCGGCGTTGGCGAAATAACTCATGTGTCCCTTCCTGATATAAAAAGATAGAAACTTGAACCGCCAAGGCGCCAAGAACGCCAAGATTTAAATAATACCTGCAAAACTGGTTTCCGCTTTGCTCTCAGGGCGAAAGGCGTGATTCTCGCCATGAAAATTTTGTATCCCTTGGCGTTCTTGGCGCCTTGGCGGTTCGCGGTTGTTTAATTTCACTTGCCGAACAGGTCGGCGAGTTCGCGCGCGCGCCGCATGGCGGCGACTACGGCGTCATCGAAGATGCGCCCGATCTGCCCGGCCTCCAGTGCCTGTACCGCTTTCTCGGTGGTGCCGCCAGGCGAAGTCACGCGTCGGCGCAGCTGTGCCGGTTCTTCGCCGCCTTCGAGCGCCATCTTGGCGGCGCCGTAGGCGGTCTCAAGTGTGAGCAGGCGCGCGGTCCTGGGATCCAGGCCGTGTTTGATCGCGGCCTTCTCCAGCACCTCCATGACCAGGAAGAAGTACGCCGGACCACTGCCGGAGATGGCTGTGACCGTGTCGATTAAGGCCTCGTCCTGCACCCACACGGTCACACCCACGGCGCGCAGAATGGTTTCGGCCGTGTCACGCTGCGCCTCGGTCACACGCGGGTTGGCGAACAGACCGGTGGCGCCGCTGCCGATGAGCGCCGCGGTGTTGGGCATGACACGCACGACCGGCAGGTTTCCGCCAAGCCAGCGCTCGATGTCATCGACACGAATGCCGGCCGCGATGGAAACCACGAGCGGCCGCTTCTTCTGGACGTTCGCCGCGATTTCCTCGGCTACCGCTTTCAGGACCTGGGGTTTGACGGCCAGCACCAGCACGTCCGCTGCGGCGGACAGCTCGGTATTCGCGGCGAAGGTTTTGAGGCCGAGCGCCTGTTCCGCACCGCGCCGCTGGTTGGCGTCCGGGTCGGAGAGCAGCAGGCGCTCGGCCGACCAGCCATTGTTGAGCAAGCCGCCGGCCAGGCTGCGCGCCATGTTGCCGGCGCCGATAAATCCGATGGTATGCGGGGTCATGGGATGAAAATCTTCGGGTTGTCGTCGAAGTTGCCTTGAGGATGACACAAAAGGGCGCTCTCGCACAGGCCAGGGCGCGCCCGGCCAACCCCGGACTCGAGGCGAAGAACGCAGCAAATCAGAAGGTTATTGCGGCGGCATGAACCCACCAAAAGGCCCCATGGAAGGGTGGCGGCAGGGGTCAGGATCGAAGCTACATGCCGCCGCAATAACCAAAAATCCTTATGATTTTCGCTATTGACCCGGCACGACCCCGGCACGCAAGCCCAGAGGAGGACCATTGCGCCTGCCTTCGTTACAGACCAAATCTTGCCGGGTCAATAGCCGCCTTGTTTGTGCACTTTCGGCCGTTATACTTGAACAGAGCCCGGTTTCATGGAGACCGCGGCCATTCCGTTTCCCGGGAGACCCTCATGGATATCGCTGAACTACTGGCGTTCGCCTACAAGCAGAACGCCTCCGACCTGCATCTGTCCGCGGGCCTGCCGCCGCTCATACGTATCGATGGCGACGTCAAACGCATCAACGTGGATCCGCTGGACGATCGCACCGTCCACAACATGATCTACGACATCATGTCCGACAAGCAGCAGAAGGAATACGAGGAGTTCCTCGAGTGCGATTTCTCGTTCGAAATTCCGAATCTGGCGCGCTTCCGCGTCAACGCCTTCAATCAGGACCGCGGTCCGGGCGCGGTGTTCCGTACCATTCCCTCCAAGGTGCTGTCCCTCGAACAGCTCAACTGTCCGGCGGTGTTCAAGGAATTGTGCGACCAGCCGCGCGGCATCGTGCTGGTGACCGGTCCGACCGGCTCGGGCAAGTCGACGACGCTCGCGGCCATGATCAATTACATCAACGAGTCGCGCCACGAGCACATCCTGACGGTCGAAGACCCGATCGAGTTCGTGCACCAGAGCAAGAACTGTCTCATCAACCAGCGCGAGGTCGGGCGCGACACGCTCGGATTCAACAACGCCCTGCGCTCGGCGTTGCGCGAAGACCCGGACGTGATCCTGGTCGGCGAGTTGCGCGATCTCGAAACCATCCGCCTGGCACTGACCGCCGCCGAGACCGGCCACCTGGTGTTCGGCACGCTGCACACCAGCTCGGCGGCCAAGACCGTCGACCGTATCGTGGACGTGTTTCCGGCCGCCGAAAAGGACATGGTGCGTTCGATGCTGTCGGAGTCGCTGCGCGCGGTGATTTCACAGTCGCTGCTCAAGAAGATCGGCAGCGGGCGGGTCGCGGCGCACGAAATCATGATCGGCACCCCGGCGATTCGCAACCTGATCCGCGAGAACAAGATTGCGCAGATGTACTCCTCGATCCAGACCGGCCAGAGCCTCGGCATGCAGACCCTCGACCAGTGCCTGATCGAGATGGTGCGCCAGCGCCTGGTGAGCGTGGACGAGGCGCGCACCTACGCGGCCAACAAGGACAGCTTCGGCGCCGGCATGATGATGGCGGGCGCGACGCTGGGAGGAAAAAAGTAAATGGTTTTCAGCGATCTCCTGAAGTTGATGATCCACAAGAAGGCGTCGGATCTATTCATCACGGCGGGTGTGCCGCCATCACTCAAGATCGACGGCAAGGTGACGCCGGTCACCAAGCAGGCGCTCACGCCCGAGCAGTCGCGTGCCTTTGCCTATGGCGTCATGACCGAGGAACAGCGCCGCCAGTTCGAGGCCAAGAACGAGTGCAACTTCTCGATCTCGCCGCAGGAAATCGGCCGTTTCCGCGTGAACATCTTCATGCAACAGTCCCGTGTCGGCATGGTGCTGCGCTCCATCGAAACCAAGATCCCGAAGTTCGACGAGCTCAGTCTGCCCAAGGTACTGGCCGACATCGCGCTCACCAAGCGTGGGCTGGTCATTTTCGTCGGCGCCACCGGTTCCGGCAAATCGACTTCGCTCGCGGCCATGATCGGTTACCGCAACGAGTACAGTTACGGGCACATCATCACCATCGAGGACCCGATCGAATACGTGCACGATCACAAGAATTGCATCGTCACGCAGCGCGAGGTCGGGGTGGATACCGAAACCTTCGATACGGCACTCAAGAACACCCTGCGTCAGGCGCCGGACGTGATCCTGATCGGCGAGATCCGGGCGCGCGAAACCATGGACTACGCCATCCAGTTCGCCGAGACCGGCCACCTGTGCCTGGCGACCCTGCACGCCAACAGCGCCAACCAGGCGCTCGATCGCATTATCAACTTCTTCCCCGAGGATCGGCGCAGCCAGTTGCTCATGGACCTCGCGCTTAACCTCAAAGCCATCATCTCGCAGCGCCTGATCGTGAAAAAGGATGGCAAGGGGCGCGTGCCGGCGGTGGAAGTGATGATCAACTCACCGCTCATCGCCGACCTGATCATGAAGGGCGATGTCCCGGGCATCAAGGAGATCATGGCCAAATCCGGCGAGGCCGGTATGCAGACCTTCGACCAGTCGCTGTTCACGCTCTACGAGGCCGGGCTCATCAGCTACGACGACGCCTTGCGCAACGCCGACTCGCAGAATGACGTGCGCCTGCGCATCAAGCTCGAAGGCAAGGACGCGAATGCCTCGCAACTTGGCGAATCGATGCGCAATGTGACGTTCTAGCTATCGTTCGACGTTCTGTAGAAACGACAAGGGCGCCGCGCGGCGCCCTTGTTTTTTCCGGCCTCGCCGGAGAATAGAGATCAACGAACTATTTGTGGCGCACGGGCGGATTTCAAAACCGCCCCTACGTGGATTCGAACACCACTTCGCCGCCCACCAGGGTATGGGTCACGCGCCCGCTGAATTCCCAGCCGAGGAACGGGCTGTTGCGGCCGCGCGAGACAAATTTGTCGGTGCTCAGGACCCAATGTGTCTTGGGGTCGAAGATGCAGATATCGGCGGTGGCGCCGACGCTCAAGGCGCCGCACTCGACGCCGAGAATCTCGGCCGGCTTCACAGTCAGCAACGCGATCGCCTCGTTCAGTGTGAGCAGTTTTTCTTCAACCAGTTTGAGCGTGAGCGGCAGCAGGGTCTCAAGGCCGGAGATGCCGGGCTCGGACTCGGCGAACGGCGCGAGCTTGGCATCCGGTTCGTGCGGCTGGTGATCGGAGCAGATGGCGCTGATCACGCCGCTCTGGAGCGCGGCGCGCAGCGCA
>DATEYP010000226.1:0-13403 GCA_035256085.1 Acidiferrobacterales bacterium
ATGCCGTTTATGCGCCGAGACCATTCCCCTTTTGGTGGGCTGGCGAATACGGGCAGCGCATTGAATATCCGCGTTTATCTGCGTTCATCTGCGGCTGGCTGCTTTTTCAAGGTTGATGCGCTCCGGCCTTATCCAAACGACGCACCGCCTGGAAAAAATGCGCGCGGCGCGACAGGTTGAAAATCCCCGGTTGCGCCCCATAAATCCAGCATAACGAAATTTCCGGACCTTCAGCGAGGCGCAGCGTATGCGAATGGACAAACTGACCACCAAGTTCCAGATGGCGCTGTCCGAGGCGCAGAGCCTGGCGGTAGGACGCGACCATCAGTACATCGAACCGGCGCACGTGCTGGCGGCGCTGCTCGACCAGGACGGCGGCACCACGCGTCCGCTGCTGGCCAAGGCCGACGTGAATGCCAATGCGCTGCGTTCCAAACTTGGCCAGCTGCTGGACCGGCTGCCGTCCGTGGAGGGCAGCGGCGGCGACGTCCACATTTCCAATGACCTGACCAAACTTCTGAATCTGACCGACAAATTTGCCCAGCAGCGCGGCGACCAGTACATCACCTCCGAGCTGTTCGTGCTCGCGGCGCTGGAAGACAAGGGTGAGCTCGGCCGGCTGCTGAAAGAGTCCGGGGTGTCGAAGGGCGGCATCGACAAGGCCATCGAGTCATTGCGCGGCGGCCAGAAGGTACAGGACGCCGGCGCCGAGGATCAGCGCCAGGCGCTGCAGAAATTCACCATCGACCTCACCGAGCGTGCCGAGCAGGGCAAGCTCGACCCGGTGATCGGGCGCGACGAGGAGATCCGGCGCGTGGTGCAGATCCTGCAGCGGCGCACCAAGAACAACCCGGTGCTGATCGGCGAGCCGGGCGTCGGCAAGACCGCGATCGTCGAGGGCCTGGCGCTGCGCATCGTGAACGGCGAGGTGCCGGAAGGCATCAAGGGCAAGCGCGTGCTGTCGCTTGACATGGGCACGCTCATCGCCGGCGCCAAGTACCGCGGCGAGTTCGAGGAGCGCCTCAAGGCGGTGCTCAACGATCTCGCCAAGCAGGAAGGCCAGATCATCCTGTTCATCGACGAGCTGCACACCATGGTCGGCGCCGGCAAGGCCGAAGGATCGATGGACGCCGGCAATATGCTCAAGCCGGCGCTGGCGCGCGGCGAGTTGCACTGCGTCGGTGCCACCACCCTCGACGAGTATCGCAAATACATCGAGAAGGACGCGGCCCTCGAACGCCGCTTCCAGAAGGTGCTGGTGGATGAGCCGAGCGTCGAGGACACCATCGCCATCCTGCGCGGCCTGAAGGAGAAATACGAGGTGCATCACGGCGTGGACATCACCGATCCGGCGATCGTTGCCGCCGCCACGCTCTCGCACCGCTATATCACCGACCGCCAGCTGCCGGACAAGGCCATCGACCTGGTGGACGAGGCGGCGTCGCGCATCCGCATGGAGATCGACTCCAAGCCGGAGACCATGGACAAGCTCGACCGCAAGCTCATCCAGCTCAAGATCGAACGTGTGGCGCTGCAAAAGGAAACCGACGAGGCCTCGAAGAAGCGCCTGGGGCTGCTCGACGGCGAGATCGCCAAGCTGCAGAAGGAATACTCCGACCTCGACGAGATCTGGAAGGTGGAGAAGGCCGCGGTGCACGGCTCCCAGCACATCAAGGAAGCGCTCGACCGCGCGCGCCTTGAGCTTGAAACCGCGCGCCGCGCCGGCGACCTGACGCGCATGTCCGAATTGCAGTACGGCCGCATCCCGGAGCTCGAGAAGCAGCTCACCACCGCCGGCGCCCAGCAAGACAAGCAGACGAAGCTGCTGCGTACCGCGGTGACCGAAAATGAAGTCGCGGAAGTGGTGTCACGCTGGACTGGAATACCGGTGTCCAAGATGATGGAAGGCGAGCGCGACAAACTGCTGCGCATGGAAGAGGAATTAACCCGGCGTGTCATTGGCCAGGGCGAGGCGATCAAGGCGGTATCGAATGCCATCCGCCGCTCGCGCGCCGGGTTGTCCGATCCCAACCGGCCGAATGGTTCCTTCCTGTTTCTCGGCCCGACCGGTGTCGGCAAAACCGAACTCACCAAGGCACTCGCAGCGTTTCTGTTCGATACCGACGAGGCCATGGTGCGCATCGACATGTCCGAGTTCATGGAGAAGCATTCCGTCGCGCGCCTCATCGGCGCCCCGCCGGGGTACGTGGGTTACGAGGAGGGCGGTTATCTCACCGAGGCGGTACGGCGCAAGCCGTACAGCGTGATCCTGCTCGATGAGGTCGAGAAGGCGCATCCCGAGGTATTCAACGTTCTGTTGCAGGTGCTGGATGACGGCCGGCTCACCGACGGTCAGGGCCGCACCGTGGATTTCCGCAACAGCGTGATTATCATGACCTCGAACCTCGGCTCGCAGACGATCCAGGAAATGGCGGGCGAGGAGAACTACGAGCGCATGAAGGCGGCGGTCATGGAGACCGTGTCCCAACATTTCCGTCCTGAATTTATCAATCGTATTGACGACATCGTGGTGTTCCATCCGCTCGGGCGCGAGCAGCTGCACCGCATCACCGAAATCCAGGTCCGCTATTTGCGTGAGCGCCTGGCGGCGCGCGACATGGGATTCACGCTCACCTCGCCGGCGCTCGACAAGCTGGCCGAGGCCGGGTTCGATCCGGTGTACGGCGCGCGCCCGCTCAAACGCGCTATCCAGCAACAGATCGAGAATCCGCTGGCGACCGAGATCCTGTCCGGCAAGTTCAGTGCGGGCGACACCATCCTGGCGGAAGTCGTGGACGGCGCAATCGCCTTCGCCAAGGAAAAGGCACGCAAGAAGGCCGCGGCCAATTGATAATATTTTTTGGCCACAGATGAACGCAGATGGACGCGTGTCAAAACCGCCGGGTGACAAGTTTTCGATCGTTTATCTGCATTAATCTGTGTTCATCTGCGGCTACTGCCTGTTTCTTACCGATTGTTTTCCCGGGTAATTGCCTTTAATATCCGCGGCCATTAGCGCCGGACGACGCAACCATCCGGCAAGTCACCGCAAACCACAGGGCGCCCCTATGTCCATGTTCCGCCGCCTCAAGGCCCCGTCCACGCTCGGATTCGACAAGCTTGCGCATGACCTCGTGCACCGTCGCTACCGTTTCCGCCAGTTCGTCGGCGTCGGTTTTCTGTTCGTGCTCACCTTCCTCGGACGCCCGGGCGAGCTCGGCAATGCCGGGCGAACCATGTTCCTGGTGGGCGCACTGTTCGCGCTGCTCGGCATGCTGGTGCGCCTGTGGGCCTCCGGCCATGTGAAGAAGGACAAGGTGCTAACTACCACCGGGCCCTATGGCTATGTGCGCCACCCGTTGTACGTCGGCAACCATCTCATTACGCTGGGCTTCTGCATTGCCTCCGGATTATGGTGGAGCTTTGCGGCCTGGGCGGTGATCGGCCTGTTCTTCTACCCCGGCACCATTGCGCATGAAGACCAAGTGCTGCACCGTCTGTTCGGTCAGGCCTGGGAGCGCTGGCGGGCCGTGACGCGCGCGCTCATCCCGCGGTTGACACCCTACCAGTCCGGCGCGCAGGGCGAATGGTCGCTGGCCCAGAGCTGGCATAATGGCGAGCCGACCATTATTCTCGTCCTGCTGCTCTGTTTCGTCTATCTCGCGCTCAGCTTTCTCTGATCCCGGGCATGCTCCACGGCCTCAACGGTCTTTCCGAAGACACGCTGGCTCGCTGGATCGAAAACAGTCTCGCCACCGGCAAACATCGCCTCGCGCACGGCTATCAGGGTCAAACGCTCCTTTATCGGGATAACGACCGGCGCCTGGTCATCAAGGCCGCATCCGGTCGCGGCATTCGCAAGTGGATCTCCACGCTCATGCTGCGCCACGAGGCGCGTGTCTATGAGCAGCTCACGGACTTTCCCGCTGCACCACGCTGCTACGGCCTGCTGCACAACCGTTATCTGGTGCTGGAGTACATCGACGGTGCACCTGCGCGTTATACCGAGATCGTCGATCGTGAGGCGTTCTTTGCGGAGCTGCTGGAGCACATCAAGGCACTGCATGCACGGGGTGTTGCGCACAGCGACTTGCAGAAAAAGGACAATCTGCTGTTGGTGGACGGCCGGCACCCGTGCTTGCTCGACTTCGGCGCAGCCGTGATCCGGAAATCCGGGGTCGCGCCGTTCAACCGCTTCCATTACCGTTTTGCCGAACGCCTCGATTTCAACCAGTGGGCAAAACTCAAGTATCAGGGGCGGCTTGAAGACATGAGCACAGCGGATCGGGGGTATTACCGGCGCAGCCGCCTCGAAAAACTCGCGCGTAGCATGAAGCGGCTCTGGCGCACGCTGCGCGCCTGAAGGTGCGCCCCGTCAGTCCCCTGGCAGCCTGTGGTCCATAAGGAAATGCTGTTTTTCATTACCCACATAATGTTCTATGGTTAACCCTGAGAATCTTCAGGCAGTTTAGCGTCCAAGTTCTTGATAACAGAAGTGATGAGGCTGCTGGATACTGAATACAAGGATGGTGCTGTGCGCACGCATTGTCTGGCGCCGCGTACATAAAATAACAAATAACGAGTCAGGCACCGGATATTGCTGTGACGTATAAATCTGAAGACAACGTTCAGTCGCGACCCGCTGTTCGTCACTACGACAAGCGTAGTATCAACGGGGCGTTCAACAAGTTCCTCGGCATCGAGGATGCCGACCGGCGCATTCTGAAACGATTCCACAACACGCTGATCGAAGGCAGCGAGGAGTTTGCCAAGGTATTTTATTCATACCTTCTGTCCTGCCCGGCCACGGCCGAGATCCTGAAGCGCCATGAAGAGCGCGGTGGCGAGATTGCCGGGCTGGTACGCACGCAGTTGCAGCACCTCTGGAATTTCCTGACCGGCAATACCGACGACAAATCGGCCGAGCGCCTCGCCCATGTCGGCGAGCTGCACCAGCGCTTCGGCATCGAGCCGGTGTGGGTCATGGGTGCGTACCTGCTGTATTGGGACCACCTGCATGCGCGCATGCAGAGCAACGCCGCCATTTCCGAAGCCGACAAACACCAGCTCGAGGATGCCGTTACCAAACTCCTGTTCCGCGATATGGGTCTCATGCTCGAAGGTTACTGGGATGCCGCCATGCAGACGGCCGAAACCGAACACCGTCTTGTTGAGGAATTGCAGGAGCAGGTGACGAGCCTGCTGGCCAACCTGCCGCAGATTTTGTGGTCGGTCGACGTGGTGAACAACCGGCCGCTGTACGTCAGCCCGTCAACCCGCAAGATCTGCGATCTCAACATCGAGATGCCCATCCCCTGTCTCGGCTGGACCGTACCGGAAGACCGCGAGACCGTAAAACTAGCCTGGCAAAAGGCGCTGCTCGGTGAGCAGGTCGAGGTCGAAAGCCGCGTGCTGGCGCCGGGCGAAAACGTACGCTGGTTCCGGCGCGTGTTCCAGCCGTTCCGCGATGCCACCGGCCGCGTGGTGCGCATCGACGGGCTGATGGAGGATGCCACCGACGCCAAGCTGACCATCGAGCGTCTGCATCGCCTGGCCACGACCGATAGTCTGACCGGCCTGCACAATCGCGCATTGTTTCTCGATCGGCTTAGCCAGGCCATTGCCTCGGCGCGCCGCAACAGTGATCGTCCGCATGTGGTGTTGATGGTCATGGATTTGAATCACTTCAAGGAGATCAATGACACCCTCGGCCATCCGGCCGGTGACGCCATTCTGCGGTTGGTGGCAGAGCGTCTCAATACCGTATTGCGTGACACGGATACCCTCGCGCGCCTCGGCGGTGATGAATTTGCCATACTCCTGCCAGACATCAAAGACGGGCGCAGTACCGCCGAGAAGGTCGCACAGAATATTCTCGCCTGCTTTTCCAGGCCATTCCTGCATGCCGGGCAAGAGCTTTATCTTGGCGCCGGCATCGGTATTGTCGTGTTTCCCGAGCACGGCGAGGAAATGGATACGCTCATGAGCCGCGCCGACGTGGCGATGTACGGCGCCAAGCACCGGGATATCGCGCATGTGTTCTACGACGCCGCCAGCGATCCGCACACCCCGGAACGCCTGCAGCTCTCGGGAGAGTTGCGGCGCGCGCTCGAGAACCAGGAGTTTGTGTTGCATTACCAGCCGCAAATCGATCTGAAGCGGCAATGTGTGACCGGTGTCGAAGCGCTGATTCGCTGGCAGCATCCGCAGCGCGGTCTGCTGGAACCGGACGAGTTCATTCCCGTGGCCGAGCGCCATGGCTTTATTAATCCCATCACCGACTGGGTAGTGGCGGAGTCCTTGAAGCAGTGCCGGGAGTGGCGCCGTGGCGGCCGCTTGTTGCGTGTCGCCGTGAACATGCCGGGCCGCAGTTTCCAGCAGCCTGATCTGGTCGACAAGATTCAGAGCCTGGTGCGCGCCGCCGGCAATCTGTCCCAATGTCTCGAAATCGAGATCACCGAGAATGTGTTAATGGCCGACATCGAACATGGCGTACAGGTACTGCAGAAACTGAACGACGCCGGATTCACGATTACCATCGATGACTATGGCACAGGCTATTCCTCGCTCGCGTACCTCAAGAAACTACCGTTGAATACCATGAAGATCGACAAGTCTTTCGTGCTGGAGATGGCGTACGATGAGAACGACGCGGTGATCGTGCGTTCAACGATCGATCTCGCCCACAACCTCGGTTACCAGGTGGTGGCCGAGGGGGTGGAAGACCAGGAAACCTGGGATCTTCTCGAGATGCTCGGCTGTGACAGCATTCAGGGTTATCACGCCGGACGCCCGATGGGCGTAGCGCACATCAACGACTGGTTCAAAGAATGTCCCTGGAAAATAGGGCAAGACTGCGCCGAGGCTTGAGCGACGACGGCCCGCCGGATTCCCTCGACACCCGCAACCCGGCCACTGACATAGCTCAGTAAGCCTGCCTCCGAGGCCACCGGTCGTTGGTTTTGCCGCGGCATCGAGATAGGTGTCTGTCCAGCAAGCCAGTTAGAATGCGACCTTCGTATTTCCCCGGACCAGCCGGTTATCACATTGTTATCATCCTTTCTTGCAGCATGCAGCCAACAGCATGAAGATATCCGGTAACGGGACGCCCAGTGCGCCCGTCGCAGCCTTGCAACGCGGTATGCAGGGACAGCTCGCGGAATGGCGCCGTACGGTGCAGTCACAAGGCAACCGCCTTGGCTGGAAGATCGGTTTCGGCGATCACGCCTCACAACAGCGCATGGGGCTGACAGCGCCGGTGCTTGGCTTCCTGCGACGCGATCGTCTGCTGGTGTCGGGCGATGCTTTCCGGATCCCAGCGAACGCCATCATCAAGGCAGAGGTCGAGGTTGCGATTCAGGTGGGCCACGATGTCGCCGCAGGCGTTACCGCGGCGAAGGCCGAAAACGCTATCACTGCCTGCGCGCCGGCTGTGGAAGTGGTGGACGTGACTCAGCCGCTTGACGGTATCGAAGCCCTGTTGCAAGGCAACCTGTATCAGGCTGCCGTATTGCTCGGACCCGGACGGCTGACGATTCCAGCCGCACCGCAACAGTCGATACAGGCGCGCCTGTATGTGGATGGCCAGCCGGCAGGGGAGAGTGAACCACGATGCCTGCCAGCGCGTTTCGGTGCACTGGTGCAGTTGGCCGCCGAGACGTTAAATCAGCATGGCGAGCGGCTCGCGGCCGGCGACTGGATAATCTGTGGCGCCATCATTGAGCCGCGAGTGGTCAGCCCCGGAACTCGTATCGAAGTCGAGATGTCCTCGTTTGAGCGCATTACACTTGGGTTCACTGGCCCATGAAAAAGCTCGCTGAGATGCCGACCGGATTTTATGCATGAATATCGCCTTCCTCGATCGCAGTACCTTCTCCGATTCCATCGCCTTTCCGATCGCGCGTCTTGCCGCCAAATGGCAAGAGCATGCGCGCACGTCGCCAGAGGAAGTATTGACCCACGCGGCCGAAGCGTCGGTGGTCGTGACCAACAAGGTGAAGCTCCCCACTGCGCTGCTGGAAAAGCTGCCGCAGCTCAGGCTGGTCGCCGTGGCGGCCACTGGAGTAGATCACGTCGATCTCGATGCCGCCCGGCGCCTCGGTATCGCTGTCTGCAACGTGCGTGACTATGCCACGCACAGCGTGCCGGAGCATGTGTTCGCGGTGCTGCTGGCGCTGCGCCGTAACCTGATCGCCTATGCCGCGGCCGCCACGAATGGTGCCTGGTCGCGCGCCGAGAACTTCTGTCTGCTCAACTGGCCGATTGAAGACCTGGCCGGCTCCACGCTCGGCATCATCGGTGGCGGCATGCTTGGCCAGTCTGTGGCGAAGCTCGGTGCGGCTTTCGGCATGCGCGTGTTGCTGGCCGAGCAACGTGGCGCATCGCCGCGCCCCGGACGCACGGTCTTTGAAAAAGTATTGAGCGATGCAGATGTCCTGAGCCTGCACGTGCCGCTCACGCCCGCGACACGCAATCTGATTGGTGCATACGAACTGGCGCGCATGAAACCATCGGCCATGCTCATCAACAGCGCGCGCGGCGGGGTGGTGGACGAAGTGGCTTTGGTCGAGGCGTTGCGTGCCGGGAAGCTGACCGGCGCCGCCATGGATGTGCTGACCATCGAGCCACCACCAGCGGATCACCCGCTTCTGAATGCGAACCTGCCCAACTTGCTCATGACCCCGCATATCGCATGGGCGAGTCGCCAGGCGCAGCAGCAGCTCTCCGACGAGGTAGTCGAGAACATCGCTGCGTTTCTGCGCGGCGAACGTCGCAATCGTGTTGTGTAATATCTTTAGCCGCAGATGAACACAGATAGACCCAGATGATCACTTCTTGTAGTTCCTATTACCATCTGCGTTCATCTGCGTTCATCTGTGGCTGCCTTGGTTTTTTTCATTCAGGCAAATGACTCTTCCGATAGAAGAAGCCCTGCCGCGCCTGCGCGAGACGCTGGCCAGACATACCTCGGTCGTGCTGCAGGCACCGCCGGGCGCCGGCAAGACCACGCTGGTGCCACTGGCGCTGCTCGACGAGTCGTGGCTCAAGGGCAAGAGCATTGTCATGCTCGAACCGCGCCGGCTGGCGGCACGCGCCGCCGCCGGGCGCATGAGCCAGTTGCGTGGCGAAACTGTCGGCGCGACGGTCGGCTACCGCATCCGCTTCGAAAGCAAGGTGTCGAAGGCCACGCGCATCGAGGTGCTGACCGAAGGCATTCTCACCCGCCGCCTGCAGAACGACCCGGCACTGGAAGGCGTGGGGCTGGTGATATTCGACGAATTTCACGAACGCCACTTGCACGCCGATCTGGCGCTGGCGCTGTGCCTCGACAGCCAACGCGGCCTGCGTGATGACCTCAAGATTCTGGTCATGTCCGCCACGCTCGACGGTGCGGCGGTGTCGCGCCTGCTGAACAATGCGCCGATCGTCACCAGTGAAGGCCGCAGTTATCCGGTCGACGTCCAATACCTGCCGCGCGATCCGGAAGGCCGGCTGCCCGATGTGGTGGCACAGGCGATCCTGCGTGCACTTGGCGAACACGAGGGTGACGTGCTGGCGTTCCTGCCCGGCGCCTGGGAGATCCGCCGCACCCAGAGCCATATCGAGGCGACGCTCAAGAACAGCAGCGTTGATATCTATCCGCTGTACGGCGACCTGCCGTGGGAGCAGCAGGAGCGCGCCATTCGCCCAGGCGATGCAGCGGGGCGGCGCAAGGTGGTGCTGGCCACGCCTATTGCCGAAACCAGCCTGACCATCGACGGCGTGCGCGTGGTGGTGGACTCGGGTTATGCGCGCGTGCCGCAGTTCGATCCGAAGAGCGGCCTGTCGCGTCTCGTGACCCAGCGCATCTCGCGCGCCTCGGCCGAGCAGCGCGCCGGCCGCGCCGGCCGTACCGCGCCCGGTGTCTGCTACCGGCTGTGGGGCGAGACCACGCAGCGTGGCCTGATACAGCAGGCGATCCCGGAAATACGCAGCGCCGATCTGGTGCCGCTGGCGCTCGAACTTTCTGCCTGGGGCGTGCAGGACGCCACCCGTCTTGCCTGGCTCGATCCACCACCGGCCGCGTCCCTCGCGCAGGCGCGTGACTTGCTGGTGGAACTGGATGCGCTCGACGAACAGGGCCGCATCACCACTGCCGGCCGCGCCATGGCGCAGTTGCCGCTGCACCCGCGCCTTGCGCACATGCTGCGCGTCGCGGAGAAAATGCAGCGCGGCGCGCTGGCCTGCGACATCGCCGCGCTCATCTCCGAACGTGACATCCTCATGGGCGAGGCGCGCCGTTCCTGCGATCTCACCGAACGCCTCGACGTGCTGCGGGTGTTCCGCCAGCAAGGCCGCAAGGGTGCGGAGGCACGCGGCGCCGACGTGAATTGCTGTGCACGTGTGGATCAAGTTGCGCGCCAGTGGCGGCGCCTGATCGGAGCGCGGGATGAAGCCGCCGCGTTCGATCCCGATGACGCCGGCCAGCTGCTGGCTCTGGCCTATCCAGACCGCATCGCCCAGCAGCGCACGCCGAACGGGCCGGCCTATCTGCTTGCCAATGGCCGCGGTGCGCGCCTGCCGCAATGGGAAATCCGCTTGCGCCAACCATTGCTGGTGGCCGCCACGCTCGATGCCGGAGAGGGGGAGGGATTGATCTATCTGGCTGCAACCCTGCGTGCCGAGCGGCTGCCCACAATCATGTCCGGCCATGTGAAAAGCGAAGAAGAAGTGCGCTGGGACGCGGAGCAGCAGATCGTGGTCGCGCGCCGTGTCGAGCGTCTCGGCGCGCTGGTACTGGACAGCGCGCCGTTGAAGAAGGCCGACCCCGGCAAACTGCGCGCCGCCATGCTCGAAGGCGTGCGGCGCATGGGACTGGGGGCGCTGCCGTGGACCGACGAAGCGCGCCAATGGCAGGCGCGCGTGCTCAGCCTGCGCCAGTGGTTCCCGGAGGAAAACTGGCCGGATGTGTCGGACACTGCGCTCGCCGCCACGCTCGATGACTGGCTCGCGCCGTATCTCGACGGCGTCACGCGTCGTGATCATCTCGCGCGCCTCGATCTGCCTGGCATTCTCAAGGCGCGTCTCGACTGGAAGCAGGGCCAGCAACTCGACAGCGATGCGCCGACCCATCTCGCTGTGCCTAGTGGCTCGCAACTCAAGCTCGAATACAAACCCGGTGAATCGCCGGTGCTGGCGGTGAAGCTGCAAGAGATGTTCGGCCTTGCCGACACACCGCGCATCGCGCGCGGGCGCGTGCCGGTGACGCTGCATCTCTTATCACCCGCGCGCCGGCCAATCCAAGTGACCCAGGATCTGCGCGGTTTCTGGGAACGCACCTATGCGGAAGTGAAGAAGGAACTCAAAGGTCGTTATCCAAAGCATCCGTGGCCGGACGATCCGTGGAATGCGGTGCCGACGGCGCGCGCGAAGCGACGGACTTAGTTGTGTAGGGTGCGTCCCACGCACTAACCTCACGTTCGTCATTCCGGCGTGACCGCCATGGATGGCGGAAATACTGGAAACGCAGGAGCAGTTTCCAGTGCAAGCCGGAATCCAGGGTTTAAAGGGGATCGCCTGCGGCGATGCCTGAACCGCAATGATGCCGCTGGCCGCGCGGCGGCGGGTTACTTTTTCTTGTTCGGCCAAGAAAAAGTAACCAAAAAGAAGGCCGCCCCGGAGCCGCCGAAACCCCCTGCGCTTCTCGCCTCGACCGGGCGCGAGCCGAACTCGCCGAGCGCAAAAAAACGCGCCCGGCTCAGACACCGGCTCGCGACACCCCCCGGCCGAGGCTGCGATGCTCAGCGGCGGCTACGGGTCCCAACGTCAAAAGCAACACCAGTCACCGAAAAGGACCATATATGGGCTGAGCAACGCGGAGCCCAACGTGATTTAATTGCCGATATGGTTGGGCTTCACTTCGTTCAGCCCATACCTACGCTTGCTCGTCAAGTACGAAATCAATTTGCTCAACACAGATGAGTTGATTTGATAAAAACACCATGTTAACGTTACCAGTGTTGTTCTTATGACAACACACCTGAGAGCCAAACACTATGCAACGACCCTCTGTTTACACCTACACCGTCACAGACCCGCCCGGCGTCAACGTCCACCGGCTCCGGAATGCGCTCGGTTTGAGCCAGCGCGCCTTGGCGGAGAAGTGTCACCCGACGATCGAGCACACCACTGTCCGCCGGCTCGAAAACAACCTGGGCTTTACGCAAGACACGCTCGAACGCGTGGCCAAGGCCCTCGGCGTGCAGGTCTACGAGTTGTTCCTCCCGCCCGAGCTGGCCGCGTGGCCCAAGTTGTCTCAGAAAGTCCGGAAACGGCTGGCCGAGAGCATTCAGCAAGTGTAGCGCAATGAGCGCAGCGAATTACACCGCATGTTTTGGTTTTGACGTTCCCCCGTCGGAGCAAGCCGAGCATCGCAGCTTAAGCCGGAGCAGTGCGCGAGCACTGTTTGAGCCCGAATCGTCTTTTTTGATTCGGGCGAGTTGGCCCGCTACGCGCCATTCATATATCAAGACGAACGAAGCAGGGCTTCCAAATTGCGCTCTCGCGGCATTTGTACGTCCCTGTATGGCACGCGACGCCCGGCTTAAGCGAGGAGTGCAGGGAACCGGCTCGAAGAGCCGGCGAAGTGCCCGGCATCTTAGCCGGTAAGTTGTCCGCGCGTCGGACGCAAAACCTATGAACCCCGACTATTGTTTGGAAGCCTCGAATGGCGAATGCTATGCTGTGTTTAATAATCGGCGGGGAAGACCATGAACATCAGCATTGAATACGAGCAGGAAGAAGACGGCCGGTGGCTGGCGGAGGTGCCGCAATTGCCGGGCGTGCTGGTGTATGGGGAAAGCGCCGAAGAAGCCATGGTCAAGGCCGAAACGCTCGCACTGCAAGTCTTGGCTGAACTTACGTAGTTTGATCGGCGGGTTACGCGCTGCGCGCTAACCCACCCTACGCATAATATCCCAACCGCCACCACAGCGCGGCCAGCGTCACCTTAGCCGTTAAGCCATTTGCGCAGCGGACACAACCGTCGAAGATGGTCCGCCATATGCGCTAGAATGCGCCTATGACCGACCTCGCCAAAATCAAGAAACGCATCGAAGAACTGCGCTCGGAAATCAACGAGCACAACTACCGCTATTACGTGCTCGATGCGCCGGTCATCTCCGACGCCCAGTACGACAAGCTGCTGCGTGAATTGCAGCAGCTGGAGCAGCAGCATCCCGACCTGATTACTCCCGATTCGCCCACCCAGCGCGTCGGTGCGGCGCCGGCCAGGGAGTGCGGCGAGGTGCGGCACCGGTTGCCGATGACCTCGATGGACAATGCCTTCGACCTGGACGAGGCGCGCGACTGGGATGAGCGCGTGCGCAAGGGGCTGGCGAGCGACAAGGCGGTGCACTACACCG
>DATEYP010000227.1:0-3098 GCA_035256085.1 Acidiferrobacterales bacterium
CGTTCCTGGCTGTTCGGCGACGTGCTGCACTCGCGACCGGTTGCCATCAACTACGGGACCCGGGGCGTGTACATTGCCGCGGGATCGAACAACGGCTTCATGCACATGGTGCGCGACTCCGATGGTGTGGAGGCCTGGGGCTTCATGCCGCGAGCGGTCATGCCGAAGCTCGCCAATCTGGCCAACAGCGTCATCCCGCCAAAGCATCCGTATCTCGTGGACGGTGCGCCGGCCACATACATCTATGACGCCAATGGCGACGGTAACATCGACGCCGGCGACAAGGTGCATCTCTACTTCGGCCTGCGGCGCGGCGGCACCAGTTACTATGCGCTCGATGTCACCGACCCGGAAACCCCGAAGCTGCTCTGGCGCATCGAACAAGGTGGGCAGTTTGCCGAACTCGGACAGACCTGGTCGACACCGCGCGTCGGACGCATGCTTTTCGGCGGGAGCAGCACGGCACGCCCGGTGGTGATTTTCGCGGGCGGTTACGACACCAACAAGGATAACGTCCTGGGCAGCACCGTGATCGGCACGAACGACAGCAGGGGCAATGCGATATTCGTGGTCAATGCGGAAACCGGAGCGCTGGTCTGGAAGGCGGTGAAAGGCGCAAGCGCCGGCTACGCCGCTGGCGCCTACAGCCATCCACAGATGAACGACAGCATGCCCTCCGGTGTCCTGGCGGTCGATACCGATGGCAACGGACTGCTCGACCGGATTTATGTCGGCGACACCGGTGGCGTGGTGTGGCGCGCGGACATGGCGAGCAGCAGCCAATCCGACTGGATCGTCACGCCGGTCCTGTCGGTGGGACGCCACGCACCGGGCTTTTCCGGATCGCTGGCCGATGACCGGCGTTTTTTCAACGCGCCGGACTTTGCGCAGTCCACCGACGAGGCCGGATCCTTCGACGCCGTCATCATCGGCACCGGTGACCGCGAAAATCCCAAGGATACGACGATCAAAAACTGGTTCTACATGTTCAAGGACCGCGACACCGTATCGAACACAGGCACGGGTCTCGCCAACAATGCCTCGTATCCCGTGAACCACGGCCAGCTGGCGGATCTCACCAGTGACTGCCTGCAGAACGGCGGCTGCACCGCGCCAAGCGAGCTCAACGTCGGCTGGCGCCTGCTGCTCGAGTGTCCGCCCGGATACCCGTCGGTGTGCGGCGAGAAGAACCTCTCCACGGCCTTCACCCTGGCCGGCACGATCTACTTTACGACCTACATCCCGGCCGGGTCGAGCACCGAAACCTGTAATCTCAAGGAGGGTGGTGGCCTGCTGTATGCCGTCAATCTGCAAGATGCCACTGCAGTGCTCAACCTGGACAGCTCCACGAGCGGCCTGACCAAGGCGGATCGCACCACGGCCCTCACCTCCGGAGGCATTCCTGCGGAAGTGGTGTCGCTGGGCGATGGCAAGCTGCTGCGTCCGGATCTGTCGATCTTGGATACCGGCACGAAAACAGGCTACAAGTCGTTCTGGTACAGGAAGAAATAACGATTAACGATACCCGGCATCGCGCAGGTTACCTGGAAATGGAGAAACGACCATGACTCATCGGCAATCACCCCACAGTGACCGCTCGAACATGACGGCGAGCGGCCTGCGGGAACGCGGCTTCACATTAATCGAGATCATGATCGTTGTCGTCGTCGTTGCCATTCTGGCGGCCATTGCCTTTCCCAGTTACCAGGACTCGGTGCGCAAATCGCGACGTGCGGAAGCCAAGAGCGCACTCAGCGATCTGGCCGCGCGCCAGGAGCAGTTTTTCAATGACAATAAAACCTATGCCGACACGGTTGCAAAACTCGGCGCTTCCGGGACCACGCCAGGCGGTTATTACACCCTGCAGATAGCCGCCGGCCAGACCGGTACATTGACAAGCAGTTATCGGATGACGGCTACCACAGCCGGCGCCCAGACAAGCGATATCAAATGCGCCACCCTTACCTATGCCTCGTCCGGCGTTAAGGACTCCACACCGGCGGGAAACACCTGCTGGTAGTGGTGCAGGACACCGTGCTGGTGGCCCGCGCAAGCGAACGGCATGAATTCATCTGTGGTCGCAGATTGGGAGTCGACACGGCGCACCGTGGACGGGAACAGGCAGACAGCAAGTGCTGAATCTCGGGCCGGACGGTACATAAATAGATCCATACGCCACCGACCAGACTTCCCGGCCAGGCGCCCCATGCTCGCCACTGCACGCAGCACCGCCTGACAAACTCGGTTCATCCAGCGCGCAATGCCGCTGGCAGCGACTGGTGCACACCCTGCACCACAAACTCGATGGCGATCGCGAGCAGCAACATGCCCATTACGCGCGTCAGGATGCGCGTGCCGGTGACCCCGAGCCGCGCAAAAATCGGATGCGCCAGCCGGAACACCGGGTACAGAATCAGCGTGGCGACCAGAATCAACGCCGAGAGCGACAGGTCGCCGGCAATGCGCTGCTGCTGTTGGGACAGCAGGATGACCGTGGTGATGGCGCCCGGTCCGGACAGCATCGGGATGGCCAGCGGCACCACCGAGAAGTCTTCCTTCTCCATGCCTTCCTGGTCTTCGGTGCGCGTGCTCTGAATGCGCGATGGATTGGCGTGCAGCATCGACCAGGCGATCGACGCGATGATCAGTCCGCCGGCAATCTGGAAACTCGGCAGTTCGATGCCAAGGATGCGGAACAGGTACATACCGGTCCACTGAAAGAACAACAGGGTCGCCAGCACCGTGCCCAGGGTCTTGAGCAGCGCGCGTCGGCGCGCGGCATCCGGCATGTCGGCGGTAAGACTCACATACACGGGTAACACGGTAAACGGGGTAAGGATCGTCAGGAGCGAAACCAGCTCCTTGCCAAGCTGCAAGGTATCGAGTGTCATGCAGCCATTCTCGGGACAACCTCCGACCCAGTCAAACCAGACGCCACTGGCCGTGGCGCGCTTGTCAGAAGGTGGTCGTGGATAGTACCCTCCCTGTTCCTCGAACCCGACTCATCACTGCCGCCACCCCACAACCATGTCCGGTCAATACATCTTCACCATGAACCGCGTGGGCAAGGTCGTTCCGCCCAAGCGCGAGATCCTGCG
>DATEYP010000228.1:0-2210 GCA_035256085.1 Acidiferrobacterales bacterium
TGATGGATGCGCTCGCCGTACACGACCCGTCCGTCCGGTTCCGCGCCGGACGGACGATCGAGCCAATCGAACCGGGTTCCGGTTTTATGCGCAAGCGCCTTGAGCGTGTCGGCATAGACCCGATAGCTCGCGCTCTCGGTTTCCGGATTTGAAATAAACAGTCGCGCCTTCGAGCGCACCAGGTCCGCGATGCCGCGAATCCCCAGGGGATTGCCCTTGCGCACCAACAGCACGTTACCGCGACTGCGCATAAAGGGCTCATGCGCCACGGCGTGACCGGCGGCGATGACCCGCTCCAGGACCGTGGGCGGGCTGATAAACAACTGCGGACGGACGCCCAAGCGCAAATTTCCGATCACCAGCGCCCCGGCATCCAGCCATTGCAGCAATACCCCCGGCGGCGTGGTGGCGTAAAAGATATCGCCGATCTGCGCGTGGCGCGCGAGAAAGGTTTGCAGGCATTCCTGCAGGGCCATGTGGTGGTTGCCGTCGGAAAACACGACGAGCCGGGCGCGCCGCGGGTCGCCGTGAAAATCGAGGCAAAGATTGGAACCTGCCTGCGACCAGCGCGGCTCTCCCAACGTGGCTTGCGCCAGCTCTTCAGGCCAGTTCAGCATCTGTCCACCAATATACCCGTATCTGTCCAGGCAGCCACCAGGGCCGCGCAAATCAAATGCGGGTCGCCTCGGGGCATACCATTATGCGGACAGGTGTCATGGCCACATTTTAAGGCCTTGCAGTAAAATCCTGATTTGGAACAGATCACCGCGTTGTCGCCAAACTGTTTGGCCGCCCGCTTGATTAACGGCTCGCGACAATACCAAAGTCCTGCCGAGCCATGCTTCCAAATACAATCGTAATATCGATCACGCCGTTCATCCGGATAAATCACCCGTTGGAGATTGTCCAGAAATTGACGTTATGCAGACTCGCATCCGCGAAAAAATTCTGATGAGCGGCTGGATATCTCCGACGAACCCGGATGACTAACAGTGGTCGACCTGCGAGTCGGTCTGGTTGATTCTATTACGGCCCAGAAAGGCTTGAAGTCACTGACCGAAAAAAACGGGCCAGCATGCATCTGCTCACGAAAATATTTGTGTTTGTCTTGCAGCCGACAGAATTCGGTCTAGGCTTGGGTACTGACTCGGAAGAGTCGGGCGATAGCCGCGCGAACGGCCATAGCGAAACAAAGTCAATTTCTCTGTGCTAATGGATAAGGAGATCAGCCGTGAATACACCAACTCTTACACATGGGGCCAAGTTCTTACTCTTATGCCTGACGCTGCTGCCGTGGAACGCTGAAGCCACGGAAGCCCACGCCGCCATCCACCCGCATAATGCAGATGCCATCGTTGCCGGGAGTTCACTCATCTTCAGTGCCCCGCCGCGCGGTACGCTGACCCAGGAAACCGAGAACTACCAACCGATCGCCGATTTACTGACTAAGGTCACCGGCAGGAAAATCATCTACCAACACTCGAAAGACTGGCTTAGCTACGCCAGGGACATGACCCAGGGGAAATTCGATATCGTGTTCGACGGTCCGCACTTCAACGGCTGGCGCATGGAAAACCTGAACCATACGCCGCTCGTCAAGCTGCCGGAGGATTTCATTTTTGTGGTAATCGTGAAGGCCGACAACAAGTCTATTAAGAACATAAAGCAGTTGGCCGGCCGACGCATCTGCGCGCACTCTCCGCCCAATCTTGGAACGCTCACGTTGCTGAATCAGTTTGATAATCCTGTTCGCCAGCCGTTGATTACCACGGTCAAGGGCTGGGACAAGTCGTACAACAGCTTGATGGCGGGACAATGCGTTGCCACTGTAGTGCCCATCAAAAACCTTGAGAAAATGGACAAAGACAAGAACCAGACCAGGGTCGTGTTCAAGAGCCCGGCCATGCCGAACCAGGCCATTTCCGCCGGGCCACGCATCCCACAGGAAACCCAGGAAAAGATCAAGCAGGCGTTTCTGTCTGCAGAAGGTAAGGCCGCGACCGCCAAACTGCGCTCCGACTACGCCGGCAAGGATTTCGTACCGGCCACGCGTGCGGAGTACGCTGGGCAAAGCGTCTACATCAAGGACTCCTTGTACTATTCGAACTTGAAGCTGGCGGCCGAGGGCGGCGCGGTCGCGCTAAATAAAGCGGGCAGATAACACAGACAGACAACGCCGACCCGCTTCAACACTCAATCGCCGGGACTTT
>DATEYP010000229.1:0-20651 GCA_035256085.1 Acidiferrobacterales bacterium
TGGGCCTGTAGCTCAGTTGGTTAGAGCAGGGGACTCATCGTAATGGTGCGCTCATGCCGAAAGGCATGAGATGAACGGGATGAATTCAGGGAAACCTTCCAGCCATGGCTGATGGCAACCCTGAGCCAAGCCGGGAGTACACTTCCGGAAGGTGCAGAGACTACCTGAGGGCTTGAGCGCCCTTGATCACAGGCTAGAGCGTCCCGCGCCCGAACGTTTCTGCAAGAGAGACGAGGGAGGTGAGATAGTCCACTCCTGCTGGAAACAGCGGGGCAGAGTGAATCCCTTGGTCCTAGGTTCGAGTCCTAGCGGGCCCACCATTTTTCATTTTCGCCGATTGGATCGAGGCGAGGGCCGCGCGCCAAGGATGGCGCGGTTGCGGTTTCGCCGGTCTGGGCCGCGCACGGCGCAGCGGGCGGGCGGTTCCGGGCCAGAATGGCCCACGGATTTTCGTAAGCGACACGCAGGGTTTGGCCCGAAAGCCTGAGGTTCGAGCCGATCCGTTTCAGGAAATCCTTGAGCGATCCGAGATCGTGGCCGGAGGCCACGATTTGGGCTTGGTGAGCCGCGTTTATGAAGTTTTCGAGCGGTTCGAGCCAGTGATTTCCGTTTCGCTCGATCTCGGCCAGCCTTTCGGTTAACGCCGACTTCTCGCGCAACCACTTCTCCTTACGCCCGAGGTATTCCTCGCGCGTGATGGCTCCATCGAGGTGCGCATCCAGCAGGCGGTCGAGCCTGGCCTGGATGGCCGAGAGGCGCGCTTGGCTCTCCTGAGCGAAACCGGCCGAGGTCTGGGCCGCCTCCGTTTTCCACTCCGCGATCCGCGCCCGCATCTTTTCGGCCCAGGCATCGGACAGCGCGACCTGTTGAACGGCCTCCCGCACCTGAGCGGCCAGGGCTTCCTCGCGGATATAGCGCTGCGTGCACGGCCCGAGCTTCTTGGTGCAGCGGTAATAGTGATGGCCCTTCTGCCGCTCGGCGGTGATGGCGCCGCCACACTCGCCGCAACGGACAAGTCCGAGAAACGGAAACGTATGCCTCCGTTTGGTATGCACCTTCCCCCGGCGCGCCATCACTTCTTGAACCCGTTCAAACAGGTCGCGGGAAATCAGTGGCTCGTGCGAGCCCTCGTACGGCTCGCCTTTCAAGTAGAACTGCCCGATATAGAACGGGTGCATGAGCAACCGCTTGATGCTCCCGAGGGCGAGCGCTTTTCCCGCGCGGTTCACCAAACCCCAGGACGCGAGTTGCTTGCGGACCTCCTTAAGCGTGTAACGGCCGGTCGAGTAAGTCTCGAACATCCGGCGCACGAGGGGCGCGGTGGCAGGGTCCACGACGATGGTACGAAGCCTGGGCTCGTTCAGATACCCGATCGGCGGCTTTCCGGGGAACTCGCCGCGCCTCAATTTCTGCCGGATGCCGCGCCGGACGTTCTCGCTTAAGTTGTCCACGTAATACTTGGACTGCCCGAACGCGATGTTGAGCATGAATTTCCCTTGCGGCGTGCTCTCGAACCAGAAGGTCGGGAACTTGAGCGCCGCGAGTTTGCCGGTATCGAGCAAATAAATAATCCGCCCGCCATCCACCGAGTTGCGCGCCAGCCGATCCGGGTGCCACGCGAGGATGCCCGCCGCCTCGCCTCGCTCGATGCGTTCCATCATCGTATTGAACACAGGGCGGCCCGGCACCTTGGCGGTCTTAGACTCGATAAACTCATCCACAATGGCGAGGGACTCCTTGCGGGCAAACTCGCGCAGCTCGGCAAGCTGCGCCTCAATCGAAAGAATCTGGCGCTCCTCATCATCGGTGGACTTGCGGGCGTAGAGAAAGAAATTCATGCGCGTCTCCTCATGGCGTTCGGGCAGCCTTCCTTACAAGCGGTTCGCGTCCTTCTCGAATCGCTCAAAGATTTCCTGAAACGGATCGGCTCCGGATGAATCCGGCCCCGCGTGAGCGGGGCGAACCTCAGGCTTTCGGGCCGCGCCTTGCGCGTTGCTTACGAAAATCCGTGGGCCATTCTGGCCCGGAACCGCCCGCTGGCCGCGCCGTGCGCGGCCCAGACCGGCGAAACCGCAAACTCGCCTACTCAAACGACAAGACGAGCGAGCGAAGCGAGCAGGGCTTCCGTATCGGCGCGCGGCCCTCGCCTCGATCCCATCGGCGAAAATGAAAAATGGTGGACCATCTTAACCGAAGCTCGAACCTTTTTTGAGCAGTGCGAGCCGTGATCCTGACGCGGACGCTGCCCAAGCAACCCACCCCGCAACCCGCCCGCCAGCCGAAAGGCGCGGCTGTCATGCGGCTTGCAATAAAACCCCACTCCCTCCTGAACGTCGGTCGCGGAGTAGAGCGGCCCTGGGCCGGGCCGCGCCTCGCTGGGCCGCTCGGCCCTCACCCCGGCTCGGCCCCGACTGAACGTCGGGGCCGCCACCCCGCTTTGCCCTGAAGCGTTTTTTCTTCTCTCGGGCGCGCAAGTCTTTTCCGTTGGGGCGGTGGGGTGGCTTCAGGGTCTCACGTCGGTGCGCGCAGGAAGGTGAAAACCGAAGGTGAGCCCCGAGCGCGCCGACGGTGCTGAAATACAGCTTGCAAGATTATCATCATCTGATAACATCAAAACAATGATCGAGAGCTTTGGCAACCGCCTTGCCGAAGATTTGTTCTATGACAGACCTTCGAAAGAGGTGCGTCAGTTTCCGCCCGAGTTGAAACGGGCGGCACGGCGCAAGCTGCTGTACCTGCACGATGCCACCGGGCTCGTGGATTTACGGACCCCGCCGGGGAACCGGCTGGAGGCCAAGAAAGGTAAGCTCGCAGGTTACTACGCGATACGAATCAACGACCAGTGGCGCATTCTGTTCCGGTGGGAAGGCGGTAACGCCAAAGATGTTCAGGTGACCGATTACCACTGAGCTTGATGCGCAGGAGTGTTAGCGATGAAACAGCCCAAGAATCCGTTTCACCCCGGCGAGGTCCTCCTGGAGGAGTTTCTCCGGCCCGCCGGCATCACCCAGATGGCGTTCGCCAAGAAAATCGGCTGGACGCGAGCCCGTGTGAACGAGTTTATCAAGGGCAAGCGCGGCGTCACGGCCGAAGCAGCGTTGGACCTGGCCAAGGCGTTGGGAACGTCCGCGAAGGTCTGGATGAACCTACAGGCGACGTATGATCTCGATCAAGCGATGAAGCGCCGCAAGGCGGCGTGAGTTCAGCACGGACACAGTACGGGCGTAACGGACCGACGGGAGAAACTGACGAGTGAGCCTACGACTGGCTGTACAGGAAGAGCGTAGTACCGAGCTTCAGGAAAAGCTGGCCTGTGCCCGCGAGGAACTTCTCGATGAATATCTTCAGACACATAACCATCCATGGATTGTCGGCTATTCCGGCGGCAAGGATTCGACCCTTGTCGTGCAGCTTGTTTTCGAGATGTTACTGCAGCTCGCGCCAAGTGATCGGCGCCGCCCTGTGCACATCGTTGCAAACGATACACTCGTAGAATCGCCGCTGGTCATCTCGCATATTGAGCGGGCATTCCAGTATTTTTCTAATGCCGCAGAAGCATTTCAACTTCCAATCAAAATCAGGGTCACACACCCGGACCCGGACCAGACATTTTGGGTCAACCTAATAGGGCGCGGTTATCCACCACCAAGTCGAAACTTCCGGTGGTGCACGGACCGCATGAAGATTCTTCCCACGTCACGCTACTTCCGAGAGCGGGCAAGCGCTACGGGCAAGGTCATCTTGCTTCTTGGTGTGCGTCGCGCAGAGAGTGCGGCGCGCGCGGCAAGTGCGAAGCGGTATGACGCCGGTGGACGATTGAACCCACATAACGATCTGGCCGGCTGCATGGTGTTCAGACCGATCGTGGAGTTCACGACGGAAGAGGTATGGGAATATCTCGGTGCCGTGCCCCCCCCATGGGGGGGGTCTCATCAAGAATTAATTGCCCTCTACCGCAATGCACAGGGCGGCGAGTGTCCGGTAGTGACACAGAAATCCGACGCGCCCTCTTGTGGCACAAGTTCTTCGAGATTTGGCTGCTGGACTTGCACAGTCGTCGTAAAAGACAAGAGCCTGGAAGGTTTTATTGAAGCGGGCTTCAAGGAGTTCGGCCCGCTTGTGGGTTTTCGTGAATATCTCGTGGGTATTCGGAACGATCCAGAACGGCGCCTGGCGCGACGCCGTGATGGGCGAATCACGCACATGGAAAGCGGTACGCTCATACCGGGACCATTTACGTTCGAAACACGCCGCGAAATTCTTGAACGGCTTCTTACTTTGCAGGAACAGCTCAAACGACAGTTGGTCACGCCAGAAGAGCTAGAACGGATTCAAGTGATTTGGGCAGAAGATGCGATGCGAGGCATCGAACAGGTTGTCGCGGCAATCTAACCGAAAACCAACAGTGTTGGGGGGATCATGGCTAAGCACGTGGTAGTGCTTCTTGCCACCGAGGAAGGTCGTCAAACGGTTAAACGCCACTGTCGCGCGCAGGGCGTAAGGCTCAATATTTTTGAGGAGCTGGTGGACGCCGAACTCGAACAAACCGGCAAGAAACGGAAAAAGGGTTTGTGGGAGCGGTTTGACGATGTGCTCGACCGCATGGAGGAGGATACCTGATGTATCTCCGCCATATCGTCTTACAGGACTGGAAAGCCTATGTTAACGGGCGCTTTGAATTTTCGGCGCCTTCATCCCGTCGCAATGTAATCCTCATTGGGGCCAAAAATGGCTACGGCAAGACGTCGTTGTTTGAGGCTATCGTGCTTGGCCTTTTCGGCCGGGACGGCCTCCCGCTGATTGCTGATTGCACGCGCTCCGTTCAGCGGGGTTGGAGAAGAACAGTTGCAGATGTCGTATAACGAGTTTCTTTCCAGTGCGCTTCACAGGAATGCGCTCAGGGAAGGTCGCACATCCATGTCGGTCGAATTAGCGTTCGATGATGAGGAAGAAGGCCCGACAATCCTCAGGCGTGTGTGGCACTTCTCGGTAGCCGGGCAACATAAGCCGCAGGATGAAGAAATCAGAATTTATGCCGGTAGACAGGAGAGACCTGTTGTGCCGCCGCCGAACGAAGATCGTTTGGATTACCTGCGCGCGTATATCGCGCACCAGTTCCTGCCGCACTATCTGGCCGCATTCTTTCTTTTTGATGGTGAACAGGTGCAGGCCCTCGCGAAACGCGATATGTCTGCGCAGGTGCGCCTTGGAATCGAGGGGTTGCTGGGGATCCCAGTGTTGCGAGAACTTGCGCAAGATTTGAAGAGTTACGCCAATAACCGCCGAGGTTCAGTTGGAGGGGCTTCCGATAAGGCGTTCCAACGCGTGCAGGGCGAATTGCAGGTACTTGAAGCTTCCCATGAGGAAGCGAGGCATAAGCAAGAAAGCACTGCTGCGGAGTTGGAGACGCTAAAGGTTCAACGCGACTCACTCACTCGCGAGTTGAGTGGCTACGGTGGCGGGAGTCAGGCACTGTTGCAGGAGCGATATGAGGAACTGAACCGGCATAAGCGTGCTCTTGAGGAACTGTGGGATAAGGTGCACGAGGTTATGGCCGAGAGCCTCGCGCTTGCGTTAGTGGGATCGCCATTGCGGGAACGCACTATTGAGCGTCTCCGGCAAGAGGAGATTCGCGAAGGCTGGGAAGCAGGCAGGACGCAGGGTGAGCAAGGATTGCAAAGATTTATTTCAGCTTTGGAGCAATCGCTGGCAACCATTCTCCCGCCGCTGACCGATGAACAAGTGTCGGGTCTGTTTGAGCGTGTCAAAACTACATGGAACTCCCTCTGGTACCCCCCGCCGGAAGGATGCGCCGATGAATATCGGCATCGGTACCTTCGCGGCGGCGATCGTTCGCAGACTCGCGATCAGTTGGTTAAGGTCGGGCGCCTCTCAACGGAGGAAGTGGCGGGCTTCCTCGGCAGAATCAACCAGCACGAGGAAGAAAAACGCAGACTTGAAGCTGAAATCGCGCACTTGCAAGGCGTCGGGCCGCAAGTAGAGGCAAAGATGACGGAACTGCGCTCTGTAACGGAGCGCATTGACAGGCTTAACACGGAGGTGGGCGGACTTAAGCGGGAACTCGATGGTCTGGGAGGCCAGATTGGCGCGAAACGGCAGGAACTTGCACGGCTCGCAGAAAGCCGAGACGCGGCTGCGCCGGCGGTACGCAGGGCGGCACGGGCCGACAAGGCGGCGGCCATGATCGATGACATCATCGCTGAGGCTGTGCCGGGACAAATCACTACCGTTGCAACAGCAATGACGGAGTCCTACCGAGCCATGGCGCACAAGACAATTGTGCAGCGGGTGGAGATAGACGCCGACTGCAATGTCCGGCTGTTGTCCGCCAACGGCAGGGATGTGCGGGACATGGCACTATCAGCAGGCGAACAGCAAGTCTTTGCGCAGGCCCTAATTGCGGCTGTGGCGAAAGTCTCGGGGCGGGACTTCCCAATCGTGGTGGATACTCCTCTTGCAAGACTGGATGATGCTCACCGTGCCGGAGTATTGCGGCATTTCACGGATCGGATCGGACAGGTGGTTCTGCTTTCTACCGATACGGAGGTTGTTGGAACGTATTACGACGTTGTTAAGCCGCGTGTGCTCAAGGAATTTCATATCGTTCATGAGCACGATGGCGATATTGGCCGCAGCCACCCCGAGGAAGGATACTTCCCGGGCAACGGAGGGTGATATGGGGTTTACGTTACTCGAAATCGCCGGAGCGCGTTTCAGTACGTCAAAGGGCGCAGACGATCTCAATAACCGGCTCATGCGAGCGCTGGGGCTGAAACAGCGTTATGCGCCCGCACGACTGGCAATCGCTCGCTCCCTGTCATTACTCGACCCGCCGCCGGTTGAGCCTGTTAAAGGCGATGACTTCGGAAAAAGCATCGAAGGCCACACACTGTTTGGAGATGGCGCAGACCTTTCAGCATGGGCAGCGTTACTTGTAGAGGCAGCAGGCGGGGTGGAATTGTCGCGCAAAGACTTCCAGCAGCTTGTGGCAGCTCACTGGCATCGAGGCGCGTCCATCCTGTGGAAGGAGTGGGAGGAGACACAGAGCGACCACGACCCGTTTGGCGGCTTTGTGAAGAAGATATGTGATAACGCTGGTCTTCGAGCAGAGGTTGGTGGAGATGTTTCCGGTGCAGAAGCAGAGAGCGACAAGGGCGACACGCTTGTGGAGCTTCGCCCGACACCGGTTGTCTTACGCCTCGGTGACCCAGGCACAGATATCACAACAAACCAGCCTGTGACGTGGACACTCAATGCCCCCGGGGTAAGCCCGCACATTGCGGCTATGGGCACGCTGGGAACGGGTAAGACGCGAACAGCGATGTACCTGCTTCGGCAGATTAAATCGCAGAGCGGGTGCAGCGCCCTAGTTTTCGACTTCAAAGGCGACCTCGCTGAAGACAAACGTCTTTGTGATGCGCTGTCTGCCACAGTAATAACGTGCCCGGCTGAACCCATACCGCTGGACGTATTACGTCCGACGGGGACAGATGACCGTGCCTTAAACGAGGCAGCGCTGAGATTCCGGGATTCGTTCGACCGTGTCGCGAGGAGCAGACTTGGCGGCATCCAATTGGATGCGCTGCGAGACGCGGTTGTGCTTGCCCTGAGGACAAATCCACGGGCGCGGATCACTGACATCGGTACTGCGTTGGGTGTTATTTATGAACAACGTGAACGGAACACGGACGCTGTTACGGCAACGTTCAATGACTTGGGCGCATTCCAGTTGTTTGAGCCAAGACTCTCACCCAACGCGTTCTTTCAGCGGACCTGGATCATAGATGTCCACTCAGCACCGGAAACGGTGCAACGGCTCGTCGCGTTTCTCATGTTCGATGCTCTTTCCGCATGGGTGATGCAGCTTAAGGACGCCCCACTTGATTCAAGCAGTCACCGGGCTCTGCGGTTAGTCCTTGCAGTGGATGAGGCACGACAGGTTCTGGGGTATGGCCATCCCTCGCTAATCAACATTGTGAGGATGAGTCGATCAAAGGGCGGCGCCGTCATGTTGATTTCGCAGTCGCCTGACGATTTTGCACAGGAAGAAGAGGACTTTCTAGAGAACATCGGGCTGACTTTCAGCTTCCGCACCAACGCTGCTCCCGGTTCGCTGAAACGGGTATTTGGTGAAACTGTCGACTTGGCCGGGTTGCCGAATGGTGTATGTGTTACACGGCTACCTGACCTGAGTCGGCGCCGGCCGATTCGAGTTCAGGCGTGGAAGTAACGGAGCGATATTCGGTGGTTTGATGAAGTTCATTCACGTCGCCGACATTCATTTGGATAGCCCGCTAAGGGGGCTGGATCGGTACGATGGCGCTCCCGTCGACCAGATTCGCGGCGCAACCCGCAAAGCGCTTGAGAATATGGTTTCTCTTGCGATCGAGGAAGAAGTCGACTTTGTAGTCATTGCTGGTGACCTCTTCGACGGTGACTGGCCGGATTTTAATACGGGGCTTTTCTTCGTGCGTCAGATGGTTCGTCTCGGTGAAAAGGGCATACGGGTCTTCGCCGTTCGGGGTAACCACGATGCCGAAAGTAAGATGTCGCGAAAACTTCCGTGGCCACAAAACGTCCACTTCTTCTCTTCCAAGAAGCCCGAATCCATCACGATTGACAATCTGGATGTTGTCATCCACGGTCAAAGCTTTGCCAACCAGAAGGTTACAGATGATCTTGCGTTGGGCTATCCAGCAGCCGTTCCTGGCAAAATCAACGTCGGGATTCTCCACACCAGCCTCGACGGGCGGCCGGGACACGCGACCTATGCGCCGACGAGACTCGAGGTCCTGAAGTCGAAGGGCTACGACTACTGGGCGCTCGGACACATACACAAGCGCGAGATTGTCAGTAATGAACCCCTCGTCGTATTCCCTGGAAATACTCAGGGACGCCACATCAAGGAGACGGAAACCAAAGGATGCGAGCTTGTAACGCTCGAAAGCGGCGGTCTACGAACCGAGCACCGGCCGCTTGATGTGCTGCGCTGGAAGGTTCTCGACATCGAAATAAGCGGGGCGACGGATTTCGATGAGGTGCTCGAGCGAACGGCGAGGAGCCTTGATGCCGCGGTGGAGGAGGCCGAGGACCGGCTCAGCGCGGTGCGTGTGAGGTTCATCGGTAGAGGCGTTGCGCATAACACTATCGCTTCCAAACCCGAGACGATGCGACAGCAGGTCCGAGCGCGTGCAATCGAGCGCGGGAGCGGGTCTGTTTGGGTCGAAAAAGTCGTAGTCGAGACATCTGCGGCAGTCGATCTCGCTGCATTGAAGGCACGGAGCGACCCCGTCGGCGAGCTGCTATGCCAGCTTGAGTCCATAAAAACTGGCGAAGCCGAGCCCTTAGGCGCATTGGCTGAGGAACTGCAGGCGCTCAGGCAAAAACTTCCCGCGGAGCTTACCGAGGAGGCGGACGGAATTCGGTTGGGCGATCCCGAATATCTTCGAACGCTTCTTGCCGACATCGAGCCTCAACTGATACCGAGGATCATGAACCTCGAGTCCGGCCCGTGAAGTTCTCGAAGCTCTATCTAAAGGCGTTTGGTCCATTCACGGAGCGGGTGATCGACTTCGATGCCCCCGGGACATCGCTGCACATCATGTACGGCCCAAACGAGGCTGGGAAGTCATCGCTCCTTCGTGCGATCCATGCACTGCTGTATGGAATCCCGGAGCGCACGCAAGACAGTTTTTTTCATGATAAAACCGCGCTCAGGGTCGGCGGAGTAATTACCGACGGTGCGGAACGGCCGCTCGCGGTGGTGCGCAGAAAGACTAGGAAGCTGTCACTTCGTCAGTGGAATGGCAAAGTCGGTGCGGACTGCGAAGGCGAGGTTCTCCCCGACAATGCAATACCCCAACTCCTCGGAGATATAGAGGAGGCGCAGTTTTCGAGGCTTTTTGGAATCGACCGGGACGAACTTATTCGGGGCGGCCAAGCGATCCTGGAGGGGCAGGGAGACGTCGGAGAAAGCCTTTTTGAGGCCGGGTCGGGGTTGGTGGGCTTACGGCGTTTGCGAGATACCTTGGAGGCGGAAGCGGGAGAGCTTTTCGCGCCACGTGCCAGCAAGCCTTTGATCAACTCTACCCTGAGCGAATACGATGACGCGAAGCGGTTGGCAAAGGACGCAGCGGTACGAACGGATGAGTGGACGCGGCGTGATGAAGCGTATTCGACAGCGTTGAATGCCCTGGACGTGAACAAGGAGGCGATTGCTGCGAAACGGTTGGAACGGGAACGGCTCGCCCGAATCCTTAGGAACCTCCCGATGGTTGCCCGGCGCGAAGAGTGCCTGAAGGAGTTGGCCGATCTCGCCGAGGTTCCCGACTTAGCCCGGGATTTTGCCGAGCAGCGCGCGGCGGCCGTGACTGGGAAGGCTAACGCCGAGCGCCAACGCGACGAGGCGCAGAGAAAGGTCGTTGACTTGGAAGCACAGCTCGGAGGGATTACAGTTCCGGGAGGCTACATTGAGCGTGGAACGCTCATCCAAGGTGTGCATAGCCGTCTCGGTACGTTCCAGCAAGCTGAACTCGAGACCCCGGGACTTGGGGCGCGTCAGCGCAGTCTGCTAGATGAGGCGAACAAGAAGTTCCGGGAACTTGGCCTATCGGGTGAGTTAGGTGAAGCAGAGAAGTTTCGCCCTAAGAAAAGCGATCAGACAAAGGTCCGGGACCTCATCAAAGAACACTCCGACCTTTCTGGGCGTAACGCGGAACTCCAACGCCAAGAAACCGAATTGCAGGCCGATCTCGAAATGGCTCGGCATACGTTGTCAACGTTGACGCAGCCACAGGACCCCGGGCGTCTCGACGAAGCCGTCCAGACTGCCTCGATACACGCCGACTCCGAGCGGCGGCTTGCTGAGCTAGATCGCGACATCGCTACGCGCAAGGATGATCTAGAGCGTCAGACTCACGGCCTTGGAAATCGGGCGGCGGTCGAGCTACGCGATCTTCGACCACCTTCGAAGGCGACCCTGCAACGCCTGCAGCAAGAAGCCGACGCCATCTCACGCGATCGCAACGTCGTCAGTACGCAGCTAGCGCAGAGGCGGGCCGATCTGGCGGCGCGCCAGGTGGAGAAGGGAAAGCTGGAAGCGGCAGGCACTGTACCGTCGGTAGACGAGGTTGTGAAGGCGCGGGATCATCGTGACCAGGGCTGGAAGTTTGTCCGCCAGGGTTATATCGAACGCACAGCGGTCCCGGAGAAGCTGGCGAAAGAGTACGTCTCTAAAGCAGGATTGCCCGAAGCCTACGAGCAGGCTGTCCAGCGCGCGGACGCCGTTGCAGACGGTTTGAGACTCGATACAGAAAGAATAGCGAAGCATGCGGTTGCGCTGGAGCGTGCCGCAGAGTTGTCCACCGCGATTGCGGAGGACGAGGCCAAGCTCACGGATCTGGATGCGCGACAAGGAAAATGGCGGGAAGAATGGACTGGTATTACAAGTTCACTTGGGGTGAGTATCGCGACCGTCCGCGAACTTGAAGAATGGCTCGGCAAGCGCGATGGCATCGTCGCTGGGCTTGGTGAGCTAGGGCAGCGGCAACGGGAGGCCGAGGAGTTGCAACGTGCCTTGTCCGCGGCGCGCGAAGTGCTGGCCACGGGGGTGGGCGCATACGGTGTCTCCGTTTCCGGTAGTGGCACGTTTGGTGACTTACTTGCCAAGGCTCGCCGGCGCCTCGAAAACGCCCGGCGGGAGACGGCCGGTTACGAGGAGGCAAAGAAGGCAGTAGACGGATTGCGGGGGGAGCTTGCTGGGCAGCGAAAGCGAATTGAAGGGCTGAGCACAGAGTTGGCGATATGGCGGTCCCGCTGGAATGCCGCTGTGACAGGCATCGGGCTAGCAGAGAGTGTCGAGCCGGAAGAGGCTGAAGCCCGGTTGGCACTGTTCGAAGAACTCTTCAGTGCCATCGATGGGGCACATCGGGCGAGCCACGAGCTTTTAGAGAAGCAGGCCACTGTTGACCGATACTCGGAAGAGGTCAGTTCGCTTGCTGCGGCGCTCGGTGTGAATGGGCAAGGCAAGTCAATTGGCAATTTGGTTGTCGATCTGTTCTCGCACCACCAAGAGGCCGTGAAAAAGGCACAGCGCCGCGAACAGGTGTTCACACAACTTGAGGGTGATCGCCAAGCTCTTGAGAACGCGAAAAGTGAATTTGAGCGCAAGAAAAAGGATCTGGCCGATCTGTGCAGGGCGGTGGGAGTGGACGACGTGGTTGAACTGCCTGCCGTGGAGGAGAAGGCTCGCCGCAAAAGAGAGTTGCATACCGAGGCTTCCCAGATAGAAAAGCAGCTAATCGAACAGAACAGCACCCCTCTCGATCGCATCCTTGAAGAAGCGGCTGCGGTAGATCGAGACACGCTTAGCGTCCAGATTCCTGGGCTGGATGAGGAGATGCAGGACCTTGAATCATTGCAGATCACTCTTGCGCAGCAGGTTCGTGACGCCGAAGTGGCGGTGAAAGAGGTCGACGGCAGCGAAAGGGCTGCTGTGGCTGCGCAGCGCGCGCAAGAACTCCTTGCGAAGCTCAGAAACGCCACTGAGGACTACGCTCGTCTCAAGGCGTCATCTTTCGTGATCGCACGAGCGATCGAAACATATAGGCAAAAACACCAAGGACCTATCCTCAAGCGGGCAAGTCAATATTTCTCAACGCTCACTTGCGGAAGCTTCAAGAGGCTCGACGTGGATTTCGGCGAGGACGATCACCAAGTTTTGGTGGGGGTGCGTGGCGATGGGAAGCAAGTCTCCGTCGAGGGAATGAGCGAGGGTACTCGGGACCAGCTCTATCTAGCCCTGCGCCTTGCCGCGATAGAAAGTCATCTCGAAGCCGGCCCGCCCATTCCGGTTATCGTTGACGACATCCTGGTACAGTTCGATGATGTTCGCGCAAAAGCTGCATTTGAGGCGCTCGGAATGTTGGCAACCAGGACTCAGGTGCTGCTCCTTACGCACCATGAGCACCTACTGCCGCTTGCCGAGCAGGTGGTAACGAATGGTGTCCTTGCTGTTCACCGGTTGGTGTAAACAAAGGTTTATTCCGTTTGCATGGTGGCGAGCGAAGCGAGCCACGATGCGCTTTGCCCTAAGGGAGTCTGCCGGAGCGAAGCGCAGGCAGTCTCCCGGTTTGTCTATGAGTCGGGAGCAACGCGACCACGATGAGGGGAACGGCTGGCTCGCCAAGGGCGCAGCGGAAGACCCGCAGGGGCTGAAGCCGCCCGACTGAGACAGCCGGGGGCGGGGCCTCGAAATATACCCCGGCTCGCGGCTGCGACAGCGGCCGCACACCGCGAAGCCCTGAATCCGCAAACAGGCCATCCCTGGCCTGCGGCCCTCGCCTCGTTCCCATCGGCGAAGCCACCACCACCCCCACGAAAAGACTTGCGCGCGCCCGAGAGAAGAACAAAACGCTTCAGGGCGAAGCGGGGCCGAGCCGGGGTTAGGGCCGAGCGGCCCAGCGAGGCGCGGCCCGGCCCAGGGCCGCACCGCTCCGCGACCGACGTTCAGGAGGGAGCGGGGTTTTACTGCAAGCCGCATGACAGCCGCGTATTTCGGCTGGCGGGCGGGTTGCGGGGTGTGGCGGCGGGCAGCGTCCGTGTCCGGGTCACGGCTCGCGCTGTTCAAAAAAGGTTCGAGCTTCGGTTAAGATGGTCCACCAACAAGCAAAATGGCCGCCCTCACGGTGGCCATTTTTTTGCCTGCGATCTCACCCGGGAGATGCAACCATGCCCCATGTATCCTTCATGCATCATAATTAGGTACGATCGTTATAAACTCATGTTCGAGTGATCCGAACGGCTAACGATGTCCAGCAAACCAGTGAAACGGATAGTCCGCGCGCGCCCATTCGACAAGAATCTGCGGGTTGTTGCCAACCAGCGCCGCCTAGCTCCATGCATTCGACGTGATTGCGCAGGACGCCGCGTTCGATACGCTTGTTGATCAGCCATGCGCTCGAGAACACCGGCAACCGCACGGTGTCAGTGGGCGGCTGGATGCGATACTGAAAGGGATGCAGATGCCTGACTACGCAAAGCTGAGCAAACCGCAACTGATCAGGAAACTCAAGACGCTGGAGACCCGGCTCAAGCGGGACCGGCCACTGCCCGCGGCGCATCCCGAACAAGAGCTGCAAGTGCATCAGATCAAGCTCGAGCTTCAGGGCCGCGAGCTGCACGAGACCCAGCAGCGTCTTGAGGAAACACGCAACCGCTATGCCGAATTGTACGAATTCGCACCGGTCGGTTACCTGACCCTGGATGAACGCAGCCACATCCTCGAGATCAACCTGACCGCTGCCGCCATCCTCGGTCAGGAGCGTGCGCGCCTGCTAGGCAAGCCGTTTTCCATCTGGTTCGCGGGTCAGGACAAGCGCGCGCTGCTCGCGCATCTGGCCGGCGCGCTGCACAACCGCGGCGCCACCAGGGCCACGCTCGATACCCGGCTCACCACGCGCGCGGGCCAGACCCTCGATGTGCATCTGGAGACCCTGGCGGCCGAAAGCGCGAGCGTTGCCGGCCGGGTGTGCCGCACCATTCTGCTCGACGCCAGCTCGCAGCGCGAAGCCGAGCGCGCCTTGATCCGGGAACGCGACTTTGCCGAGGGCCTGGTGGCAATGGCACAGGCCATCGTGCTGGTGCTCGATACCCGCGGACGCATTGTCCGCATCAATCCCTACATGGAGGCGCTGTCCGGCTATCGCCAGGACGAGGTCGTGGGCAAGAATTGGTTCAGCACCTTCCTGCCAAAGACCGAGCAGAAACGCATTCGCGATCTGTTCCGGACGGCTGTGCGGGGGACGCGAACCAGCGGCAACGTGAACCCGATCCTGACCCGGGATGGACGCGAGCGCCTCATTGAATGGTACGACAACGAACTGCGGGATGCGCACGGCAATGTTACCGGCCTGCTCTCCATCGGCACGGATGTCACCGAGAAGCAGCAGCTGCGGCTGGAAGCGGAGATTCACCGGGAGAATCTGGCGCACCTGGTGCGGATCGTGACCCTCAACGAGCTGGCCAGCGGACTCGCTCACGAACTGAGCCAGCCGCTCACCGCCATCGCCAGCTACACACAGGAAACGCTGCGCCGCCTGCCGGAAGGCAGCGTGGTCACGACCGCCACCCGCCACGCCCTGGAACAGGCATTGGCCCAGAGTCAGCGGGCGGCCGACATCATTCAGCATCTGCGCAATTTTATCGGCAAACACGCGCCGACCAAGACCCAGACGGACATCAACCACCTGGTACGCCGGGCCATGGAGCTGATCGGGCCAATTATCGAGAAATCCGCGGTTGTGGTGCGCCTGGATCTGGCCGAAGATCTGCCACGGGTCCACGTGGACGGTTTGCAGATCGAGCAGGTGATCCTGAATCTGGCGCAGAACGCCATCGAGGCCATGTTCGACAATGGACGCGCCAGGCGCGAACTGACCATCCGAACATCCGTCCAGACCGATCAGCATCTGGCCGTGACGGTGAGCGATCTCGGCACGGGGCTGAAACCGGAGGACCGGGATCGCATCTTCGAGCCGTTCTTCACCACCAAGCCCAAGGGGATGGGAATGGGCCTTGCCATCTGCCGCACCATCATCGAAGCCCACGGCGGCACACTGTCGGTGACCGCCAACCGCCCGCGTGGCAGCCGCTTCTGCTTCACGCTACCCACGAGCGCACTGAACCATGCGTGAGACAGCAACGATCTATGTGGTGGATGACGACGCGGCGGTACGCGATTCGCTGCGCTGGGTCATTGAGTCCAACGGCTGGAAGGTCGAAGCCCACCCTTCCGCCGAGGCGTTCCTGAACAACTACACGCCGAACCGGCTCGGCTGCCTGATTCTCGATGTGCGCATGCCGGGAATGAGCGGGCCGGAACTGCAGAAGCTGCTCAACGAACGCCGGTGTTCGATGCCCATCATTTTCATCAGCGCGCACGGCACCGTGCCCGCCGCAGTGCGCGCCATGCAGGCCGGTGCGGTGGACTTCATCATGAAGCCGTTCGACAACGTCACGCTGCTGGAGCGCATCGATAAGTGCATGGAACGCGCACGCCAGCATGCCGACAACAACAAGCAAGTGAACAACGCGCGCGAACGCCTGGCAAAACTGACGGCACGCGAGCGCGAGATTCTGGAGCTGGTAGTCGCCGGCAAATCCAACAAGCTGATCGCCGCGGAACTTCAGATCAGCATCAAGACGGTCGAGGCGCATCGCGCCAAGATCATGCAGAAGCTGCAAGTCCATTCGCTCGCCGAACTCGTCAGCCTCGCCCTCACAAACCAGCTATCTAAGGGTAAACCCTAGTCTGGTTCGGGTAAGCCCTAGTAGTTCTTGCCTTTATGCACGCCTAAATTAGATTTATCAGCCGCGCAAGTTGGGATGGCTGCCGTTGTCATCATCCGTCAACCTGTCTGGAGTACGGTAAGACAAGTGGCGCCGCGGGTCCCAGCGGGTCGGTTGGCTTGAGTGCGCGGAAGAAACCTGCTGGAGTTTTGCATGGCAACAGGATTTGTGCGGTGGTTTAACAGTGGCAAGGGCTATGGATTCATCGCGCCCAAAGACGGCGGTAACGACTTGTACGCACACTACACCGCCATCGAGATGCCAGACTACAAGTATCTCGAAGAAGGGCAGAATGTGGAATTCGATATCGAAGTGGGGCCGCAGGGACCGCAGGCGTCCAATATCCGCAGCCTGGACTGAAGCACATCGCATTTTCATTGCGTATTGTCAGGCGGCAACGCGGCGTCAGAAGCAGTTCCGGCGCGGCCAGTCGTTTGTCTCCGGCAACCGAATACCCCACTGCGCGCACGGGACACGTTGAAAACACCGAAAGGGGTGCTGCATGGGCAGAGAACATCGCTGGAACGAACGCCAAACCACCGATCTCAGCGTCCTGATCAGCGCCCGCCCGCATGGCCTGCGGCAGGCGCGCATCCGCAATGTCAGCACCAGCGGCCTGTTCGTCGAACTGCCGCCATCCAGCCCGCTCCCCCCGCTCGCCGAAGACGCGCATGTGGAATTGATATTCGTGCACGCGGAAAATCACGTCACCCGGCTGCTGTGGGTACCGGCACTGGTTGTGCGCTCGACCCGGGAATGCGCCGGCCTGATGTTCCGTGACTTCAACCTGGGCGCATTCCGCACCCTGCTCACGCAGTTACTGGCCGAAGGAAATCCGGCCACCCAGCCCCCCGGAAAACGCTCGAGCAGATACGCCTGGATGCCCGCCAACGACTTGTGCACGCGATGCGCCAACCCGCAAACGCCGCTGTAGCGGGCGCCATGGAGTCGCCCACCGAAGCCTCCCGGTTGAAACCACGGCCGGACTCCGGCCGCCACCATGATTGAGGGACATCTAATGATGAGGTTCGCGCAGACAGAGAATCTCCTGAGCCCATTTCATAAAGAGGCCGGCCTGATGGCGCTCGCGAACAGCCAGAGTACGTTCACTTTGCGCAAGCGCGGGAGAGTGGTCGACATCCTGAAGCAATCTGGTCCAGCGCGAGGAAAACGTTTTATCGCCATCCCGTTACCCCACGATCGATCCGCCGCGTGCAGTCCAGCCGGCACATCTGTCTTTCCATAAGGAGCGTATCATGACCAGCCAACCGCCAACGGCCGTTACCGCACTGTTTTCTGCCGAGCAGTCTTGCCGGCAATGCGCAACGTACGCACTCTGCCTGCCGGCCGAAAACGGCTGCACCAGCCTGGCCGGTCGCCGGCGCGTCGTGAAAAAAGGCGCGCACCTGTACCGCACCGGCGACCCGTTCCGGGCGATCTACGCCATTGAGTCCGGTTGTATCAAGACCAGCATGCTGACCTGCGGTGGAGATGTGCAGGTACTGCGATTCTCCTTACCCGGAGAGCTGGTGGGCATCAATGCCATCGGCAACGCCCTCCACCCGTGCGATGCCGTGGCACTCGAGACTACGCAGCTGTGCGAACTGCCCTTTGCACACCTGGAGAAACTCGCGCAGGAACACCCGGCGGTGCAGCACCGTCTGCTGGGCCTGCTCAGCGAAGAGATTGTCATGGACGAGAAATTGATGGCGATGCTCGGACACCAGAAGGCCGAAACCCGCATGGCGAACTGCCTGCTCAATTTCAACCAGCGCTACCGGCAGCAGGGGCACACGGACCATTCGTTCCACCTGCCCATGTCACGCCAGGACCTGGGCGACTACCTGGGGCTGTCGCTGGAAACCGTCAGCCGGCTGTTTTCGCGATTCCAGGCAGAGGGGCTGCTGAGCGTGCAGGGACGAAAGGTCCGCCTGCTCGACCTGGCGGGTCTGGAATCCATCAGCGAACATTGCCAGGAACCCGCCGCCGCCCGGGCCTGAGCAACACCCCCAGCGCAGGGCACGACGCCCCGCAAACGACGCTGTCGCCGCTCACGACTCCGTGGTGCTGGAAAATCGCTCGCCGGATTCGGCCACCGCTGGCGACTGGCCGGCCGGCATTTCCATCTCGACGCGGTTGCGACCGAGGTGCTTGGCGCGATACAGCGCACGGTCAGCCCGTTCGATGAGACGATTGGGCGATTCCCCGGGAATATAGAGCGTGATACCCGCCGAAAAGGTCGGCAACGACATCACCCGGCCTCCATATTCACACTGACTTTGCGCTACACGCTTCTGTAACTTTTGCAGGGCACGCCGCCCGCCTGCGAGCGCGGTATTCGGCAACAGTACGGAAAATTCCTCGCCGCCGTAACGTGCCACCATGTCGTGATGCCGGAACGTGGTCAGGATGTGGTCGGCGTAGCAACGCAACACCTGGTCGCCAGCCGCATGGCCATACGTATCGTTGATGGCTTTAAACTCATCCAGATCCAGAATCGCCAGCGCGAGCGGTGTGGTGTAACGCTGGGCACGCCCGATCTCGTCATCGAGACGGAGCGTAAACGCTCTCCGGTTGGGCAGGGCGGTGTACTCGTCCGTCAAACTCAACTGACGCACCTTGTTCAACTCTTCGAACAGGCGTTCACTGTCGGTGTCCACGACACGCATGTATTCGCTGGCGCTCTGAAGGCTTCCCGCCAGGGCTTCCTGGCCCTGCAACAGCTCCTCAATGGCACCGATCAGAATCTGCCGGAATGTGGCAATCTCCTCGACACTGTCAGCCTGTTGCAGGGCTCCCATCTCGATCCGCAGCAGGTCACCGAGCTGCTTGCTTTGGGCGATGGCATCCCGCATTTTCACGGCAAGGGTGTCCGGCTGCTTGTCGGACTGGTAACGAGCGTGCTTTTCGGTGTGCGGGGCAGATGAGTTGCTTCGGGGCGCATCGGGTGCCATCTCGGTCTGCCGGAACCTGCCCAGTTCCGGAGACGACAGCGGTACCGAAGGTGGCATATTCAGACGCTCCAGCAGTGTAACCAGCGCGACGCGAAAACCTTCATTGTCCGTCAAGCGTCTGGCAACCTCTGCGGTCGCCACGTTGGCGACCGGAAACGACGCGGCGTGGCGCGCTTGCGACTGAATGAGCCGGCCGGCCAGAAACAGCACGCGCTCGTTGGAATGTTCCTGCACAAAGTCCTCGAGCAGTACACGCAGCAGGCCGGAGTAGGTCTGAGCGACCCGCGCATCGATGCCTTGCCATTCGGCCACGATGCGCACGAGTTGGTCATAAATGACGCTGCCGGTGGGCGTAGACAGAAGGCGCTCGAGTTGCACCTCAAGTGTCTGTCCGTCACGCGACGGCGTTGCGGCGGCATCCTTTTCCACAAATACGGCCCCCCACTGGACTGGTTAACAGCCTGTACCGCTACGGCTGTTCCAAGCCTCTTTATCTCCTTTTCATTCGGAGCCAATCACCCCTGAATGCTTTGATATCGAAGCGGCACTGGGCGGAAAACATCGCTAGGTTCCTTCCCGCACTTCGCCCGATCCACATCTCCATGATCGCACACCCATCTCGCCACTGAAACCGGAATTATTCCGGAAGAAATCAAAATGTTACCGGAACTCGATACTGTCTGGGCCAGGGAAATCGACACTGCCCGCCCAAATTGAACTTTTTTTGACGCGTCACCGCTTTCGGACCCGATATTTGGCCCGTGCAACGTTTACGCGGATAGTGTCCGCCCCTAGCACCAGCCCCGGCCCGAGCGAAGCGATCTGTTGCCCGTTCTCGGTACTCCGGCCCCTGAAGTGCGCGGTTTCTGGCACAGATCAGCTACCGTAACCCCCGGCAGACAGTGGGTAAATCGCAGCACCGTTCGCTATCGACATTGACGCCGCGCATCCGCCTGCGCTAGCGTTCGGACATTCCGCAATCCCCGAGACACGCCGTGCCCAAAAAATCCACCCTGCCCGACTTCGAAGCCGCTCTCACCGAGCTTGAGAAGATCGTTGAAAAAATGGAGACTGGCGAACAGAGTCTGGAAGAGGCGCTTGCCGCGTTTCAGCGCGGCATCGAGCTGACCCGCACCTGCCAGCAGGGCCTCAAGGAGGCCGAACAGCGCGTGGATAAACTCCTCGTCCAGAACGGCGAGGCGCGCATCGTGCCCGGCAGCGACGAACAAGACTAATATGGCTATTTTTCCAAGCGCCGTTAATGGCGCAATGGACATTGTGCAAGCCTGCTTTCCCTCATATGGCTCTTTTTGTGCAAGCGTGCTTTCC
>DATEYP010000230.1:0-2241 GCA_035256085.1 Acidiferrobacterales bacterium
CATGAGACGCTTCAGGCCGATAGTGCGCGCCTCGTCGGTGATGCGCTCGACCAGCAGGCGGCCGAGACCGCGGCGCTCGTAGGCTGCATCCACCACCAGGCTGCGCACCTCGCCCAGGTCTTCGGTGAAAATTTCCAGCGCACCGCACGCGACCACCTTGCCGCCGATCTCGCCGACAGGGCCGAGGCGAGGGTCGCGGTCCAGGGACGGACCGGTTGTGACTTCGATGACGAAAAAATCACGCAGATGGCGATAGAGCTCGCTGAAGGTGCGCGGCAGTAGGTTGCCCTTGGCGGCGTAGATTTCGAGCAGGTGATGGATGGTCGGCACGTCGCCGATGGCCGCCGGTCGAATGATCGGCGTGGCGTGTGCTGCCTGGGTCGGATCAGGCCGGGACATCGGTGTTCTCCCCGATGCGGCTCAACATCTCGGCGGCCAGGTCGAGGGTCTGGCGGGTGATCTCGACGCCGCCCAACATGCGCGCGATTTCCTGCACGCGTTCCTTTGCGCGCAGCGGGCCGATGTGCGTGACCGTGGTGTTGGCGGCAGTTTCCTTGGTGACCTGCAAATGGTGATGGCCCTGGGCCGCGACCTGCGCCAGATGGGTGATGCACAGCACCTGGCGCGCATCGGCCAGCGTGCGCAGCTGTGCGCCGACAATCTCGGCGACGCCGCCGCCAATGCCGACGTCCACTTCGTCGAAGATGAGTGTCGGGACACGGCCGACGCGTGCCGTGATCACCTGCAACGCGAGTGTGATACGCGACAACTCACCGCCCGATGCAACCTTGGTGAGCGGCTTCAGCGGCTGGCCGGGATTGGCGCTCACCTGGTACTCGATGCGCTCCAGACCGGAGGCCGACAGCTCGTCCTTGGGTAGCGGCGTAATCGTGACGTCGAAACGCCCGCCCGGCATACCGAGCTTCTGCATTTCCTGAGTCACTTCCTTGCCGAGTTGTCCGGCAGCCTTGGTGCGCTCGCGCGAGACTTCCTTCGCCAGCTTCAGGTAACTGTCGCGTGCGTCCTTGATTTCCTTGTCGAGTTTCTCAAGATTCACGTCAAAGTCTTCGATGTCCGCCAGCTCCGTTTTCAGGTGCACTAGCACGGACGGCAGTTCCTCGGCCTTGACCTGATGCTTGCGCGACAGGTCGTGCAGCGCGGCGATGCGGCCTTCCAGCCACTCCAGGCGCTGCGGATCGATGTCGAGGCCATCGAGGTACTGGTGCAGTTGCGATGCGGCCTCGTCGATTTGCACGACCGCCTCGTTGAGCAGGGTGATCAGCTCGCCGAGCTTGGCGTCGTACTCACTCAGGCCTTCGAGTTGGCGAATGCACTGGTTGACGCGCCCGGACACGGCGTTGTCATCGTCGTCATACAGGGTGTGGGCGATGGCCTGCGCGCCCTGCAGCAGTTCGGCACCATTCGCCAGGCGCTTGTGTTCGTCCTCGATCTGCGGAATTTCCTCGGGCGTCAGTTTCAGCGCTTCCAGCTCTTTTACCTGAAAGCGCAGGAAGTCGATGCGCGCCGTGCGGTCCGCGCCCTCGCGGCTTAAGGCATCGCGGCGCTCTTCCAGTTTGCGCAGCGCGTGATAAATGCCGCCGAGCGTATCGATCTGTGCGCTCAGGCCGGCGTAGTCGTCCAGAACCTGGCGCTGCGCCTCGCGCCTGAGCAGCGACTGATGTTCGTGCTGCCCGTGCACATCCACTAGCAGCTCGCCCAGCTCGCGCAGCATTTGTACCGGTACCGGCCGGCCGTTGATATACGCCTTGGAGCCCTTGTCGCGCTCGACCACGCGCCGCAGCAGGCACTCTCCGTCTTCGAACAGGTCGTGCGCCTGCAGCCATTTGGCGGCATCCTGCCCGGCCTTGAGATCGAAGCCGGCCGCGACTTCGGTGCGCTCGCAACCGTGGCGGATCACGCCGCTTTCGGCGCGCTCGCCGAGCGCCAGCGCCAGGGCGTCGATCATGACCGACTTGCCGGCGCCGGTCTCGCCGGTGAGCACGGTGAGCCCCGGCTCGATGCCGAGTTCGAGCTTGTGCACGATGGCGAAATCGCGGATGTATAGATGGTTCAGCACGTCAGAGCTGCTCGCCCCAGTGCAGCTTGGCGCGCAGCACGTCGTAGTGATTGCGGCGCGACGGGTGAATCAGGGTCACCGGCCGCTCGGCACGCCGCACGCGCACGCGGTCGTGATCCTGGATGGAGAAATTGGTCTGGCCATCGAGCGTGACGTGTGCGTTC
>DATEYP010000231.1:0-3917 GCA_035256085.1 Acidiferrobacterales bacterium
ATACAAATCCATTTCATTTAATAGGTACGCTTAACAATCATCACTGCATTAACCGATCGCGCCTTCGAGGCTGACACTGAGCAGCTTCTGCGCCTCGACCGCGAACTCCATCGGCAGCTCCTTGAACACCTGTTTGCAGAAACCGTTGACAATCATGCTCACCGCATCTTCTTCCGACAGCCCGCGAGTGCGCAGGTAAAACAGCTGGTCCTCGGAAATCTTCGAGGTGCTGGCCTCGTGCTCGACCACCGCGGTCGGGTTGCGCACTTCGATGTACGGGAAGGTGTGCGCGCCGCACCGGTCGCCCATCAGCAGCGAATCGCACTGCGTGTAGTTGCGCGCGCCGGTGGCGGTCGGCGCGATCCGCACCAGGCCGCGATAGGCGTTGCTGCCGTGACCGGCGGAGATGCCCTTGGAAATGATGGTGCTCTTGGTGCGCTTGCCGAGGTGGATCATCTTGGTGCCGGTGTCGGCCTGCTGGCGGTTGTTGGTGACTGCCACCGAGTAGAACCGCCCGACCGAGTCATCCCCTTGCAGGATCACGCTCGGGTATTTCCAGGTGATGGCCGAGCCGGTCTCGACCTGGGTCCAGGAGATCTCGGAGCGCGCGCCGCGGCAGGCGCCGCGCTTGGTGACAAAGTTGTAGATTCCGCCGCGTCCCTGCTCGTCGCCCGGGTACCAGTTCTGCACCGTCGAGTACTTGATCTTGGCATCGTCAAGCGCCACCAGCTCGACGACGGCGGCGTGCAACTGGTTCTCGTCGCGCATCGGCGCCGAACAGCCTTCGAGGTAGCTGACGCTCGCGCCCTCGTCGGCGATGATCAGGGTGCGTTCGAACTGGCCGCTGTTGGCGGTGTTGATGCGGAAATAGGTGGACAACTCCATCGGGCAGCGCACACCCTTGGGCACGTACACGAAGGTACCGTCGCTGAACACCGCCGAGTTGAGCGTGGCGTAAAAGTTGTCGCGGTACGGCACCACGCTGCCGAGGTACTTCTGCACCAGCTCCGGATACTCGCGCACCGCCTCCGAGAACGCGCAAAACACGATGCCGAGTTCGGCCAGCTTCTCTTTATAAGTGGTCGCCACCGACACCGAATCGAACACCGCGTCCACTGCCACCCCGGCGAGTGTCGCGCGCTCATTGAGCTGGATGCCGAGCTTCTCGTAGGTCTCGAGCAGCTTCGGGTCGATGTCGGCGAGGCTCTTAGGCCGGTCCTTGCCGGACTTGGGCGCGGAGAAATAGATAATCGACTGGTAATCGATCGGCGGATAGTGCACGTGCGCCCAGCGCGGCTCGGTGATGGTCAGCCAGTGTCGGTAAGCCTGCAACCGCCACGCGCGCATAAACTCGGGCTCGCCCTTCTTCGTGGAAATCAGGCGGACGATGTCTTCGTTCAGGCCGGGCGGTACGCTGTCCGCCTCGAGTTCGGTGACAAAGCCCTGTTTGTACTCGCGCCGAACCAGTGCCTCAATGCCGGGATTTGCGGTCGCCATTGCTGCCTCCGCCACGATCGCCTCTGCCGCGCGGCGGTCGTAAGTTGACTGAATCAGTCAACATAATACGCCAATGTTGACCATATTTGTCAACTATTCAGACATTCGCTGTAGTAGTATGTTTTGCGCAGGAAATCAGCGGCTGGCGGAGGCCTGCACGATGAACGTTCCACAAACAACCGTCACGACGAACCCATGAAGCTGCGGGAACCGGCCGGGGTGCGCACCGATCTCGGCCATGCGCGCGAAATCACGCACCATGCCCTTGATCTCCTGGTCCCGCTGCCTATCCTGTGGTGGCCGTGGGTGGCCGCACGGACGACGGTGCACAGCGGGTCGGTATGAAACCGCGCGCGTTGCTGCTCTGGCTCGCGGCCTATGCCATTGCCATGGCGCTGGTCGAGGCGGCCATCGTTGTGCACCTGCGGCACGTCTACTATCTGGAGAATCCACGCGCGCTCTTCCCACTGCGGTTGCTGAGCGCCGACGATCTTGCACTCGAATTGGCGCGCGAACTGGCCACCGTGGTCATGATTCTCGCGGTCGCCGTGCTGGCCGCGCGCGGCTTCGTGCGCCGGTTTGCGGCGTTCGTGTATGTGTTCGGGCTGTGGGATCTCTTCTACTACTTCTGGCTGAAGGTTTACCTTGGCTGGCCCGCACAGTGGCTGGAATGGGACATCCTGTTCCTCATTCCCTGGCCGTGGTTCGGGCCGTGGCTGGCTCCGGCATTGATCGCGCTGCTGTTCGCGATCTGGGGCGGATGGGTGCTGGCCACGCCAGATGAATTGCGCATACGACCGGCAAACGCACTGCTGTTCGTGGCCGGTGCGCTACTGGCCCTGGTCGCCTTCCTCGCGCCGGCCTGGCCGCTGCTCACCGGTGGCGCGGCGGCGTTTCACGACTGGATGCCGGGCGCATTCGCCTGGCCGCTGTACGCTGCCGGCCTCACCGGCATGGCGGTCGCACTGTTGCGAATCGTGCGCGCACGCTGAACGTCGTATTCGCGGACGTGCCCGCGAGGCGGTCAAACCGCCGGGAGCAAACTGTTCGGGTCGCACGCGCCGCAGATCTCAGCCGGCCGGTTGCTTCATCTCGCCGAGCACGGCTTCGAGCAGCAGGTCGTGCACCCACAGGAAGCTCACCGGAGTCAGGGTCTCGACCGTGTATTTACGTGGTTTGAGGAAAGCGACCGGATAGGCGGCCTTGTCCGTGCCACCGTCGACGCGCAGGGTCGCGCCATCCGCAGGCATGAGCATGAGCGCGCCTTCCAGCAGATACAGGTTCCAGGCGTCGCGCAGGCCGCGATCCAGCAGGCGTGTCCCGGCCGGCGCCGTGTAGATCAGGCTGCGCGCGGTGAGCTCGGCGAGGCGCGCGGCGTCAAGCCTGAGGAACTGCACGAACGCACGCATCCGTTCCGTGCTCACCGGCTGGTGCGGGATCTTGAGCCAACGCTCGACCGGCTCGACGTATTCGGTTTCGTGCAAACGGCGCGCATCGACACTCGGCAAGGTGATGGCGCGCCCCAGGCGCTTGTCGCGCGCGAGCTCGGCATACGCCTCCTCGCCCGGAACCGGGACTTCGATATACGAATTGCCATGCTGGACCGACCAGCGCGAGTCACGACGCTGGTCCTTGCGGACCACGCCCTGCCGCAACTTGTCGATGAGCGCAAGGACCGCGGGCGATGCCCGGCGAGTGGCCGGCGTGGGCGCAATCAAATTCAGGACATCGAGTACCGGGATGTCATGTTCCTGTTCGTGTGGTTTGCGCCCGATGGCCGAGATGCGCCCGGAGAGTGTGCTATGCGGATTGAAGAGTACCGGGCAGTACACCGGTTCATCCGGCTTGCGTTCATGGCGGTAGTCGAGCAACAGTTCCATGCCGCGATACACGCTCAGGTTCCGGCTTTTCTTCTGGAAAGCGGTGAGCCCGCCAAGCGTGCGTTTGCCGGCGGGATAGAGGAAACGCACCACCGAGTCTTCGAGACTGAGCGTGAGATGCCCCCACGCGTTCGGTTCCAAGGAATCGAACAGGATCGCGACCCGGCGGTCATCCGCCAGTGGATCCTGAAGATGGGCGCGCAGAAAGTCGCGACTGTGTTCGGCGAAGGCCCGCGACAACGGTTCATCGATGTGCAACTGGCATTGCGCATCGTATGCCCCCAGCTCCCCGCTAGCGGTCAGCACGTAAAGTCCGGCGGGAACCTCGGCCAGAACGTCGGTCAATTGCATGATTCACCCCTCCGTTCAAGCATAGCAGGATCCATCCGGCGGCAACCAACGCCGGGATTCCACGGCGTCTCCGAAATGATAGAGTGGACGCGCGTAATTCAGCAGGAGAGCCTCAAGGTGCACATCCCGGAACTGGTCGCCCACCGCGGCTATCCACTGCACTATCCCGAGAACACGCTGATCGGCATC
>DATEYP010000232.1:0-3517 GCA_035256085.1 Acidiferrobacterales bacterium
CGCGAAGTACTCCGATCCGGCGACCTGGCTGGACCAGCATGGAGACAGCCTGTACCGCTTCGCGTTGCTGCGCGTGCGCAACCCGACGACCGCCGAAGACCTGGTACAGGAGACCCTGCTTGCCGCGTGGCGCGCGAAGGACAACTTCGCGGGACAGGCCGCGGAGCGCACCTGGCTGATCGCCATTCTCAAGAACAAGCTCATCGATCACTTCCGGCGCAGCAGCCGGGAGACTCCGCTACCGGACAATGCGGACAACGACGATGCCATCGACGCCCTGTTTGTCGAACACACGGGCCACTGGGCTCATCCGCCGACGGCCTGGCCCAGGCCGGACGATGCCCTCGAACAGGCCGAGTTCTGGCGGGTGTTTCAGGACTGTCTGGCGGGCCTGCCGGACCGGCAGGCCCAGGTGTTTACCCTGACCGAGGTCGATGGCCTGTCCACCGAGGAGCTGTGTAAGGCACTGGCGGCGCAGCCGTCGAACGTGTGGGTGATGCTGCACCGTGCCCGTCTGCGCCTCCGGGAGTGTCTGGAACAACGCTGGTTTGGCGCCACCGCGGAGAATCGCTAATGCTGTCCTGCAAGGAAGTTTCACTACTGCTCTCGAAGGCCTGTGACCAGGGCCTCCCCTGGCAACAACGCCTGGCCGTGCGTCTGCATCTGCTCTACTGCCGGGGCTGCACGCAGTTCGAAAAGCACCTGCAGGTCCTGCGCGCTGTCGGGCATCGTCTGGCGCAGGCAGACAGCCCGCTGGGCGGAGCAACACTCTCGACCACGGCACGCAACCGCATCCGCGCCGCGCTGCAACGCGACTGAGGGCAGGCCAGGTTCTCGCGCCTGCATCAGGCCGGCGCCTTCTTCTGAATGAGCTCGATGCGGTATCCGTCCGGATCCTCCACAAAAGCGATGACGGGCGAGCCGTGTTTCATCGGCCCGGCCTCGCGCACCATCTTGTGCTGCACAGGGATGTGCGAATGCCGCGCGAGGCAAGGATGCCGGAAGCGCGGCCCGCCGCGCTGCCGGATCCCGGCACAGGCGGCCGCGGCGTCGTCCACCTCCAGGGCGATGTGACCGAAACCACTGCCTTGGTCGTAGTAGTCGACACCGTAGTTTTAGGTAAGCTCGATCGCGGCTTGCTCCGACTCCGGGCCGTATCCCACGAACGCGAGCGTGAACTTGCAGTGAATGAGGCTTCATTCACTGTAGTCATGTTGGCGCAACAGGCGCATACCCAGCACCCCGGTGCAAAAGCCAATGGAGCGTTCCAGGTCGCCGACAGTGTATGAGGCTTCATTCACTATGGTGTGCAGCACGCGCCTGGTCTAACCTCTGAATTATTATGCCGAGGGTGCCCAGCCTACCCACCCGCACCCGGGCGGGCAATTTGCCGCCCCGCTCAAGCGGCTGAAATTCCGGATGCGCGGACGGAAAAAGCGCTTGCAATCCGGCACGGCAACCGGTAAATAACATCCTCAAATATGTCTGATACTTCTGACGGTAGTAGTCGCACTCAGGTCGTCACGGCGCAGCCGTGGGGCCGAACTACCTTCTCTTCTCAACGGGGCGCATCGCCCCGTTTTTTGCGCCCCGAATTCAACTCAACCAACCGAAGGAGCCCCTGTGCCCTGTAATTCTGAAGAACCTCCCGAACCGATGACGGCGTTCGCCGGCGTCTCCGCTTCCATAATCGTTCCTGGAGACCGCCGCCCATGCTGAACGCCGTCAACACCGTCATGGACACCCACCTCCTTACCCCGGTGGGCAACGCCATCCACCCAGCGACCCGCAGCGAAAGCCCGATCAAGCGCTACCTGGTGGCCGGCAAGTACCGGCTCTACCCGTTCGACCACAGCGCCAAGCCGTACTTCGATGAGGCCTGCGCGCGCCTGAACGTGGCGCTGTCTGATTACAGCTTCGCCAACAACGTCATCTGGCTGGCGCAGGCGAGCGGCTTCTACCAGATCATCGAGGGCTGCTACTGCCTGTTCGCGCTCACCGGTAACGGCCTGACCATGCTGCTGCCGCCGCTCGGCGAAACATCGCGCCAGCAGCGCGCGTTCAGGATCTGCATCAAGATCATGGATGCCTACAACCCTTCCCCCTCCCAGGCGCGGGTCGATTTCGTGTACCACGATTTCCTCAAGGTGGTGGACACCGATCTGCTCACCGGCAGCCCGCTGATCAACGGCGAGCTGTGGCACGTGGAGGTCACGAATCCCGACTATATCTACCGCACCCAGGACCTGGTCGAACTCAAGGGCAACGCCTACAAGACCAAGCGCAACGAAATCAACCAGTTCCGACGCGCGCACCCGAATCACGCGCTGGTACCGTTCAGCCGGGCGCACGAGGCCGAGGCGCGCGCGCTGGTCAATACCTGGATGCAGAACCGTCTGCAAACCATCCCGGACGGCTCGTTCGAGACCTTCGTCTACAACATCGAGATGGAGCGCAAGGCCATCCAGCGCGCCATCACCCTGTACGACCAGCTCGGGCTCGAAGGGCTGAGCCTGTTCATCGACGGCAGGTTGGAGGGCTTCACCTTCGGTGAACGGCTGAACCGGGACGTGGCGAACGTACTGATCGAGAAGACCAACTTCAACATCCAGGGCGCCGCCCAGTACCTGTTCCGCGAGTTCAGCAAGGTATTCGCCGATTGCACCTACATCAACGTCGGCGACGACCTCGGGTTTGAAAACCTGCGGCGTGTGAAAATGAGCTACCGCCCGGCCATGTTCGGCGAAAAAATCATTCTGCGCCGCCTGTTGCCGGAATGACCGACCTCGGCGTTTGTTCCAGGCAACACTTTACCTCCTCGACGGCGATTCCAGACGCCGCTCTCGACAATTGCTCCTGCATTGTTCTACCTTCGCCCATCCATGGGCTCGTACCTCCTCCTTCCATGGAGTCGTCCATCCCTGGAGTCGTTGCCATCACCGGCCTCAGAAAGGCCGGCCCTGCTGATCTCGACCGCATCGCCGCCCTCGAGGCAGCATGCTTCGGGGCGGCGGACGGCATTTTCTCGCCCCGCCAGCTGCGCGACCTGCTGAACAACCCCAATGCCTGCTGGCTCCTGAGCCTGGATGGCAAGGCCATGGGTTGCTGGCTGAAGGTGGGCAATGGCCGCGCCCGCTGGGCACGGCTCTACTCGCTCGCCGTGCATCCGGCACTGCGCGGGCAGGGCTGGGGGAAACGCCTGATCGAGGCCGGCTTCATCTGGATGCGCGCGCAAGGCCTGAGCGCCTGCCGCGCCGAAGTGAAAGCCGACAACCGCGCGGCACGCAAGCTGTATGCAGGCTGTGGATTTCAGGAAACCGGGTTGCTGCGCGACTACTACGCACCCGGCGTGGACGGCGTGCGGCTTGCCTTATCCACCATCTGACTGTCGATTGTAGCCAGCGTTAGGCTTGGGCTAAACATCCGGCGCAATTCGCTTCGCTCATTGACGCCCTACGGATTCCGCCTTATCGCGTTGATCGAAGATCCCCGGACGGCAGACGATTGCGCCTTGCAG
>DATEYP010000233.1:0-4920 GCA_035256085.1 Acidiferrobacterales bacterium
GCTGGATCCGGCGATGAAGGAGTCGCCGACCAGTACATATTTCTCGCCGGCGTAATCGGCATCGTTCCGGAATCCGTATCCATCAATGTGATGGTCAACATCCCGCGGCACGCGGATTTCTTCGCGGGTCATCGGCTGGAGGTCGCCGTGCGGCACGCGCATGCGGATCGTGGCATGCGGCCGGTACGCGCGGTGTCCATAGTCGTCTCGAAACTCGCTTAGCATTTCATCCGGACGGTAATACATGGAGTCCTTGAAACCGCTGACATGCAGTATCACGGCATACAACAGCGTGACGCCTGCCAACGCGCCGGTGATGGTCACTGACGCCGTGACACCCGCGCGCCAGTAAATCGCTGCCAGCGCGACAGCCAGGGCCATCAGCAGTCCGGACGGCAGGCCGTACAGAAACAGAACGTGCAACGACGCAAGGTAGGCGGCTACGCCGAGGCTGCGGCGAAGAAAGGGACGGGCCATCGTCAACGTGTATTCCTCCGGTTCAGCTCGAAACTCCCGCTCACCCGGCCGGCGGTTGCCAGCGCGCATAATACGGCCTTGATTCCGCCGCTTCCACCGACGTAAAGTGACGGGCTTTCCGATTCGGGGATTCCCATGCTTATTACTCGCAACAAGGTTGTTCGCATCGACTACACCCTCAGCGCCGACGACCAGCAGATTATTGACAGCTCGGAGGGCGGCGAGCCGCTCACCTACCTGCACGGCGGCGGCAATATCATTCCCGGCCTCGAGGCGGCGCTGGAGGGAAAACGCGCCGGTGAATCGCTGAACGTGCGCATTGTGCCGGACGAAGCCTATGGCGAACGCGACGACGCCCTGGTGCAGAGTGTACCGCGTGAAATGTTCGAGGACAGCGACAGCATACAGGTGGGCATGCAGTTCCAGTCCGGCGACCCCGATGGCAATACTCGCATCGTGACCGTGGTCGGCGCGGATGCCGACAGCGTGACCGTGGACGGCAACCATCCGCTCGCCGGTGTGCCGCTCAATTTCGCGGTGACCATCGTGGAAGTGCGCGACGCGAGCAGCGAGGAACTCGCACACGGTCACGTGCACGGTCCGGGCGGGCATCAACACGAATGATTTATTCTTAACTTGCAGCCACAGATGAACGCGGATAAGTTCGGACCGAACACACGGTGCTCGTTGTCCAGGCCTGTGTGAAATCCGTGTTCATCCGTGGTCGGCCGTAGACGTCCCTCATGGAGTCCCTGACTACAACAGAACTGGCGGTGTTGCTCGCCTTCGTCGCGTTTGCGGCGCTGCTGTATTCTTCGGTCGGCCATGGCGGCGCCTCCGGCTATCTGGCGGCCATGACATTGCTTGGCGTGGCGCCGGTATTCATGAAGCCGGCCGCACTCGCCATGAACATCGCCGTCGCGGGCATGGTCTTCTACCGCCTGTGGCGTGCCGGATATTTCGACGCACGCCTGTTCTGGCCGTTCGCGCTCAGCTCGATCCCGCTCGCCTTTGTCGGCGGCGCGCTCACGCTGCCGGGCGGCATCTACAAGATTCTGGTCGCCGTCGCCTTACTGGTGGCCGCCACGCGTCTGCTGTGGAAGTCGCAAGATCATGAAGCCTCCTCCACACCGAATATTTGGGTTGCGCTCGCGAGCGGTGCCAGTCTCGGCTTTCTGTCCGGCCTGACCGGCGTGGGCGGCGGGATTTTTCTGAGTCCGCTGCTGCTGTTGCTGCGTTGGGCGAACATGCGCACTACCGCGGCGCTGTCGGCGGCCTTCATTCTGGTGAACTCCATCGCCGGACTCGCCGGACACGCCAGCGCCGCCATCTCATGGCCGGCGCAATTGCCGTTGCTCATGCTTGCGGCACTGGCCGGCGCAGCCGTTGGATCGGAACTCGCGGTACGCCGGCTGGCGCCGATTACGCTACGGCGGGTGCTGGGGGTGGTGCTGGTAATAGCTGGTGCCAAGATGCTGTTCACTGCCTGAATCGGGACTGTCGGGGTATTGCGCCTCTCGCATCATTGCCAGCGCTTTGCCGAAAATAAAACAGGGCGCCCATCGGCGCCCCGTTGTTGCAACCTGCGTTGTCACAAACCTGATCAGCCGGTCCCGATCTGTGGCGCGGCTTCTGGCATATCGAGTTCGCCTTCATACGGTTCGGCGAAGCCGCACTCCTTCACCGGACAGACCTTCTCGGTGCCGCGGCGCTTGGTGGTCTTGATGGTCAGGATCGGCCAGCCGCATTTCGGGCACGGCTCGTTGAGCGGCAGGTTCCAGACCGCATACTTGCAATCCGGGTAACGCGCGCACGAGTAGAAGATCTTGCCGTAGCGCGACTTGCGCTTGAGCATGTTCGCCTGCTTGCACTCCGGGCACAGCACGCCGGTGTCGGCCGGTTTTTCCAGCGGCTCCATGTGCTTGCAGTTCGGGTAATTGCTGCAACCGATGAACTTGCCGTAGCGGCCGCGCTTGATGACCAGTTTCGATTCGCACTTCGGGCAGACACGGTCCTCGACATACTGCGGCTCGTTCGAGGCGCCGGCCTCTTCGTCCACGTTGCGCGTGTAGTCGCATTCCGGGTAGCCGGTGCAGCCGATGAAGTAACCATTGCGGCCGAGGCGCTTGGACAGCGGCTTGCTGCACTTCGGGCACAGCTCTTCGAGGATTTCGAGTCCCGGGCGATCGGCGGTCTCCTTCTCGTCCACCTGCACCTTGAATTCACCCCAGAACTCCTGCAACAACGGCCGCCACTCTTTCTCGCCACGCGAAACGGCGTCCAGATCGTCTTCCATGCGCGCGGTGAAATCGTAATCCACGTATTTGAAAAAATGCTCGGACAGGAACTTGTTCACCACCCGGCCGACGTCGGTCGGCTGGAAGCGGCGCTTGTCGAGCGTGACGTACTCGCGTGATTCGAGCGTCGAAATGATCGAGGCATAGGTGGACGGACGGCCGATGCCATAGGCCTCGAGCGCCTTTACCAGCGAGGCCTCGGTGAAGCGCGGCGGCGGCTCGGTGAAGTGCTGCTCCTTGCGGATGACGCGCAGATCCACGTACTCGCCCTTGAGCATGAGCGGCAGGATCGCCTCGTCCTCTTCGCCTTCCTTTTTTTCGTCCGTGCCTTCCTGGTAGACGGCCATGAATCCCGGCTTCACCAGGTGCGAGCCGTTGGCGCGCGACACGTTGCCGCTGCCGGCCTCGAGATCGACGGCCACGGTGTCCAGCACCGCATACACCATCTGGCAGGCGACGGTGCGCTTCCAGATGAGCTCATACAGTTTGTATTGCTCGGGCGTCAGCCGTTCCTTGAGCTGTTCGGGGATGCGCTCGGCCGCGGTCGGCCGGATGGCCTCGTGCGCTTCCTGCGCGTTCTTGGATTTGGTCTTGTAGACGTGCGGGGTTTCCGGCAGGTTGTCGTCGCCGTAGCGCTTGGCGATGAGCGCACGGATCTCCTCGATCGCTTCCTTGGCCAGATTCACCGAGTCGGTACGCATGTAGCTGATGAGGCCGACGGTCTCGCCGCCGATGTCCACGCCTTCGTACAGCTGCTGCGCGGTGCGCATGGTGCGCTGCGCAGTGAAACCGAGTTTGCGCGACGCCTCCTGTTGCAGGGTCGAGGTGGTGAACGGCGGCGACGGATTGCGCTTGCGCTGCTTCTTTTCGACCGCGGTGACGAGATAGCGGCCCTGCGCCTGTTTGAGCAGTTCGGCCTCGACCTCGGCGGCTGCGTTCTCTTCGTTGATCGTAAACTGCTCGAGCTTCTCGCCCTTGAAGTGGGTGAGCTTGGCGCTGAAGTTCTGGCCCTTGGTGCTGAGATCGGATTCGATGGTCCAGTACTCGCGCGCCTTGAAGCGTTCGATCTCCAGTTCGCGCTCGACGATCAGGCGCAGCGCCGGGCTCTGCACGCGCCCGGCGGAAAGCCCGCGCCGCACCTTCTTCCACAACAGCGGCGACAGGTTGAAACCGACCAGGTAATCGAGCGCGCGCCGTGCCTGCTGCGCATTCACCAGGTTGGTCGACAGCTCGCGCGGCTCCTGGATGGCGCGCTGGATGGCGGTCTTGGTGATTTCGTAGAACTCGACGCGGTGCACCGGCTTGTCCTTGAGTACGCCCTCTTCCTTGAGGATCTCGTACAGGTGCCAGGAGATCGCTTCGCCTTCGCGATCCGGGTCGGTCGCGAGATACAGCGCGTCGGCCTTTTTCATCGCCTTGATGATGGCGTCGACGTGCTTTTTGTTCTTCTCGATCAGCACGTACTTCATGGCAAAGTCGTGCTCGGGATCGACCGCGCCCTTCTTTGGCAACAGATCGCGCACGTGCCCGTAGGAGGCGAGCGCGCTGAACTCCTTGCCCAGGTACTTGGACATGGTTTTCGCCTTGGCCGGCGATTCGACAATGATCAGGTTTTTCGACATCGTTCAGGGAAAGCAAGCTTGCACAAAATTAACCATATTAAGAAACCGGTGTACCTTCGCGGCAGGCGCTCGCCCGCCGTTAGAGTGGTGGATAACTGGGATCGTGGGGCGTGATTGTGTGCGACAAGCGGTGTGGCTTGTCAAGCCGCAAGGAAAAACAACTGTAAAATCAGTGCAGGTGCTCCTGCACGCCGTCGAACACCAGGTCTTCCATCCAGGCATAGGCCTGCTCCTGACCGGGCTGGTTGAACAGCACCATCAGGATCACCCACTTGAGCTGTTCGCTGTCGATTTCTTCGGTGTCGAGCGCCATGACGCGATCGATAACCAGCTCGCGGGTGTGCGAGTCGAGCACGCCGCTGCGCGCCAGAAACAGGATGAATCCGCGTGCCTCGATGTTGATTTTCTGCTGTTCCTGCGTGGAAAACACGCGCATCGACTGCGCCCGACCGCCGACCGGCAACGCACCGCGATCGCGCAGCGACGCCAGGCCTTCGAGCCAGTCGAATGCCTTGTTCACCTCA
>DATEYP010000234.1:0-18062 GCA_035256085.1 Acidiferrobacterales bacterium
GCATACGAACAGGATGCCGGTGCCGCGGGTTGCTCCCGCCGGTACCGTCGCTGCAGCCGCTATTTCAGTAGGATGCCTGGTAAAGGGGAAACAGCGAGTTCTGTTCGCGTTCGATGCGTTGCACCAGCGCCGCGCCGATCACCAGCAATTCGACCTGAAACACATCGGCAAACGTGTCGTCCAGCCGCGCGCCGCTGTAGGTGCGTAGAAAATCCATGATCTGGCGGCTGTTTCTAAGCATGTCGCGCCGGTACTCATTGATAATCGCCGTTTTCGCCGCATCGCCTGCCAGTTGGCGCGACACGTATACGTAAAACTTCACGTTGGTCGTCATCAGATGATCTTGCAGGATAATGCGCAGCTCGCCGAGCTTGCGTCGCACGCCGTCGTAGTCGTGGGTGGAGAGCAGCACCTGCGTCTGGGTAAAGAGGTCCAGCATGCGCTGGTGATCGGATTGGAGGCGCTGGATCAGCAGCGGATCGTAGCCAATGTGCGTACCCGGTGCCTGCGGCTGGCGCGTGGCAGGTGCTGCAGTTGCGTGGTTGCGGCTGGATCGTAGAAGACCAAGAAAGGCCATTGTCGTTCCTTGACCGGGGGACATTCCGGCGTTGTGCAAGTGTTTGAACTGAACATCTATAAAATTAGCAGCCGCACGCGCGATTGGCGCCCCGGCCATATTGGGACACTTCGAGCTTTCGCCTCCAAGCTACTGAATTGCAATGATTCAGCCCGTGTCGCAAGGCCGTAAACCTGCGAACTTGTTGACAGGGTGCGGGTAGTCTCTGACAAACGGCGCAACCTGATGGGTGTCTGCGCCGTTGCTGTATGGCCCCAGCCCCTGCCACAACGTCATACGGTGCAGCCAAAATCCACTGGTATTGCCATAGTTTGTGTGCGATCCCGGGCAATCCATCGAACCGGCTGCTTGCGGCGCCCACGCAAACATCAACCTGGAAAAAGCAGTCAGCCGCAGATGAACGCAGATAAACCCGGATATTCAATGCGCTGCCCGTATTCGCCAGCCCACCAAAAGTGGTGAATTGTCTCGGTGCATAAACGGCATGATTCATTTACGTTAATCTGCGTTCATCTGCGGCTAAAGCCGTTTTTGGTTAAAGCGATTCGCCGTGAAGAACGGAAACATCTGGGCGGCGGCGCTGAAGTGTTTGCTGAGTGACTGCACGAGGATGGCATCGATATCCTTCCAGTCCTGGCGGCCACTGATGCGCAGATCGGTGGTGTTCTTGATGGAGGCTTCTTCCGTGCCCGCCTGGCCGATCCGCCCGGCATACTGTTGACCTGGCTCGCTCGAAACGGCGAATCATTTCACGACAGATGTCATCCGGCAGACTGTTCGGGATTTCGCAGATGCGGCTTAACGGTTTGACTTCACGCATCGGGAAGCAGGCGGGGTGACGCTGGATGGCCGGCCGGAATTATCGTTATCCACGTACCGGCGCGTCAAACGCTGCCGGTGGGATCAAAAGTACATAAGTTGTTCGGCCAGGCGCGCGCAGGCCTCGGCGCGCAGCTTCTTTGCCTGTTCCTCGGTCGGACTGAATGGCGATTCCACCCAGCGGCCGCTGGCATGATCATGCACCGCAAAGCGGAAGGCCTTGCCGACCTTGTACACCTGGCTGACGTCGTTTTCCGCCCTGGTCCTGGCCTCGGCTTCATTCATGCCGGTCTGTGGGCGACTTGCACCGGCCGGGCGCAGCGCGGAACGTGCGTTTTCGTCAAATATGAACCCGGTGTTCAGCATTTCGCCTTCAGTATCGATTTCGACACTTTTGATGTCCGGCAGGCGCTTGAGGATATAGCCGGCCATGAGCTCGACCAGCAGTTTGTTCTGGGCGCTGATCGAAACCAGCAATTTGTTGGCGGCAATCTGGCAACGTTGCGTCACATTTGGCGATTCGATAAATTCCGGCCCCATCTGCCAGCCGCCATCCATGTCACGATCCATCTTCTGAAAGAATGTCTCGCCCTCATCCAGTATGTCCTGTGGTACTTCGATGCGGTGAGTCCGGCTGTCGATGACCACGTCCAGCTTCATGAATTTCCTCGATGCGATAAGTCAGAAAAAGTAACTACCGGCTGGTGTTAATGTGCGCTCAGTATCTGACAGGCGGGCGGATGTTCCAGCAGGTTTTCGATCGCCGTGGCCGATTCTGCCCCGAACTGTCTATGAAGTTCCAGCATTTGTTGGGCCGTATCGATCCAGCGACTTGCACCGTCCTGCACCAGTTGGCGCAGCGCCTCCATATCGCCGCCCTCCGCCCAGCGCTGATAGGCGGCCAGGACTTCGGGAAACAGATAGCGCCGCATTCCGCTGAAGCTGGCGAAATAAAAGTGCAGGGCGGCGGTGTTTTCCTGATCCATCAGGTGCGGCAGCGTGGCCAGACAATCGGCAAGGATATCGCGTGCGGCACGCGCCATGATTTCACTCTTGGTGCGCGACAGTGCCGAGAGCATTTCATGCCAGGCTTCGCCCAGATGTTTGCCGGCGAGCGCCTCGCCGACTTCGTGCAGAATCACCGATTCCGTTTCGACTTCAGTCATGCGATCCAGCGAATCATCCAGACTGTGTTCCAGATCGTAGAACGCGAGCGCACGGACCGTGGCATCGCTCTGGCGGTTCAAGCGCCATTCTTCAATGCGCTCCCACAGATAACGGCGCAACGACTCCTGGCGCAGGAAGATGCTGCCATTCAGCAGCATTGCCGGCGGCGCCACCAGATCGCGTGCGTATTCGCGGGCCGAAACATAAACGCTAAAACCTTCGCGTCGCTCCTGACGTTGAAGTGTACCGAGAAAAAAATGCGGCTTGTTGAAGCGGCCATAACCGGCGCTGTACACATAGCCCTGTGGCACAAGTGTGCGATTAATACCTTCGGCATCGAATGGATCGAAGCGCTGACCCCCCAGCAGCAGCGATTCGAAAGTGCTCGACTGCATGTCTTGCCACAGCTGTTCGCGTTCCTGTATCCATTTACCGACTTCAGCGCGCGGTAAACTGTCGGTGAATGGAATCTGGTGCTCCCAGCGGTAGAATTCGCGCATCTTGAGCAGGAAAATACACAGCGTGTAATCTCCGGCGAACTGCGCATCCGAGATATGGCAGTTGTTCTGGACTGTGGCTGCGATCAGGCCGATGTTGAGCATGCGAAGACGGTTTGTTGGCGACGTTGTTAATATAGTATACGTATAGAAACCCTGACGAAATTGCTCAAATATGTAGGGTTTATTAGAGACAGGGGTGAATTAATACTGGATGATTTCGGCAAGAACATCGGCCAGGGGCGCGCGACAATCGCGGCACAAGCCGGGCTGCTGGCTGTCGCCTGGGACAATGACCGCGATGGCAGTTCGGACATTTGGCCCAGCTGGCGACAAGCCTCCGGTTGGAGCGGGAATGTTGCCGTGCCTGGTGCTGCCGGCGTGGAATTCATGCCAGCCCGGCCATGGTGATGGATGAGTGTGGCGGCTTGCGCCTAGCCAGATCGAACAACATTACGCGGCTGCTTCTCGGAATTTCCAGTAATCCAGTGCATCAAGGGTTCATTAGCAGATGTTGAAATGCTCCCGGCTTCGCGTAAAATATATAGATGCGTTTTTTGGCTACAGTTCCTGGCAGCAGAACAACACGAGGAGTGGTTCTTTCATGAGCAACGTGTACTACGAAACCATCGACAAGATGGAAAAAAGCGGCGTTGACAAGGAATACATCAACGGTTGGGCGGGCGGCTTCCTGCACAATCCGAAACGCGAGGAGCAGCGCGTCAATGAAGCTTACGAAGCCGGCTATAACGACGGATCAGCCAAGAAGGCCGACGGCTTCCAGGCCTGGCTCAAGAAGTAACCACGGGATATGAATAAATAAACGGACGTTCGATACGTCCGTTTATTCTCTGATCAATCACTGTTACGTCTTTGTGCTGCCCGTTCGTACCATTTTTTTGCCTCCATTTCGTTCTTTTCCACGCCGAGTCCCTGTTCGTACATCATGCCGAGTGTCATGGCCGAACCCACCAGGCCATGTTCGGCGGCGTGCTGAAACCACTTTGCCGCTTCTTTTTCGTTCTTCTCGGTACATTCACCGTACAGATACATGAAACCCAGCCCGTGCTCGGCCATAGCATAGCCCTGCTCGGCGGCGGCGCGCATCCATTTGTAGGCCATGAGCGGATTCGGCACCTTGCCGAGCCCGTTCTGGCACATGATCGCGATACGGTGCTGGGCCTGCGCATCACCGGCTTCGGCAAATGGTTTGAGTAGGCGCCAGGCCAGGGCAAATTCCTTGGCCTCGAATGCGGCCATGCCGCTGGCCATGTCCTGAGTACTGTTGTTGAATTCGGGCATTCGCACTCCTTACAGGTACGGTAAGTGATGATTTGAAGCCATTCTGCCAGACCGAGTGCAGGCCAGCCACCATGTCCACAGCGACTGGGCGTGAATACCACATCCGCGGATGTCAGATCGGCCCCGATGGTCTATCATTCCGCGCTTCGAGCGAGAAACAATCCGGAGCAGGGCATGGCGTTACGTTTGCACACCAAGTGGAACACCGGTGGTTCCAAGACCATCGAGGACCGGGCGGGTGTGGTCGGCTTCAATATCTGGAAGATTGCGAAAGAAACCTGGGTTCGCATGGAACGCGAAGGCTTCCTTGCCGGTGAGGACCGGCAGCTCGCCGCCGTACTGACCGAAATGATCGCGTTTCTGGTGCAGGTATCGGACCGCCTTGTCTATGGCCAGATCAGCGAGGAGGACAGGGCGCGCTTCATCAATGCCCTGGGCAAACACCTTGCGCTCACCATGCAGTCGAACATGCTCGATATGTTCGGCCCCGGCGATCACGTCGCACCGTTCATCAACACCCTGAATGCGCGCGCCGCCGATTATGCCGAATTCGAATTCAAGAATTTTTACCCCAGCTACGGCTTTCTGCGTTATCTTGGCGAAAAGATGTCCGAAGCCATGGCCGCCACCGACAACAAATGGGTTATCGAGCATGTCATCGAGATCGAGGCGCCTGAGGCGTTGAAGCCGATCCGCAAGCTGATCGGGGAGGTACTGGGCGTAAAGGTATCTTGAATTAAAATTAGGTATACGTCATATTACTTTGATTATTAAGTACAATATTTGTTGTTTGTGGCCATGATTCTGGAAGAACTTAATCCGCTAGGTAACCAGCTTAAGGAGCTGCGCGAGCGTGCGCTGATCTTGAGGGGGTATCTTTGACTACGACAGCAAGGATGAGCGCCTTACCGAGGTCAAGCGCGAACTTGAGCAACCCAACATCTGGGACAAACCGGAACGTGCCCAGGAATTGGGTCGCGAACGCGCGCGTCTTGAAGCGGTCGTCGACACATTCCGGCGCATTGATGTACGTCTGAACGATGTCGCCGAGTTCCTCGAACTGGCGCGCGACGATGACGATGCCAGCATGATCCCCGTGATCGCTGCCGACCTCAGGACGGTGGAAAGCGAGGTCGGCGAGCTTGAGTTCCGGCGCATGTTCTCGGGCGAGATGGATGCCAACAATGCCTTCCTCGAAGTCCAGTCCGGAACCGGCGGCACCGAGGCCCAGGACTGGGCATCCATGCTGCTGCGCATGTATTTACGCTGGGCGGAACGGCGCGGTTTCAAGACCGAGCTGATCGAGCAGTCCGACGGTGAAGTCGCCGGCATCAAGGGCGCCACGATTCGCATCGAAGGGCCATATGCGTTCGGCTGGTTGCGCACGGAGACGGGCGTGCACCGCCTGGTGCGCAAGTCGCCATTCGATTCCGGCAACCGCCGCCACACGTCATTCGCCTCGGTGTTTGTTTCGCCGGAAGTGGACGAGGATTTTGACATCGAAATCAATCCCGCCGATCTGCGCGTGGACACCTATCGCGCCAGCGGCGCCGGCGGCCAGCACGTGAACCGTACCGAGTCGGCGATCCGCATTACCCATGCGCCGAGCGGCATCGTCGTCGCCTGCCAGAGCGACCGCTCGCAGCACAAGAACCGCTCCACGGCCATGAAAATGCTCAAGGCCAGGCTGTACGAGCTCGAAGTCCAGAAACGCAATGTCGAGAAACAGAAGCTCGAAGACAGCAAGGCCGACATCGGCTGGGGCAGCCAGATTCGCTCCTACGTGCTCGACCAGTCGCGCATCAAGGATTTGCGCACCAACGTCGAAGTGTCCAATACCCAGGCGGTGCTGGATGGCGACCTGGACAAGTTCATCGAGGCCAGCCTGAAGAGCGGGTTGTAATACCAAAAAACTTTAGCCGCAGATGAACACAGATAAACGCAGATTAGGGCACAGAACCACGAGCAGGAGGATTGATCTGCGTCTATCTGTGTTCATCTGCGGCTGAAATTAAATAGTTTAAGGATCTTAATGACCGACAACGACAAACCCGAGCAGCTGGACGAAAGCAGCATTATCGCGCTGCGCCGCGCCAAGCTGGCCGCCCTGCGTGAACACGGCGTGCCGTTTCCGAACGACTTCCGTCGCAATGTGATTGCCGGCGAGCTGCATGCCGAGTACGGGGAAAAGGATAATGCCGCGCTGGAGGCGGTGCCGGTGCGGGTGCGCGTTGCCGGACGCATGATGGGCCTGCGCGTCATGGGCAAGGCGAGTTTTGCACATTTACAGGACATGTCCGGGCGCATCCAGTTGTATGTGCAGCGCGAGACCATCGGAGAGTTGTTGTACAGCGAGTTCAAGCAATGGGATCTCGGCGACATCGTCGGGGCCGAGGGCGTGCTGTTCAAGACCAAGACCGGCGAGCTGTCGGTGAAAGTGGACGATATCCGCCTGCTCACCAAGTCGCTGCGGCCACTGCCGGACAAGTGGCACGGCCTCACCGACACCGAGACGCGCTACCGCCAGCGGTATGTCGATCTCATTATGAACGAAGTGGCGCGTAAGACCTTTCAGGTTCGCTCTGAAGTTGTGACGTTCATCCGCCAGTTTCTGACGGCGCGTGGATTTCTCGAAGTCGAGACGCCGATGATGCAGGCGATCCCGGGCGGCGCCACGGCGCGGCCGTTCGTGACGCACCACCACACGCTCGATATGCAGCTGTTTCTGCGCATCGCGCCGGAACTTTATTTGAAGCGTCTGGTGGTGGGCGGCTTTGAGAAAGTGTTCGAAATCAACCGCAACTTCCGCAATGAAGGCCTGTCGACGCGTCACAATCCCGAGTTCACCATGCTCGAGTTCTATGAGGCCTACGCCGATTACCGCGACCTCATGAACCTGACCGAAGAAATGCTGCGCACCCTGACCCGGACGGTACTGGGATCAACGGTTGTCGCCTATCAGGGCGACAGCTATGATTTTGGCAAGCCGTTCGCGCGCCTGTCTGTTAAGGAATCAATTCTGCAATTCAATCCGGACCTGAAAAGCGCGGATCTGGAGTCACTCGAAAGTGCGCGTCGTGTTGCCGGACACATGAAAATTCCGCTCAAGCCGACGTATGGGCTGGGCAAAGTGCAAATCGAGATTTTCGAGAAGACCGTGGAGTCACGCCTCAAAGACCCGACCTTTATTACCGCCTACCCGACCGAGGTATCGCCGCTCGCGCGCCGCAACGATAAGGATCCGTTTGTCACTGACCGTTTCGAATTCTTTGTCGGTGGGCGCGAAATCGCGAACGGCTTCTCCGAGCTGAACGACGCCGAGGATCAGGCCGAACGTTTCCGCCAGCAGGTGCAGGACAAGGACGCGGGCGACGAGGAGGCGATGCACTTCGATGCCGATTATATCCGCGCACTCGAGCATGGCATGCCGCCCACCGCCGGCGAGGGCATCGGCATCGACCGGCTGGTCATGCTGCTCACCGACGCGCCCAGCATCCGTGACGTGATCCTGTTTCCGCACATGCGCCCGGAGGCAGGCGGTTGAGGGTAGTTGTTATGATTTTTTAGCCACAGATGAACGCAGATAAAGTGCTTCAGAAGGAGACAGCGTCACGCAGGGAAGTTTTTTTGATCCGTGTCCATCTGTGTTCATCTGTGGCTATAAATATAATGAAATTAGCGTCCCAACCCAGGCCGCGAGCAGATTCTTCACATTCATCTGTCTCTGACAGAATTTGATCATGCAGGACACCCGGCTCCCACCGGCCATTTTTCTCATGGGCCCGACCGCGTCCGGCAAGACCGCGCTGGCCATGGCATTGCATGATCGATTCCCGGTCGAGATCGTCAGTGTCGATGCCGCGCAGGTTTACCGCGGGCTGGACATTGGAACCGCCAAGCCGTCCCGGCAGGAACGTGTGCGCGCACCGCATCGGTTGATCGATATCCGTGAGCCGTCCGAGGTGTATTCCGCGGCGGACTTCCGAATTGACGCCCTGCAAGCCATGCAGGAAATTACGGCGGCCGGACGCATCCCGCTACTGGTGGGTGGGACCATGTTTTATTTCCGGGCGCTGGAGCGCGGATTGCCGCAACTGCCGGGCGCCGACCCGGCTTTGCGTGCGCAACTGCAGCGTGAAATGGACCAGCCGGGCCAACCCGGCCTGTATGCGCGACTCGCGATGCTCGACCCGGCGCGCGCCGCGCGCATCCACCCGAACGACCCGCAACGCATTCTGCGTGCGCTGGAAATCATCATGCTCACCGGGCGCACGGCCAGCTCGTTCGGCCAGCAGGGTGATTCGATACTGCCGTATCAGGTCACAAAGATTGCCCTCGCCCCGGAGCATCGGCCGTGGTTGCACCAGCGGATCGCGGCGCGGTTTAGCAATATGTTGGCCGAGGGATTTCTGGATGAGGCCAACGCGCTCTTCGCACGCGCCGAGCTCGTACCCAGCTTGCCGGCGATGCGTACCGTGGGGTACCGTCAGGCCGGCTTATACCTGAGTGAAAAGATAAACTATAATCAAATGGTCGAAATGGCTATAACCGCCACTCGTCAGCTTGCCAGGCGCCAACTCACCTGGTTGCGGGCGGAAACAGGCTGCCATTGGCTGGATTGCAGCGGTGCCGCGAATATCCACCAGGCCGCACTGGACTACCTGTTCGCCAGGCTTCCGGTATAAGAGTTATACTTTCAACCGGCCCAGATTCAATCGGGTTAACTGTCCGCACCGCGCGGTACAGAACATAATGAAAAAGGAGAACCACCATGAGTCAGCAAAAAGGGCAGGCACTACAAGACCCTTATCTCAACACGCTGCGCAAGGAACGCGTCCCGGTGTCCATATTTCTGGTCAACGGAATCAAGCTTCAGGGCCAAATTGAGTCATTCGACCAATTTGTGGTGCTGCTGAAAAACTCCGTGAGCCAGATGATTTACAAGCATGCCATTTCCACCGTCGTACCAAGCCGCCCGGTGAAGTTTGCGTTTGATCAGCCCGAAGATTCATCCAAAGGCCCAGGCAACGAATAATCCGGTCACATCACAGGGCACACGTTCGCGCGAACGCGCCCTGCTGGTGCAGTTGCGGCTGCCGGGCCTCGACCCGGATACGGAACTCGAAGAGTTCCGCCTGCTCGTGCAGTCAGCCGGCGCCGACGCTTGTGCCGTACTCACTGGCAGGCGCGAGCGACCGGATGTGGCGACCTACCTCGGCAAGGGCAAGGCAGAAGAACTGCGCGATTTGGTAACGAGCGCCCAAGCCGATATCGTGATCGTCAATCACGATCTGTCGCCCGCGCAAGAACGCAACCTCGAAAAAATCGCCTGCTGCCGGGTACTGGACCGCAACGGCCTGATTCTGGATATTTTTGCGCAACGCGCGCATTCCCACGAAGGCAAGTTACAGGTCGAACTCGCCCAGCTTGAGCACCTGTCCACGCGCCTGGTGCGCGGCTGGACCCATCTTGAACGCCAGCGTGGTGGCATTGGCCTGCGCGGACCGGGCGAGACCCAGCTCGAGACCGACCGGCGCTTGATCCGCGAGCGCGTCAAACACCTTTCCCGGCGTCTGGAGAAGGTGCGCGCCCAGCGTCAGAGCCGGCGCAAGGCGCGGCGCAAGATCCCGATCCCCACCGTCTCGCTGGTCGGTTATACCAATGCCGGCAAGTCGACACTCTTCAATCGCCTCACCGGCGCCGGGGTATACGTGGCCGACCAGTTGTTCGCGACCCTCGATCCCACCATGCGCCGTGTATCGCTGGCCGGCAATGCCGAGGTGATCCTGGCCGACACGGTGGGCTTTATCCGGCACTTGCCGCACCATCTGGTCGAAGCCTTCAAATCGACACTCGAAGAGGTGGCCGAGGCCGATCTGTTGCTGCACGTGGTGGACGGTTCGAGCCCGGAACGGCGCGAGCAGATTGAGCAGGTGAAAGCGGTGCTGGAGGAAATCGGCGCGCAACACATACCGCAGATCACGGTTTTCAACAAGATCGATCTGACCGGCGAAGCGCCGCATGTGGAACGTGACGAGAAGGGCACGGTTACGCGCGTTTTTCTCTCGGCCCACAGCGGAGCCGGTGTCGATTTGCTGTTAAAGATGCTGTCCGATCATTCCCGGCACGGCCGCGTGTCACAGCGCCTGCGCCTGCCGCCCGATGCCGGACGCCTGCGGGCCCTGATTTATGAGCATTTGAACGTGCAACGTGAAACGATCACCGATCAGGGGGAGTGGTTGCTCGATATAGAATTGAGCCCACCTGATCTTGCCTGGCTCAGGAGTCTGCCGGATCTCCTGCCGGAATGGCTGTTGGAGACAGAGCAACCTGTCCTTGCCCGCACCGGCTCGTAACCTCTAGAATGCCGCCTTCGGTATTTCCGTATTAATTCGCAATCATTTAGATGAACTGGAGAGACTGTGGCTTGGAATGAACCCGGTGGGAGTGGCGGCAAAGACCCTTGGGGCCAACGCCGCAAAGACCAGGGTCCACCCGATATCGACCAGATACTGAAAAACCTGCGTGACAGGCTGTCCAGCCTGCTGGGCGGCTTCGGCGGTGGTGGTGGACGGGGAACGGGCGGTGGCGGCGGTGGCGAGTTCATCAACCGTATCGGCCTTGGGCTGATTGTCGCCGTCGCGGCTGGTCTGTGGCTGCTGTCCGGTCTGTACATCGTCAACCAGGGCGAGCGCGGCGTGGAGCTCAAGTTCGGTAAGAAAAACGAAGTCACCGGACCCGGCCTGCACTGGCACCTGCCGTGGCCAATCGAACGCGTCGAGAAGGTGAACGTCGACCAGGTGTCGACGATTTCAATCGGCCGGCGCGGCGACAAGGGCTCCGGCGGCGGCATCGACAGCGGCTTCATGCTGACCGAGGACGAAAACATTGTCGTCGTCGAATTCACCGTGCAGTACAAGATCAAGGACGCGAGCGACTATCTTTTCAATGTGCGTGATCCGAAATCGACCATCGTTCAGGCCATGGAGTCCGCAAGCCGCGAGGTGGTCGGCAAGAGCCAGCTCGACTTCATCATTACCGAGGGACAGCTCGAGGTTTCGGAGAAGAGCCAAAAGCTGTTGCAGGAGATCCTCGATCGCTACAAGAGCGGTGTCCAGATTGTGAAGGTGCAGATGCAGAAGGTGACGCCGCCGGACGAAGTGAAGGCGGCGTTTGACGACGCCACCAAGGCACGCGAGGACGGCGCACGCATTATCAAGGAGGCCGAGGCCTATTCGAATGACATCATCCCGCGCGCACGCGGCGCGGCCTCGCGCCTGATACAGGAGGCGCAGGGCTACAAGGCAAGCGTCATGGCGCGTGCCGAAGGCGATGCGCGTCGTTTTGCCTCAATCGTGGGCGAGTACGTCAGGTATCCGGGCGTGACGCGCGATCGCATGTACATCGAGACCATGGAACAGGTACTGTCCAACACCACCAAGATACTGATCGACCAGAAGGGCAGCAGCAACGTCCTCTATCTGCCGCTCGACCGCATGCTGCAGAACAGCTCAGGCACCGCGGGCGCCGGTCCGGTCAGCAACCTGCAACCCCTGCCCGAACCGCAGGATGCGACGCCCACCGGGTTGCGCGAACGAGAACGCGGGCGTGATGTGCTACGCGACCGGGGGGCACGCTGATGCGCCAGAATAAACTGTTAGCTATTGCCGGTCTGGTGCTGCTCGGACTGCTTATCGTAAACGCTACGTTATACACCGTGGACGAGCGCGAGCGCGCCGTGGTGGTGCGCTTCGGCCAGGTCATTCGTTACGACGACCAGCCGGGACTGCACGTCAAAACACCATTCCTGGATGCGGTGCGCCTCTACTCGGCGCAGATTCTGACCCTGGATGCCGAACCGCAACTCTATCCGACCATCGAGAAGAAGTACGTGGTGGTGGATTCGTTTGTGAAGTGGCGAATCATCGACGTGCTCAAGTTCCACGTGGCCGTGGGCGGCGATGAGGCCAAGGCACGCGAACGTCTGGCGCAGGTCATTAACAGCGGCCTGCGCGGCGAGTTCGGCAAGCGCACTGTAAAGGATGTGATCGCCGGCGACCGTGCCAAAATCATGGCGCTGCTGAGCGTGAATGCCGACCAGGACGCGAAGGAGTACGGCATCGAAGTGGTGGACGTGCGCATCCAGCGTGTCGAGTTTCCGACTGAGGTGCGCGATGCGGTCTACCGTAACATGGCGGCGGAACGCGCGCGCATCGCCAAGGAACTGCGCGCCAAGGGTGCGGAGGCGGCGGAGAAAATCCGCGCCAGCGCCGAACGCCAGCGCGACATCCTGCTGGCCGAGGCCTATCGTGACGCCGAGCGCACCCGTGGCGAGGGCGACGCGCGTGCCACATCGATCACCGGCAAGGCGTTCAGCGTCAATCCGGAGTTCTATTCACTCTACCGCAGCCTGAACGCGTACAAGGAAAGCTTCAAAAGCAAAGACGACATCCTGGTCGTGGACCCGAGCGCGGATTTCTTCAAATACTTCAAGAACCCGCGCAGGTAGGCGGGCATGATCAACTGGCATGACCTCGGCGTTGCAGTTGCGCTGTTCCTGATATTGGAAGGCATCCTGCCGTTTCTCAACCCGAACGGTGTGCGCCGCACGCTGGAGATGATCGCCGGCATGGGTGATGCCCAGCTGCGCTTCGCCGGACTGACCAGCATGCTGCTCGGTCTTGTTCTGCTCTACGCCGTAAAGGCCTGAGCCGCACCCACGTTACCGGTAACCCGTCATGGCTGATCAAGAGCGCTGGATGCTGCCTGAAGGAATCGAAGAGATTCTGCCGGACGAAGCGCGCCGTCTGGAGCAGCTGCGTCGGCGGCTGCTCGATCTGCTTGGCACCTGGGGCTATGAGCAGGTCATGCCGCCGCTCATCGAATACCTCGATGCGCTGCTCACCGGAACCGGGCGCGATCTCGATCTGCAGACGTTCAAGTTCACCGACCAGCTGACCGGCCGCCTTATGGGCGTGCGCGCCGACATGACGCCGCAGGCGGCGCGTATCGATGCGCATTACCTCAAACGCGAGTGTCCGGTGCGCCTGTGTTACGTGGGCAGCGTGCTGCGCACCCGGCCGGATGTCTTTGCCGGTTCGCGCGAACTGTTGCAGCTTGGCGCCGAGCTGTTTGGTCACCCGGGCCCGGAAAGCGACATCGAGATCGCGCGCCTGATGCTGGCCGCACTCGCGTCCGCCGGTCTGAGCGACCTGCATCTTGCTCTCGGGCATGTCGGTGTGTTCCGGGCACTTGCCGCCGAGGCACGTTTGTCCGAGGAACTCGAAAGCGATTTGTTCGATGCCTTACAGCGCAAGGCGCGTTCCCGGATCGAGGCGCTGCTGGCCACGTGCGAAGCGCCAGCCGGCGCCAAGGCCATGCTCGCCGTGCTGGCCGATTTGAATGGCGGGACCGAGACGCTGATCCGTGCACGCGAACTGTTGAAGGCGGCGCCACCTGCTGTGAAGGTGGCGCTCATAAACCTCGAGCGCGTTGCGGGTGCTGTGACGACCGCCGGTGCGCCGGTGTACATCGATCTCGCCGAGTTGCGCGGTTACCGCTACTACACCGGCGTGGTGTTCTCGGCCTTTGTGTCGGGGCAGGGGCAGGCCGTGGCGCAAGGCGGGCGTTACGACGGTATCGGCCGCGCGTTTGGCCGCGCACGTGCTGCTACGGGCTTCAGCACCGACCTGCGCCGGTTGTTGCGCCTGGTTGCGGCTGACGCTGCTGGTTTAAAGGGAATTCTCGCGCCGCACGCCGGCACGAAGGGTCTGGATGAAATGATTGCGACGCTGCGCGCTGCCGGCGAATGTGTTGTCACGCGTCTACCGGGTGATTCGTCCCCGGTGCGCGCGCTCGGTTGCGACCGGGAGCTGGTCGAGCAGGGCGGGCAATGGCTTGTAAAGCCGGCCTGATATGCAAACTTTGAACAATTTCAAAAATTATTTTTTCACCGCAAGGGCACAAAGAACGCAAAGTGTTTCTCGATACAATCACACATTTTTCTTTGCGTCCTTTGCGCCTTTGCGGTGATGGAAAGTTAATCAAGGGTTCCCTAACTGATTTTGGTGAGGAGTAGAACTTTGGGCAAGAACGTCGTCGTAATTGGCTCGCAGTGGGGCGATGAAGGCAAGGGCAAGATTGTGGATCTGCTTACCGAGCGTGCGCACGCGGTGGTGCGTTTTCAGGGCGGACACAATGCCGGTCACACGCTGGTAATCGATGGCAAGAAGACCGTACTGCATCTGATACCGTCCGGAATCCTGCGCCAGAACGTCTTGTGCCTGATTGGCAACGGCGTGGTGCTGTCGCCCTCGGCCTTGTTCGAGGAAATAGACCATCTCGCGGCGAACGGCGTTTCGGTGGGTGATCGCCTGCGCGTGAGCGATTCCTGCCCGCTCATCCTGCGTTACCACGCGGCGCTGGATGCGGCGCGCGAGAAGAAGCGCGGCAAGTCGGCCATCGGCACCACCGGCCGCGGTATCGGCCCGGCGTACGAGGACAAGGTGTCACGCCGCGGCCTGCGCGTGGCCGACCTCATGGATACAAAACGTTTCGCAACGCGTCTCGCGGAAGTCATGGAGTACCACAACTTCGCACTCAAGAAGTATTTTCAGACCGACACGGTCGATTACCAGCAGGTGCTGGATGAAAACCTGAAGCTGGCTGAGCGCCTGCGGCCGATGGTGGCCGACATCCCGCCGCTGCTCGACGACGTCATGCGCTCCGGCAAGTCGGTGCTGTTCGAGGGTGCGCAGGGCACGCTGCTCGACATCGATCACGGCACCTATCCGTACGTGACCTCGTCCAACACCAGCTCGGGTGCGGCGTCGTGCGGCACCGGCGTCGGCCCTTCGAAACTGCATTATGTGCTGGGCATCACCAAGGCCTACACCACGCGCGTCGGTGCCGGACCGTTTCCGACCGAGTTGTTCGACGCCATCGGTGAGCAACTCGGCGCGCGCGGCAAAGAATTCGGCGCCACCACCGGCCGCAAACGTCGCTGCGGCTGGTTCGATGCCATCGCGCTGCGGCGTGCACATCAGATCAACGGCTTCACCGGGTTGTGCATTACCAAGCTCGATGTGCTCGATGGTCTCGACACGGTGCGCCTGTGCACGGCCTACCGCTGCGATGGAAAGCTGCTGGAATCTGCGCCGAGTGGCGCGGATGCGCTGGAGAAATGCGAGCCGGTATACGAAGACATGCCGGGCTGGAAAGAATCGACCGTCGGCGTCCAGGACTACAAGAATCTGCCGGCGAACGCGCGCGCCTATCTGAAGCGTCTGGAAGAAACCACCGGCACGCGTATCGATATTATTTCCACGGGCGCGGACCGGGCAGAGACCATCGTCCTGCGGCACCCGTTCGATTGATTGGGAACGCAAGCCTGAAGAAAAAAGCAAATTTACTGCTGGAGAAGACATGTGAACTTCAGGAAAACTCCGGATGCGAGGCTCAGGTTGAGCTGCACATCCGGAGTCTGAATCTGGTACCGAGGAGAGGACTTGAACCTCCACGGGGTTACCCCCACTAACACCTGAAGCTAGCGCGTCTACCAGTTCCGCCACCCCGGCGCAGAGCCCGCAGGAAATAGCGGGTTCCACAAGCCGCCGCACTCTACCGAGACAAAATGGGCATGTCAACGCAAAAACCGAATAAGCCCGACAAGACACATTCTGAAACGACGGCCGATCGCAATGTTGCACGCGAACCGCGCACCTACGAGTTTCCCGTGCCGAGCCGCGAGGCGGTGCTTGCCTGCCTCAAGGAACACGGCGAGCCGCTGACCTTCAATGCGATCACCGCTGCCCTGCATGTCGAAGGCGAGCGCGACCTCGACGCCTTCGGCCGCCGGCTGCGGGCGATGGAGCGCGACGGCCAACTGCTCAAGAACCGGCGCGGCCTGTACGCCCTGATCGACCGCATGGACATGGTTACCGGCCGGGTGATCGGCCATCACGAAGGTTTCGGCTTTCTGGTTCCCGACCAGGGCGGCGATGATCTGTTTCTCAGCCCGCGTGAAATGCGCCTGGTGCTGCACGGCGACCGCGCGGTGGCGCGCGTCTCAGGCCTCGATCAGCGCGGCCGCAAGGAAGGCTCGATCATCGAAGTACTGGAGCGTTCCCACAAGACCGTGGTGGGCCGTTATGTCGCCGAGAATAACCTGAACGTTCTGGTGCCGAGCGACAAGCGCATCACCCAGGACATTCTGATTCCGCACGACGCCATCGGTAACGCCAGACCTAATCAGATCGTGGTGGCGGAAATCATCGAACACCCAACGCGCCGCAGCCAGCCGGTGGGCAAGATTATCGAAGTGCTGGGCGACCACATGGCGCCGGGCATGGAAATCGAAGTCGCCATCCGTGCGTATGATTTGCCGCATGTCTGGCCGGATGCCGTGCTGAGCGATGTCTCCAGTCTCTCCCCGCACGTGCCGGAGGAGGCGAAGGAAAACCGCGAGGACCTGCGCAGCCTGCCGCTTGTCACCATCGACGGCGAGGACGCGCGCGATTTCGATGACGCGGTCTACTGCGAACGCATCGGCAAGAGCTACCGGCTGATCGTTGCCATCGCCGATGTCTCGCACTATGTACGTCCCGCTACGGCGCTCGACCGTGAGGCGCAGAACCGCGGCAATTCCGTGTATTTCCCGAATAATGTTATCCCGATGTTGCCGGAGATCCTGTCGAACGGCCTGTGCTCGCTGAATCCCCAGGTGGACCGGTTGTGCATGGCGTGCGAGATGGAGATCGATGCGCACGGCGAGATTCAGGAATTCCGCTTCTTCGAGGCAGTAATGCGCTCGCAGGCGCGCCTCACCTATACCAAGGTGGCGGCCATGCTGGTGGATCAGGACGCGGCGCTGCGCAAGGAGCATGCGCCGCTCGTCCCGCACCTGGAGAACCTGTACGCGCTCTACAGGATCCTCAACAAGGCGCGCCAGGCACGCGGTGCCGTGGATTTCGAGCTGCCTGAAACCAAGATCATCTACAACGCACAACGCAAGATCGAGCGCATCGTGCCGCTGCAGCGCAACGACGCGCACAAGCTGATCGAGGAATGCATGCTGGCGGCGAACGTGTGCGCCGCCGAATTCCTGGTGAAGAAGAAGGTGCCGGCGCCGTTCCGCATTCACGCCGGTCCGCCGGCTGAAAAACTCACGGCGCTGCGCGAGTTTCTGTTCGAGCTCGGCATACAGCTGGGCGGCGGCGACGAGCCGAAGGCCAAGGACTATGGCAGGCTGCTGGCATCGCTCGGCGACCGGCCGGACGTGCGCCTGATTCACACCGTGTTGCTGCGCAGCCTGAGCCAGGCCATCTATAGTCCGGACAATATCGGCCACTTTGCGCTCGGCTTCGAGAATTACACGCACTTCACTTCGCCAATCCGGCGCTACCCCGACCTGCTGGTGCACCGCGCCATCAAGGGCATTCTCAGGCGCCAGCCGATCCAGGACACGATCGAAGCGGTGCAAACCCTGACCGATCATCTGTCCTCGACCGAGCGGCGCGCGGACGATGCGACCCGCGAGGTCACGCGCTGGCTCAAGGCCGAGTACATGATGGACAAGATCGGCGAGGAGTTCGACGGCATCATCAGCGGCGTTACCAACTTCGGCATCTTCGTCGAACTCGCCGAGGTATACGTGGACGGCCTGGTGCACATTACCTCGCTGGGCAACGACTACTATCATT
>DATEYP010000235.1:0-20233 GCA_035256085.1 Acidiferrobacterales bacterium
TTTCCGCATCGACCCGGCCACGGCCGACCCGATGTACGACATCGGCCACCTGCTGCTGGCTGTCTCGCCGGCGCGCATGTTCGAGGAAGTGCTGAAACTGTTTCAAGGCGGCTACGCGCTCGAAACCTACGAGATGCTGCGTCACTTCGACCTGTTCCGTTTTCTGTTCCCGCTCACCGAGGACAGCCTCGCCGACGAGGACGCGAACTTCCCGCGCGTGCTGTTGCCGCAGGCGCTGGCCAACACCGACCAGCGCATCCAGGACGGCAAGCCGGTGAATCCGGCGTTTCTGTTCGCCGCCATACTGTGGGAGCCGGTGCGGCTCGCCATGGAGCGGCGCGTTGCGAAAGGCCAGCATCCGTTCGAGGCGCTCACCCAGGCCGGCGAAGAGGTGCTGCGCGAGCAACAGCGGCATGTGTCCATCCCGAAGCGCTTCAGTTTTCCGATGCGCGAGATCTGGGAACTGCAATCGCGTTTTGCGCGCCGCTCGGGCAAGAACGCCTTCCGGCTGATGGAGAGCAAGCGCTTCCGCGCGGCCTACGATTTCCTGCTGCTGCGTGCGCACGCCGGCGAGGAGCGACAGGAGCTGGCCGATTGGTGGACGCGCTTTCAGGAAGTCGATGCCGATGGCCAGGCCGAGATGGTGCGTAACCTGGCGCCCACCGAGGGCGGCGGTGAAGGCCGGCCGAAAAAACGCCGGCGCCGCAAGCGCAAGCCGAAGGGCGGAACAGCGCCAGCGTAAACGCGATGCGCGCCTACGTCGCACTTGGCAGCAATCTGGACGACCCGGCCGCGCAGGTGCGCGCCGGCGCACAGGCGCTGGGCAAGCTGCCCGGCACACGCCTCGTACGCTGCTCATCGTTGTACCGCACCGCGCCAGTGGGTATCACCGAGCAGCCGGATTTCATCAATGCGGTGTGCGCAGTTGATACCGGCCTGCCGGCCGCCACACTCATGCAGGCGCTGCTCGATATCGAGCGCGCGCACGGCCGCCAGCGTGACATTTCGGGCGGTCCGCGCACCCTGGATCTCGACCTGTTGCTGTATGGCGATCAGGTCTGCCACGAGCCGGGGCTGACCCTGCCGCACCCCAGGCTGCACGAGCGCGCCTTCGTGCTGTATCCTTTGTCCGAGATTGCGCCCGGTTTGAGCATCCCCGGACGCGGCCAGGTGGAAATCCTGCGCGCCGGCTGTGCCGGGCAGGCGATCGAGCGGCTTGCTGAAAGAATTTATGACACAGATGAACACAGATAAATATATATTGCAGTCAGGACAGAGTCCCTCAGATTCGCGCCAATCTGTGTTCATCTGTGGCTGAAAATTAAATGTTCTCGGAAACCGCGAACGCATGAGCATTCAGCAAGACAAAACCGGTTCGGCCGGCATCACTCCGGGTTACCTGGTGGTGGAAGGGCCGATCGGTGTCGGCAAGACCAGCCTGGCGCAGAAGCTGTCGCTGGCCTTCGGCAGCGATCTGCTGCTTGAGCGCCCGGAGGAGAATCCGTTTCTCGAACGCTTCTATCAGTCGCACAAGCATTTCGCGCTGCCGACACAGCTGTTCTTTCTGTTTCAGCGCGCGCGCCAGATGCAGGAATGGAAGCAGCGTGACCTGTTCGCGCCCACGCGCGTGGCGGATTTCCTGCTGGAGAAGGACCGGCTGTTCGCGCGTCTCAATCTGGAAGACGATGAGTTGCGCCTGTACGAACAGGTGTACGAACAGCTCAGGATCGACCTGCCGGTACCGGACCTGGTGATCTGCCTGCAGGCGCCGGTCGAGGTGCTGCTGGAGAGGGTTCATCGGCGCGGTGTCAGTTTCGAACGCGCGATCGAACGCGACTACCTCGAACGGCTGAACGAGGCGTACACGAATTTCTTTTACCACTACTCAGGCGCGCCGTTGCTCATGGTGAATGCCGCGGAAGTGAATTTCGTCGAGAGCGACACCGACTTCCAGTCGCTGCTGGCCTTTATCCGCAGCGCTCGCGGCGGCCGGCATTTCTTCAATCCCCTGCCTGCCGGGATCTCCGCATGAAGCCGGTCACGATCACCACACTGCGTGAGCTGAAGCAGGCCGGTCAGAAGATCACCTGCCTCACCGCCTATGACTACAGCTTCGCGAGCCTGCTCGACCGTGCCGGGCTCGACGCCATCATGGTCGGCGACTCGCTCGGCATGACCATGCAGGGCCATGCCTCGACCCTGCCCGTGACCATCGACGACATGGCCTATCACTGTGCCTGCGTGGCGCGCGGCGTGACGCGCGCCCTGATCATCGGTGACATGCCGTTCGGCAGCTACCAGGTGAGCCCGGAGCAGGCGTTCGAAAACGCCGCGATTCTCATGCAGGCCGGTGCACAGGTGGTGAAGCTCGAAGGCGGCGCACCCATGGCCGGGACCGTGCGCTTTCTGGTGGGGCGCGGTATCCCCGTGTGCGCGCATCTGGGCCTGACCCCGCAATCGGTGCATCAGCTTGGCGGTTATCGCGTGCAGGGACGGGACGAGGCCGCTGCGGCGCGTTTGCGCGATGATGCCAATCAATTGCAAGCGGCCGGTGCGTGCCTGCTGGTACTGGAGGCGGTGCCGGCGGCACTGGCCAAAGCGATCAGCGCCGAGCTGGCTATTCCTACTATAGGCATTGGCGCCGGTGCGGATACCGATGGCCAGGTGCTGGTGTTGCAGGACATGCTCGGCCTCTATCCACGTCCGAGCCCGAAGTTCTCCCGGAACTTCATGCAGGGCGCCGAAAGCATCGAAGCAGCGGTGAAGGCCTATGTCGAGGCGGTGCGCGGCAAGACCTTCCCCGGTCCCGAGCATAGTTATTAAAGGCAAAAGCGTTTGCCGCAGATGAACACAGATGAACGCAGATTAGAAGCACAGCTAACCGGATTTGGGTTTTTTGATCCGCGTTCATCTGTGTTCATCTGTGGCCAAAATATTTTACCCAAATGATCGTTGCCGAGTCGGTTACCGAGTTGAAAAGCGAAGTCGCGCGCTTGCGCGCCGCCGGCCGGCGCATCGCCTTCGTGCCGACCCTGGGCAACCTGCATGCCGGTCACCGGCAGCTCATGGAGCAGGCGCGCCGGCACGCCGATGCGGTGGTGGCGAGCATCTATGTGAATCCCTTGCAGTTCGGGCCACAGGAGGATTTTGGCGCCTACCCGCGTACCCCGGAGCAGGATCGAACACTACTTGAGGCCGCCGGAGTAGAGGTGTTGTTCTTCCCGGACGATGCCGCGATCTATCCGCGCGGGCGCGCGGCCAGTACACGCGTCGAGGTGCCGGGTCTGAGCGATATCCTGTGCGGGTCTGCGCGTCCCGGACACTTCCGCGGCGTGGCCACGGTGGTGCATCGCCTGTTCCATCTGGTGACGCCGGATGTTGCACTGTTCGGCAAGAAGGATTACCAGCAACTGCTCGTTATCCGCCTCATGACGGCCGACTTTGGCCTGCCGGTCGAGATCATCGGCATCGACACGGTGCGTGACGCCGACGGGCTGGCGATGAGTTCGCGCAACGGATACCTCACGCCCGAAGAGCGGCACATCGCGCCACGGCTGTATGCAACCTTGCAGGCGCTCGCAGGTCAAATTCAGGGAGTTTCAGGCAATGCTTTCTCGGCCCACGAGGTACAGACAGTGGAGCAGCTTGAGATCGCCGGCTTCCGCCCGGATTATGTGAGCGTGCGCCGTCAGCAGGATCTGGCGTTACCCGGCCCCGGTGACCGGCAACTGGTGATTCTGGCAGCGGCCTGGCTGGGACGCGCGCGCCTGATCGATAATCTGGAGCTGGACCGGTAAACTGCTCCTGGTTTGTCCAGTGAAAAAAGCCTCATTCACTGATGGCTTCGCGCCCGGCACTTCCGCCATCCATGGCGGTCGCATGGCGGTCGAATTGAATCCCGCCTCCTGAAGGCGGATAATGCCAGGCAGTCACGGCTATACGAAAATATAGTACTTATGCAGAGAACTCTGCTTCGTTCCAAGTTGCACCGCGTGACCTGCACGCACGCCGAACTCGATTACGAGGGTTCGATTGCGATCGACGGCCGTTTGTTGGACGCCGCCGACATCCGTGAGTACGAGCGCGTGGATGTGTACAATCGCCGCAACGGCGAGCGCTTTTCGACTTACGCGATCCGCGCCCAGGAAGGTTCTGGCATTATCTCCGTGAACGGCGCTGCCGCGCACAAAGCCAGCCCGGGTGATCTCCTTATTATTTGCGCCTATGGCGTGTTCGAGGAGAAGGAACTGGCCGGCTTCAAACCGCGCCTGGTTTACGTGGACGCCGACAATCGTATTACCCATACCCGTCACGCCATTCCGGTGCAGGTCGCATAAGGCCGTTGCGGATCGGTGCCCGCGCGGGCGCCGGTCTTTCGCCGCACCCTGATTCAACCCAGCCGCAGTAATCTTGACCCAGGACAAAGCGCGCAATCGTCATTGTGCGCGAAAGTAGTGTTGTGCAGTTTGTGCCAAACGACTGCAACGCCCAATGCGAATAACGAAAAAGGGAAAGGCATGACCACCAGCATCCAGCCCCTCGCCCCGGAAGCGCTGTGCACGCAGTGCGATCCCGCGCAGTTCAGCTTTGCGACCACCGCCGAACTCGAGGATCTCACGCAGGTGCTCGGCCAGACGCGCGCCATCGAGGCGTTGAAATTCGGCATCGGCATCCGCCGCGACGGGTACAACCTGTTCGTGCTCGGCGCACCCGGTACCGGCAAGCGCACGGTGGTGCGCCAGTTTCTGGACGACAAGGCCGCGCACGAGACGCCGCCGCCGGATTGGTGTTACGTCAATAACTTCCAGGAGGCGCACAAACCGCGCGTGATGCAGCTCCCGGCCGGTACCGGGGTGAAGCTCAAGAAGGACATGGAACAGCTGATGGCTGACTTGCACGCCGTCATCCCGGCGGTGTTCGAGAGCGAGGAATACCGCACGCGCCGCCAGGAGATGGAAGAGAAACTCAAGGAGCAGCACGAGCAGGCCTTCGAAGAGTTGCGCAAGGAAGCCGAGTCGCACTCCATCGCGCTGGTGCGCACGCCGTCCGGCATGGCATTCGCACCCATGCGCAAGAACGAGGTGGTGAGTCCCGAGGACTACGAGAAACTGCCGGATGCCGAGAGGCAACGCATCGAAGCAGTGATTGCCACCCTCGAGGAACAGCTTGCCAAGATCATCCACCAGATCCCGCAGTGGCGGCGCGAGGGGCAGCGACGCGTGCGCGAGCTTGACCGCGAGGTCACGATATCGGCGGTCGGGCACCTGATCGACGACCTCAAGAAGGAGTACGCGGCACTGCCGGCCGTGATCGAGTACCTCGCAACCACCCAGCAGACGGTGATCGACAACGTCGAAGACTTCCGCCACGCCGGCGAAGAGGCGCCGGAGATCACCTTTCTGGGCGTTCCGGTTTCGCGTCCGGGCGGCACGCCGTCGCTGCGCCGTTACCAGGTGAATGTACTCATCGACAACAGCGCTTCGAAAGGTGCGCCGGTGGTGTACGAAGACAACCCCACCTATGCGGGACTGATTGGACGCGTCGAGCATATCGCGCAAATGGGCGCGCTGGTTACCGACTTCATGCTCATCAAGCCCGGTGCCCTGCACCGCGCCAATGGCGGCTACCTGATGCTGGACGCGCGCAAGGTGCTGATGCAGCCGTTTGCCTGGGAAGGGCTCAAGCGGGTGCTCAGCGCGCGCGAGATCCGCATCGAGTCGCTCGGCCAGGCACTGAGCCTGGTGAGCACGGTGTCGCTCGAACCCGAACCGATTCCGCTCAACCTCAAGGTGATACTGCTCGGCGAGCCGTTGCTCTATTACCTGCTGTCCGAATACGACCCGGAGTTCAGCGAGCTGTTCAAGGCGGCCGTGGACTTCGGCAGGGACATGCCGCGCAATGGCGACAGCAACCAGCTGTATGCGCGTCTGATCGCCACGCTCGCGCGTCGCGATCGGCTGCTGGATCTCGATCGCGGCGCCGTGGCGCGCGTCATCGAATACGGCGCGCGCCTGGTCGAGGATGCCGAGAAACTCAGCGTGCGCCTGCGCGAGATTACCGATCTGTTGCGCGAGGCCGATCACTGGGCGCGCGAGGCCGGACGGGGCGTGATCGGCGCCAACGACGTGCAGGCCGCCATCGATGCCAGGATTTTCCGCTCCGACCGTATCCGTGAGCGCCTGCAGGAAGCCATCCAGCGCGGCACCTTGCTGATCGACACGGGCGGTGAGCGCGTCGGCCAGGTCAATGGCCTTTCAATTGTCGATCTCGGCAACTTCATGTTCGGTCACCCGAGCCGCATCACCGCCAGCGTCCGGCTCGGCCGCGGCGAGGTGCTGGACATCCAGCGTGAGGTGGAGCTGTCCGGGCCGATCCATTCCAAAGGCGTGCTGATCCTGTCCGGCTTTCTGGGCGCGCGCTATGCCCCGGACCGGCCGCTGGCCCTGTCGGCCAGCCTGGTGTTCGAGCAGACCTACGGCGAGGTGGAGGGCGACAGCGCCTCGTCCGCGGAGCTGTACGCCTTGCTGTCGGCGTTGGCCAACGCCCCCATCCGCCAGTCGTTCGCCGTCACCGGTTCGGTCAACCAGCATGGCCAAATACAGCCGATTGGCGGCGTGAACGAGAAAATCGAAGGGTTCTTCGACGTCTGCCGGATGCGCGGACTCAGCGGCGAGCAGGGCGTGCTGATCCCGGCCACGAACGTGAAACACCTGATGCTGCGCCAAGACGTGATCGAGGCGGTGCGCAACAGCCAGTTCCGTATCTATCCGGTGAGCACCATCGATGAAGGCATCGAGATCCTGACCGGCCTGCCGGCCGGTACGCGTGAAGCCAACGGCCTGTTTCCGGATGGCACGATCAATCAGCGTATCGAAATCCAGCTCATTACCATGTCGGAACTCGCGCGCCTCTACGGCGCACCGCTGGCCGGGCCGGCCGAGAGCGAGGAATGAACGTCACAGATCAGCACACACCGATCCGGCGCATTCTGCTGGCGCTGGACACGGCCACGCACAGCCTTGCGGCTTTCGAGGCGGCAATGGCGCTGGCCGCGCGTCTGGATGCCGAGCTGCATGCGCTGTTCGTGGAAGACATCAATCTGCTGCGCCTGGCGGCGCTGCCGTTTGCGCGCGAGACGCGTCTGACATCGGCTACCACGCACCGCCTGCAGAACCTGGACATGGAGCGCGCGCTGCGCGCCGAGGCGACACGCGCGCAAGCGACGCTGTCGACGATGGCCACGCGCCTGAATGTGCGCTGGTCTTTCCAGGTGACGCGCGGCCAAATGGCGGCGCAGGTGCGTGCGGCGGCCATGGAAACCGATCTTGTCGCGCTGACCTTTCCGGGCGGTGCGCCGGCAGTTCTGACACAGGTCGCCGCCACGGTGGAAACGATGATGCGTGGCGCGCCCTGTCCGCTGCTCATGTTGCCGCCTGGTGCCGGCATCCATCCGCCGTTCGTGGTTGTCTACGATGGCACAGCGGCTTCCGCGCGCGCCCTGCGGTTGGCCACACGGTTCGCGCAGGCCGAAGCAACAGACGTGACGGTGCTGCTGGCCGCAATCGAACCAGCCGTGCTGCGGCGCCTGCGTGCGGAAACCGATGCACTGCTTGCGGGCACGAAGCTGACTGCACAATATCCTGTGTTGCCTCGTCCGGATGCGACGGCCATTGCGCGTGCCGTGCGCGCCGCCTCGGCGGGCACGCTGCTCATGTCCGCCGACAGTCCGGTTTTCGATGGCGCCGCCCGGCGCCGACTGCTGGAGGAACTTGAATGTGCTGTGCTCCTGACCCGCTAAGGAGGCTCTGAACAAGTCCCCTCTCCCCCTCAAAGGGGGAGAGGGCGAGGGAGAGGGGGTAGGTCAATACATTGATCTGTCTAAGTCGGTTTGCAGTGTGACCATATTCGCGGCAACAGTATCACAGCCTTATGCACACCCAGGTATTCAACTATGAGCACCGGAAGTAGAGACGCCACGGAAAGGACCGGGCTGGTGCTGGCGCTGGGCGGCGGCGGCGCACCGGGCCTGGCGCATATCGGCGTCCTTCAGGTGCTGGAGGAAAATGACATCCCGGTGCGCGCCATCGCCGGCACCAGCATCGGCGCCGAGATCGGTGCATTCGTGGCGAGTGGTATGCCGATCAACGATCTTGCCGCGATCGCACAGGCATTCGACTGGAAGCAGACCCTGCAGCTGTTCATGCCGGACCTGCCCACTGGCGGCCTTGTTTCCGGTATCAACATCGTGGATTTTCTGGAGGGCTGGCTGGGGGTGCAGCATATCCAGGACCTGGCCATGGGGTACGTGGCCATTGCGACCGACCTTGAGAGCGGCAGGCAGGTGATCATCGACCGGGGCACTCTGGTCAGCGCCGTGCGTGCCAGCATTTCAGTGCCGGGCCTCATCGCACCCCATAGCAGCGGGCGGCGAACACTGACAGACGGTGGCGTGGTGAACCCCTTGCCATTCGATGTGGCGCGCACACGTTTTGGCGGTCCGGTGGTGGCCGTGGCGGTGCATGGCGCTGCCCGGAACCGGTACACACAGCCTCAACCGGCACCGCAGTGGCCAGCGCGCGCGCGTCAACTGCTCGACCAGGCATAGATGGCGCGTGCCCAGGGTCTGCGCGCATGGATTGAAACACAGCTCGACAATTACACCCACAATGCTGACGAGAAGCCTGCCTGGACCACGCGCCGCGTGCTGGATCGGGTATTGAATATCACCGAGGCCGAGATCGTGCGCCTGCGCGAGAAGATCAATCCGCCGGATCTCATGCTCTCACCAGAGGTGGGCGAAATCGGCCTGATCGAGTTTTACCGTGCCAAGGATGCCATCGCTGCCGGCCGGCGTGCGGCCGAGGCGAACCTGCCCGCGCTGCTCCGGCTTGCGGAAATTGCGCAGTTTCCGAAGGGTGGCTCTTGAGAGGCGCAACCGCGATACGGCTGGACGGGTGTTGCACGCTTGTGCCGGCATGAATCACCGGCTAGGCTCACGGCGCCAAATCGGCCAGATGGAAATGCACAAACAGATATGCGCTATACCCTCAGTGGCCTCGGACTGTTCGTGTTGTTCGTGCACAACGCCTGGGCGGAACCTGCAAGCGCGGAAATTGACGACTGCCGCCGCCTGAAAAGCGAGGCTGAACGTCTGCGCTGCTATGATTCATTGCCCCTGGGCGCCGAAACTCAACTGCCGCCGGCTGCGGACGGATCGGCCCCCGAAGCAATGCCGGCGCTTGAACAACGCATGCAGAAGCAGCGCGATCTCGCGCGCCGCGCCTTTGCCATTCTCCCGCACCGGCCGAACTACCTTCTGCATACCTACAGCGGCGCGCCGAACGTCGCGCCGTTCGCCGCCGTCGATCCGGATGCCGATTTCCAGCACCAGGAGATCAAGTTCCAGATCAGCCTGCGCGTACCGCTCTGGAACAATATGTTCGGTCACAACGGCGACCTGTGGTTCGCCTACACCCAGCAGTCCTACTGGCAGGCGTACAATTTGAAACGTTCCGCACCGTTCCGCGAGACCGGTCATGAACCGGAGTTGGGCCTGGCATTTCATACCGATTTTTCGCTGCTCGGCCTGCGGCATCGGTTGCTCTCGCTGGGTTTCGTGCACCAGTCGAACGGTCGTGGCGAACCGCTGTCGCGCAGCTGGAACCGATTATGGGTAAGTTTCGAGCTGGAGCGCGGCAACTTCGCGCTGGCCTTGAAACCGTGGTATCGCATGCCGGAGGAATCTGCGACCGACAACAATACCGACATCGGGGACTATGCCGGGCGTGGTCAGCTGCGCCTTGCCTACAAATACCGCGATCAGGTGTTTTCGTCCACGCTTCGCAATAACCTGCAGGCCAGTGACAATCGAAGTGGCTACGAGCTCGACTGGAGCTTTCCGTACAGCAAGCGGATCAAGGGGCTGGTGCAGTACTATAACGGCTACGGCGAGAGTCTGATCGACTACAACGTGCGCACCCGCCGCATCGGAATCGGGGTGCTGGTCGAAGACTGGTTGTGAGACAGTACGAGTTTTATTGCGTCGCGGTATCGCCCGGAGCAGGAAAGAAAAGGGGGCTGCCTGAATGCAGCCCCGCGTCGCTCTGGTACCGAGGGTCGGAATCGAACCGACACGGTGTCACCACCACCGGATTTTGAGTCCGGCGCGTCTACCAGTTCCGCCACCCCGGCATGCCTGAAAGTATAACAACCCTGGCGTCCGGATAACAATGTAAATGGCGGGTAGCGTGACGAGCAGGTAGCGGGCCGATGATTTCATGACAACAGAATGGGGGGAGCAAGAATGAACTTGTTGATTACCGGCGGGGCGGGATTTATCGGATCACATCTGGTCGAGCACATGCTCGCTGCCGGTAACACCGTGCGTGTGCTGGATAACCTGTCGACCGGCAAGCGCGAGAATCTGCCTGCCCATTCGCGGCTCGAGTTTGTGCTGGGCGATATTCGTGACCGCGGCCTGGTTCTGGAGTGTGTACGGGACGTGCAGGCCATTATTCATCTGGCCGCGGTCGCGTCCGTGCAGGCGAGCGTGGATGACCCCACCGGCACGCATGCCACCAATTTCGACGGTACCCTGCACCTGCTGGAGGCGGCGCGCCAGGAACACGTCCGGCGCTTTCTCTATGCCAGCTCGGCGGCGGTGTACGGCGACAATACGCGCCTGCCGCTGGTGGAGGAGGAAATTCTCAATCCCTTGTCTCCGTATGCCGCCGACAAGTTGGCCGGGGAATACTATCTGCGTTTCTACCACGCGAAGTTCGGGATCGAGACGACCGCATTCCGGTTTTTCAATATCTTCGGACCGCGCCAGGACCCATCCTCACCCTACTCCGGAGTGATCAGTATTTTCATCGAACGTGTCAGCCGCGGCGAACCGGTCACCATTTTCGGTGACGGCCGGCAGACACGCGACTTCGTTTATGTCGGCGATCTGGTGAAGCTGCTGGCGCGGACGCTTGCGGAAACACAGACCGCCGGGCAGGTGATCAACGTCGGCCGCGGCATGCAGTGCTCACTGCTCGAGTTGCTGGAGGCACTCGAGAAACTGACGGGCAAGCCGGTGGAGCGCCGATTCGCAGCCGCACGTCTTGGCGACATAGTGTATTCCTGTGCCGACACGTCCCGGCTGGTCCGGCTGCTGGGCAAGGTGCCGCAGACCGACATCGCCACCGGTCTTGGCGAAATATTGCGGTACCGGAACAGCCGATAAAATTTACCTGATTACGGGGCGCGCAAGCGTGTTATGGCGTTGTGCCGAAAATCCGCGCGAGTGCGAAGCGGCCGTTTACGGTCCAGCTGTACTGACCGTTGTTATTCTGGGCGTTCACCATCGTCAATAGCGGGCGCAGAGCCTGTTCACGGTTGCCGGGGTTAACGTTACCAGTGAGGCGTATCAGGCCTTCGCCTTGCGTCTGCCACTCGCCTTGACCCGTGATACCGATGTCGCCGCGCAGTGTTTCGATGCGCAAACCGGCCGTCGATCCGCGTCCGTTTACGACCAGACGGTAATCGCCGGCCTCGCTCAGTCCGCCCATGCGCGCACCTGCGCCCAGCCAGGTCAGCTGCATATCGCCATCCAGTCCGGCCGGCGTGAGTGTTGCCTGCTGTGTGGTGATTTGCAGGTTCCCACTCGGCGCGAACAGATCCAGGGCCGGGATGAAGGCGTTAAGCACACTCACCGGCAACATGGTATCCACATCCTGAATCGACAGGTGGCGATAGCCTGCCCGGATCGTGGCGTTGAGCGCCGGCTCGCGATTCCGGGAACTGAAGCGCGCCTGAAGCTTTCCGGTAAAGAGCCACAAGGTTTGCATCTCCCAGGCGATTCGGGTCTGCAAATGTTCCCGGCCGGCGCTGTGGATGACAAGATTGCCGCTCCCGTTCCAGAGTGTGCCTGCGGATTCCTGAATGCGCACTGCGCCGAGGCTGGCGCGGCTCGCCAGCCAGTCCGCCCAGTACGCCGGCAGGGTGACAAGCAGAAACAGAAAATAGCCGCACAGTATCGCCCCGAAGTAGGCGAGTCCGCGCGCGCGGCCTATAGACATTATGGGTTCTCGATGATGAGTTTCAGTTTGGCATTGACGGTGCCGGGCGCGGTGTGTGCGTCCAGGCTGGTGCTCTCGACCAGCAGCGAATGGCTGTCCTGCAAATCCGCCAGCCAGGAGAGGAGCGAGTTGAAAGGCACCGCGTCCAGGGTGAGTTGTACGCCGTTGCCGCCGCTCGCCTCCATGCGCGTGATGAAGCCACGCATGCCGCGCGCCGACGCGGTCTGCTCGACGACGGAAAGCAGCGTGCCTGCAGCCGGTTTCGCGCCGCTGCGCGCGCGCAATGGCTTGATGACAGCGGCCTGCGAGCGCATGCGCTGCAGCTGGGTGCGCTCTTCCGGAACGCTCACGCGCAAGCGCGCCAGTTCCTTTTGCACCGGCAGCCAGAACAGCATGTACAGCAGCGTGATGCCCACCACGATGCCGCCGGCCGTTGCCAGGCGGCGTTCGCGCGGCGCCAGTTTGTTCCACTGTTCGCGTAGCGGGTTGAGGAATTCGAGATTCATGATGGCGACCCTGTCCTGAGCCCGGTCGAAGGGCTCGCCGCCGGTTGCGCGGCCACCGGTTTCAGGCGCAGGCGTCCGTCCACCTCGCCGGCACGCGGTGTCAGGGACAGCATCTCGGTGCGCAGCCCTCCGGCTTCGAGCGCGGTCTTGACAGCATCGGGCGAGCCTGTTGCCGGCCAGCTGATTTCCAGCGTCAGGCTATGGTCTGCGTAACGCAGGCCGCGCAGGCGTACACGCGGATCGGCGCGCAGCGCCGTTGCGGTTTTGGACAGCATCGGCAGCAGGTCGCGCTCCTGTTTGCCGCTGCGCGCCAGCAGGGCATCGATGCTGCGTTGCATCTGCGCCGCCGGGTCGAGCACGGTCTTGGTTTCTGGAAAGCTGGTCATCAGCAGATTGGTCATCTCGCGCGTGTATTCCTGATGTTGGCGGCGCAGTTTCCACCAGTCACCGAGATCGAACCCGATATTGCCCAGCATCCAGATGAGCAGCATGACAGCCGCCGGGAAATAGGGGCGCAGCGTACCGCTGATCTGACCTTTCTGTTCGAACTGACCCTGCAACAGGTTGAGCGGGGCGGACGGGTCTTCCTGTTTGTCCCACACCGAAGCCTGCTCGACGCGCACCGGCACCTGCAGCTGCGCGCTCCATGACTCGGCCGGAAAATCGGACGGCGCGTTGAACACCACCAGGTATTCGGGCGTCTTCTGGACGCGCGCCGCATCTTCCAGTGCCGCGGCCAGCAACGGTGGCGGTAAATCTGCTTCTACGTTTATCCCCGTAGGGATGGCTTTGCGCCCGGCACTTCCGCCATCCATGGCGGTCGGCCGGAAAACTGCTCCTGCATTTCCGGCACTTCCGCCATCCATGGCGGTCGGCCGGAAAACTGCTCCTGCATTTCCGGCACTTCCGCCATCCATGGCGGTCGGCGGCAATGTCTGCGCCTGTCCTGAGCCTGGTCGAAGGAACAACGGCGCGACGAAGCCGGAGGCGCTGCCGGTGCGCACCAGCACCTCGCCCTCGGCAAACGCCAGCGACCAGCAATCGAGTGCCCAGGGCACCAGCAGTGTCGCCGGGCACAGCGCGACCGGCTTGATGCCGGCCTGCGCCAGGGCATCCTCCCAGCGGCGCAGGCGTTCGCGAGCGGTAACCGCCACAGACAGGCTGCCGTCACTCTCAACCCGGTAGGCGAAGTGCAGGGACTCAGGGTCGCCCAGCAGCCGGTCCTCCAGCGCAAAGGGCAATGCCTGGGTGATTTTGCGCGGCGAACGGGTGGGCAGGGTGGCGCTGGTCAGGACGGTGTCGCCCGCCGGCGTCCAGACGCAAGCGCGCGCGCCGCGCACCGCTTCCGGCACCTGACGCAGATCGGTAACCTGGCCGGATTGCGGTTTGTCGCCGCGGCGGCACCAGCGCCAGAACACCGGGCTGCCGGACTCGGGCCAGCCACGCGGCAGCACCAGATCGAGCCGGTCACCGGTGGCACGCGCTGCGGACGGCGGGGCTGCCGATTTCGTGCGCGTCAACCAGGCGAGGCTGACAGAGGATTTCTTAAGTTTTTTCATCCGGACTCGTTTCAATTTGCAGTGGCGGCAACCGGTGCCAAAGCACCTTTGCCGGCTTGCCGCCGGCGCGTTCAATCAGGCCTTCGGTACGGCGCTGCAGTCGCCCGTAGCGGATGTCTATAGTAACCAGAAAATGGCCGGTTTTGATGTCGCACATGTTGGGCGGGAGCGATGACGTGCCAACCGGCAGCTTGTCCGTGAACTGCTTGAGTTCTGTATAGGGATTGTTAATGCGGCTGTCGAGCAAGGGCCGCAACACTGTGGCCGGCAGGTTCGTGAACAGTGCAGCCAGAACCTCAGCCGGCGCGGTGTTGACGTTGACTGTTGTTGGCGTTGTTGGCAGGGCTGTGACAAAGGGGCGGAGCTTCTCCACGGCTTTTGCGGTGAAGCCTTTTACCAAGCGCAGCTCATCCACGCTCTGCAGCAGTTGGTTCGCGCTGCGGTAGGGCTGCGGCAGGGAGAGGTATTCGATGTCCTCGGCGCCGCCCGGGCTGACCGTGCCATCCGTGTCCAGCCAGTCGAGCAGGGCCTCGCTCAGCCCCGGGTCGATGCCCTGCGAGGTCAACAGGCGTTTGAACAATTCGATGTCAGGTTTGCTGGGGGCCGACTTCTGAACCAGATTATTCAGATTGAAGCGGCTCTGGGCATCTTGCACAGCGAAGGCGATCATGCCGTCTTCCACCGGCAGTTGCGCTGGCTTGGCCCACTCTTCACCCAGATGGTCGATCTTGGCATCGTCGCGCGCCAGCAGTATCGCCGCGTAATTGAGCGCGCCCCGGCGCAGGCTCTCGGCCTGGGCGCGGTTGTTCATGTTCTGCGCCTGACGGAACCACACCTGTTCGCCGAGGGCGAGCGTCGTGGCTACGGTGGCGACGATTGCCACGACCAGCACCGCAGTGATCAGTGCCAGGCCCTGCTGGTGGTGGCGTGTTGCGCTGATGCCGGCGGCCATGTTCAGCCCTTTACCTGAAACACGCGTACGATTTCCCCGCGACCTTCGATCTTGAGTGTCAATTCAACTGCCAGTGGTAATGCATCAGGCGCTAGCGGTGCGCCGGTTTGGGTAGTGGCCGGCCAGGCATTCACCCAACCACCGGGCTGTGCGTAGAAGCGCACGCGCAGTTCCTCCACATGTTCGAGCAGCGGCGCGGCGCGCGGTTCGCTGACTGGTGGCCGGTCGAGCGCCGGCCAGACCAGCCGCGACAGGGTGCCGTCGCGTAACTGGTAACCCACACGCTGCATGTCCGAGCGCGCGCCGTGGCCGAGCACGATCTGGCCGCCGCGCGTGAATTCCAGGCTGGGCTCGCCAAGCGCGCGGCTGTCGACCGGCTGGCCACGGAAGGCCGGCAATTTGGTGAGACCATCCGGGCCGCGCACGGTGCGATCCCGCGCCAGGGCCAGGTCATCTTCGACCTGTATCAGCGACAGGCTCAGGGTTCGCCAGAAATCGCGTTCCGATTCGAGGCGGTCGCGCGTGTCGAGAATGCGCAGCAGGCTGCCGTAGGCCATGGCCGAGAACAGCGCAAAAATACCGACCGCCACCAGAACTTCCAGCAGCGTGAAACCGGCGGCGCGCGTGCGGAGGGAAGAGTTCATCGCAACATCTACTTCGAAAGAAAACCGACCAGCCGCGCGAGCGGTTGCTCGCCGGTAGCGGCGCGCACCTCGATATGGATCCGGCGCATCGCCGCCTCGCCCGGTGCCGGTGTCACCTGTTCACGCCAGCGCCAGGCGCGGCCCGCCATCTCGGCTTCGCCCTCGGTGGTATCTGCTGCCGGAAAGTCGCGCGTGACCTGGTGCATGGCAAGACGATTCTGCGCTACCCACATGGCCACGGTGCGGTCGCGCAGGCTGGCACTGGTGTCGATACTCTGGCTCAAGGCGCGCATGACGGCCGCGAGGGCGATGGTCAGGACCGCGAGTGCGACCAGCACTTCTATCAGCGTGAAGCCTGCTGTGGGCAATCTGGAACGACTGTTATGGAGCCTGATGTCCTGAGACTGAAATTCATTTTTCTTCATGTAGGGTGCGTTCCACGCACCGATCAACATTGAACGGTGCGTGAAACGCACCCTACAAACAGCATCGCCCGGAATTATTGCGGAACGATATGCAACGAACTTCCGATACTGGATTCTAGCCGGCATGCAGTGGTTCCGGCGGCATCGACTGGATCTTGCCGTTGGCGAGCCCGTGTGCCTGCCACGTGGCTTCGCCGGCGCGCAGCGTCAGAACGAACGGGATAAATGACCCGGATGGATCAAGGACCAGGCCGGCTTCGTTGTCGGCCGCGGCGCCATCTATGGTGAAGGATAGCGTAACCCCATCCGGCAGCGAGCGGGGCGCCAGCACATCATCCTGTTCTATCGGCTCGAGTTTGCCTTTGTTGTTGAGCCGCAGGAAGCGGTAGCCATCCGTGTTGAACTGCACGGCAAACACCTGCCCTTGCAGAATGGCCTCCTCGCGCGCGGCCTGCAGCAGTATCACGATGCGGTCGGCTTCCTCCTGCACCCGGTTGTTGTCGCCGCGCTGCAGGTTGATGCCGACCATGCCGATGGTGATGGCGACGATGAGCAGCACGACCATGATCTCGATCAAGGTGAAGCCTGTCGCGGATTTCGGCGTGCGGCCGCGCGCAGGCCATGCTTGCGGCTGGTGCATCCACTTTTGTCTCAACCGCCGAGATTCCACGTGCCGATGTCCGCATTGTAACCCTCGCCGCCTGGCTGGCGGTCGGCGCCGAAGCTGACGATGTCGATTTCGCCGTGGATGCCGGGATTGAGGTACTGGTATTCGCCGTCCCACGGATCCTTGGGCAGGCGCTCCAGATACCCGCCCGGTTTCCAGTTGCGCGGGATATTGCCGGTTTCGGGCTTCTTCACCAGTGCCAGCAGGCCCTGTTCGGCGCTCGGGTAGGCGGCGTTATCCAGCCGATAGAGTTTGAGTGCGCTCATGATCGCCTGGATATCGTTGCGCGCAGCCACGACGCGCGCCTGATCGGGGCGATCCATGATGCGCGGCGCGAGCAGGCCGACCAGGATACCGATGATCACGACCACGATCATGATCTCGATGAGGGTAAAGCCGCGACTCGCGGTGGCCGGGGAACAGCGTCTGCAACGTGTGAGCATGGTGCACCTTTGATTGATAATGATTAACTATCATCTGCCGCAAAGACGCAAAGAACGCAAAGGTATTCTCGATAAAGACCCATGTTTTTTTCTTTGCGTCATTGCGGTGAAAAATATTCGTTTTGGAGTTAAATGACCCCCGGCATACATGGACGCCCACTTTTTGCCAAGCCTTCAATCGTTGATTTCGAGAGTAGGTAAAGATTGCAGCCATACATCCGGACTTTGAGTGAAGCCTTATCGCCTCTGTCCCTGATGGAATCCGCTGATCGAGTCCTCAACAAAGCCTCGCACTCTATGGTGCAATGCCGGGGGCAGGTTTGCTCAATCACGGTCTGACCTGTCTCGCCATCATGTCATGATTGCCTGTGCAATCGGTGATGTTCCTCCTTCAACTCGTTATGTGCCGGTTTTGTTCGGCCGCATCGATTACGCGCCGGTGACCACGGCTGCCGGGGTGTAATCGGGGCGGAACATCCTGTCTTTGGCCAGGAGCGCCCATACGATTCGGGCATTCTTGTTGGCCAATGCGACTGCCGCTACGTTCTTGTTGCGCCTGCCTATCAGCTTTCTGAGCCAGCTATCCGGCTCCGATTTCTTCTCGGCAAACCGGGTCACCGCTCTTGCCCCGTGGATCAGCAAGGTGCGCAGGTAGGTGTCACCGCGCTTGCTGATGCCCAGCAGGGTTTGCTTGCCGCCGCTGGAGTGCTGCCGGGGCACCAGCCCCATCCAGGCCGCCATCTGGCGGCCGTTCTTGAATTCGCGGGCGTCGCCCACGCTGGCCACGATGGCGCTGGCCGTGATCGGCCCGATCCCCGGAATCGCTTCCAGCTTGCGGCTCGCCTCGTTCTCCTGGTGCCACAGCCGGATTTGTTTCTCCAGTTCGTTCACCTGCCGATCCATTTCTTTCAGGTTATCGCTCAAGCGTTCGAGCAAGCGCCGCATCGTTCCAGGCAATCCATTCTCGCCATCTTCCAGTATTTCCGGCACCCGTTTGGCAATGGCGTCGATGCCTTTCGGTATCACGATACCGAACTCCGAGAGCAAGCCCCTGATCTGGTTGCCCTGTGCCGTTCTGGCCTTGACGAATCCCTGTCTTGCCCGGTGTACCGAGAGAATCGCTTGTTGCTCGATGGTCTTCATGGGTACATACCGCATGTTCGGCCTGCCCGCCGCCTCGCAGATTGCGCAGGCATCCGCTGCGTCGTTCTTGTTCGTCTTCACGTACGGTTTTACGAATTGCGGCGCCATGAGCTTGACCGTGTGCCCGTAGCCGCCAAGTTTCCTCGCCCAGTGATGTGCGCTGCCGCAGGCTTCCATGCCGATCAGGCATGGCTCCAACTTCGCGAAAAACTGCGCCATGTCTTTCCGTTTCAGCTGCTTGCGCAGCACGACCTTGCCGCGCGCATCCTCGCCGTGGATTTGAAACACTTCCTTTGCCAGATCAATGCCAATTGTCGTAATCTTCATCTCGGACGCTCCTCTCCAGTTCGTGGGATTATATGCACCTCCACTTTGGCGCTTCGGTGCCGATTGGGGAAGTGGGCGTCCATTCCATTAAAGCCGGGGGCCTATTCGGTGAGCGCCTCGGCAACTGCTCCCTGCGTTGCTCTCGACAATTGCTCCTGCATTGTTCTACCTTCGCCCATCCATGGGCTCGTACCTCCTGCATCCATGCAGTCGTCCCGGAGGGAGAAGGAAAGATACTTTCTTCTGCCGTGCCGTTCATTCGCCGGCATAGCGATTGTGTACGCCCGACCGTCGCATAGAGCCTGCCCCCGCGAAAGCGGGGGTCAAACCTCTGTGAGTCCCCCGGCAGAGCCGGGGGTTTACCTCTGTGAATTAAGTACCGCGCGAATTATTACTGTTGCTGTTGGCTTCTGCGTTCCGCTGTCGCCTTCGGCTCTTTTCGCGCGCCGACAACTTATCCGTTAGCGTCCGTAATTTGAATCACGTCAAATAGAAAAATACATAAATACCTGAGCGTTTCATAAAATCATAATATGCTTAATATACCCACAGCTAAAATTGACTTAGGTCAGTTTTATATAGAGATTAGTCTGACTTAGGCAGATTCATTTACGCCATTTGCCCAAGGTACTCATAACAAGGAGCAGAGCTTAGGGAATTCCCCGCTTAAGAAGAAAACACAACACATGAGCCCCGCAAATTTATAACAGGGCACCGGATACCCGGCAGATGTGGCAGTGGCGCCGGGTTCACTTGAACGAGGAGAGTAGATGATGAACGCACTTGCGATGACGCGCACGTCAGCGCGCCGGTTGTTTGTAGCTTTGCTTTTTCTACCGCTGTTTCTCATTTCCGCTGTTTCCCAGGCTGCTTCCTACACGCTCTACATCAAGGCCGGTACCCACACCATCAACGGTGCAGGCGGCAACACGCTCAAGGTCTGGGGCTTCACCGACAATCCGGGCACCGGTCCGATGGTGCCGGGACCGCTACTGGAATCTCAGGAAGGCGAGACCGTGACGGTGACGGTCTACAACCAGCACACGCTGGCGCATAACTTCGTGGTGCGCGGCGTGACCACCGACACCGCTTCAATCCAGGCCGGTTCCAGCAAGACCTACAGCTTCACGACGCCGCGGGCCGGCACCTATCTGTTCTCCGACACGCTCAACAGCAACATCAACCGCGAGATGGGCCTGTACGGCGCGCTGGTGGTGCGGGCCGCGGGCGGAGTGAACAAGGCATGGACCGGCGGCCCGAGCTTCGCTCTCGAGCGTCTTTGGGTTGTCTCCGACATGGACAAGACGCGCTGGAACGATGTGGCCGGGAACGGCGGGACGGTGAGCACCGGTACCTACAAACCGAATTATTTCATGATGAACGGCCTGGGTGGCTTTGACGGCATGCACGACCCGAACTCGGTATTACAGGGCCAAACCGGCCAGGTTGGGCTGGTGCGTATTGTCAATGCTGGTCTGTTCGACCAGTCGTTGCACTTCCAC
>DATEYP010000236.1:0-2275 GCA_035256085.1 Acidiferrobacterales bacterium
GCGAACGCGTGATTGCGGTGGATCAACTGGGCACGGTGCGGTCCGTCGCCGGGCTGGATGTGGGTCCGGAGGGCGATGGCCGTGTGATGCGTGCCGCCGTGGCGGTGCTGTCGTTCCCCGATCTCAAGACCGCCGATCAGGCGGTGGCGCGTCGCGTGGCGAGCTTTCCTTATATACCCGGCCTGTTGTCGTTCCGCGAGATTCCGGCCTTGCTCGATGCGCTCGCCAAACTCGGCGCGCTGCCCGACCTGCTGCTGTGCGACGGCCAGGGGCTGGCGCACCCGCGCCGTTTCGGGCTGGCCTGTCATCTCGGTGTGCTGACCGGCATTCCTTCCATTGGCGTCGCCAAGTCGTTGCTGGTCGGCGAGCATGCGCCGCTGCCGCACGCACGCGGATCGTGGCGGCCGCTGCTGCACCAGGGCGAGATCGTGGGTGCGGCATTGCGCACGCGCGCCGGTGTGGCGCCGGTGTATGTGTCCATCGGCCACAGGGTGTGTCTCGCCACGGCGATCGACACTGTGCTGGCCTGCGCACCGAAGTATCGCCTGCCGGAAACCACGCGCGCCGCACACCGCCTGGCCTCCGGGCCGTGATAAGGTGACGCGCATGAGTGAATTTCTCGCCATCCAGCATGTGAGCGTGATCGTTGCCGATACTGAACGTGCATTGGCGTTCTACCGCGATGTCCTCGGTCTGCCGGTGGACGTGCAGCGCCCCGATCTCGGCTATCCCGGTGCCTGGCTCACCATCGGCGCGCAGCAGATTCATCTGCTTGAATTACCGAGTCCAGACCCCGTCACGGGCCGGCCGGCGCACGGCGGGCGCGACCGGCATGTTGCGCTCACGTTGCGCGATCTGGATGCGCTGCGGCGGCGGCTGGATGCGGCGGGTATTCCTTATACGTTGAGCAAGTCGGGCCGGCGTGCCCTGTTTTGCCGCGATCCGGACAGCAACGCGCTGGAATTTATCGAAGTACCGGCATGAGTGAGTTCCTGGTCAAGGGCTTACTGGCCGTCATTCCACAGGCCGGCAGGCTGGAGTGGATCGACGACCGGGTAGCACACGACCCCGAGGTTGTGTGCAAAACGGAAGGAGATATCTGGTGAGATTGTCCCGTGCAAGAACGGCCTGGTGTGCAATGTTCATGCTGGCTGTAACGCCTGCCCTGGCCCAGGCTGCCGGTGCGCCGCGCTGGGAATACAGCGGCGAACTGGGCCCGGCGAACTGGGGAAAATTGCGGCGCGACTATGCGACCTGTGATCTGGGCCGCCGGCAGTCGCCGATCGATATTGTCGAGACGCACAAGCAGAAGCTGCCGGAGATTGAGTTTCAGTATCGCAGCGCGCCATTGCGGCTGGTGAACGATGGCCACACCGTGCGGGTGCGCATGGCCAACGGCAGCCGCATCGTGCTGGGCAAGGAGAGCTTCACGCTCCAGCAGTTTCATTTTCACGTGCCGGGCGGCGACCGGATTCAGGGCCGGGAGTACGACATGGCGGCGCATTTCGTGCACAAGAGCAGTGCCGGACGGCTCGCCGTCGTGGTGGTGCTGTTCCGTCAGGGCGGCGAAAACGCGGCGTTGACGGCATTGTGGCCGAAGATACCGGCGCGCGCGGACGGGGAACGGTTGTTCCCGGAGTTCACGCTGGACGTCACCCAACTGCTGCCGGCCGCGCGCGGCTACTACGCCTACGAGGGTTCGCTCACGGCGCCGCCGTGTACCGAGGGTGTCTATTGGATGGTGCTGAAGCAGCCGCTGGAGCTGTCCGCCGAGCAACTGGCCCGGTACAGCAAGCTGTTCCCGATCAATTCCCGGCCGGTGCAGCCACTGCATGGGCGGGTGGTGAAGGAAAGTCTGTAAAGATTCAGGCGCAGCCGGAAAATGTGCCGTGTGCAGCGCGGCGTGCGGTTGGTCCACGGGAGACTTGTGTTTTGCGCCAGGTCATGGCGCCTGGACGTCCATTCATGATAAACGAGACCACCATTAATAAACGCACAGCGCGAGGTGCATCCAATGCGGCATAACGGTAAATGTTTGGCCCCGGCAAGACGCGGGCTTGTGGGCAGCCTGATCGGCATCGCCGTGCTGCTCATTATCTGCGGGCCGGCATCACTCGCGGCGGGCGCCGCCTCCAAGGCGGCACCGAAGGGCGTGGCCGTGCAGGTTACCGCGGAAATGATGGGTGCGGGCATCGTGTCGAGCGGGGTCGCGCTGCCGCCGATCCCGCCCGTGACCGGCAACCGCAAGAATCCGGTGGCCTCGTGGGGCAAGCCG
>DATEYP010000237.1:0-5817 GCA_035256085.1 Acidiferrobacterales bacterium
TATTGCTTCTGCAGTTCGCGACCCACCAGCAGATTGAATTTCTGATCGGTGCCGCCGAGTTCGACATCGGCCTTCATGGCCACCGAGTCATAACCCTGAATCAGCGGATAGAGGAATTCGTGAATCGCAATCGCCTGACCGCCGGTGTAACGCATGTGAAAATCATCGCGCTCCAGCATGCGTGCCACGGTGTGGCGCGCGGCGAGCTGAACAAGATCGGCGGCCTTCATCTCGCCCATCCAGCTTGAGTTGAACATCACCAGCGTTTTTTCCGGGTCGAGGATTTTGAATATCTGCGTCTCGTAGGTGCGCGCGTTCTCGATCACTTCGTCGCGCGTCAGCGGCGGCCGGGTAGCGCTCTTGCCGGTGGGATCGCCGATCATGCCGGTGAAATCGCCGATCAGGAACAGCACCTCGTGTCCCAGGTCCTGGAACTGGCGAAGCTTGTTGATGAGCACGGTGTGGCCGAGATGCAGGTCCGGTGCAGTCGGGTCGAAGCCGGCCTTGATGCGCAGACGCCGCCCGGATTGCAGGCGCTCCACGAGCTCGCTTTCTATCAGGATTTCATCCGCGCCGCGCTTGATCAGCGCCAGCGCTTCGTTGTCTGCGGACATGTGAGCGGGTTTTCGTCAATGTGTTGTTCGGCAAAGATTACCACAGCATTCGCTGTCTCGCCGCTGCAATAACGGGGCGCAAAAACCGCTTGCCCGCGGCGCGCGCCTGTCCGAAACTGGCGGCATGCACTATATCGGCCTCATGTCCGGAACGAGCGTCGACGGCATCGATGCCGCGCTCGTCTCGATCCCGCTCAACGGCCGGCTTTCCCTGCTTGCCAGCCACCGGCATCCCTTCCCTTCCGCGCTGCGCGATGCCATCCAGGCACTCATGCAGCCCGGCCCGAATGAGCTTGAGCGCGCAGGCGAACTGGATGTGCAGCTGGGCCGCCTGTTCGCCGAGGCAGTCCATGCGCTGCTCGCCAAGTCTGGCGTCAATGCGTCCAGCATCCGTGCCATCGGCAGCCACGGCCAGACCATCCGCCACCGCCCGCACGCGGCGTATCCCTTCTCCCGGCAAATCGGCAATCCATCGGTCGTCGCCGAGGAAACCGGTATCACAACCGTGGCCGATTTCCGCGCGCGCGACCTGGCGGCCGGCGGTCAGGGTGCGCCGCTCGTGCCGGCATTCCATCAATGGCTTTTCCGCAAACCCGGAGTCAATCGTGCCATCGTCAATATCGGCGGCATCGCCAATATCACCTGGCTGCCGGCGACCGAGAGCAGTGCCGTGCTCGGCTTCGACACCGGCCCCGGCAACACGCTGCTGGACCAGTGGATGGCCCGACACCGGAACGAGCCGTATGACCGGGATGGGGACTGGGCAGCGAGTGGCCGTGTACAGAACGATTTGCTGGCGCGGCTGATGGCAGATGATTATTTTGCCAAGGCGCCGCCCAAGAGTAGCGGACGCGAACACTTCAACCTCGCGTGGCTGGAGCAACAGCTCGTCGGCCAGCTCGCGCCGGAAGACATTCAGGCCACGCTCGCAGAACTAACCGCCGCTTCCATCGCGCAGGGACTGAAGTCCCTGCCGGAGAAAATCGATGAGATCTATATCTGTGGCGGCGGTCACCACAACCGCCATCTGCTGGCGCGCCTGCGCGCGCTATTGCCCGGCATACCGGTTGCCACCACTGGATCACTCGGGTTGGAACCCGATTGGGTGGAGGCAGCCGCTTTCGCCTGGCTCGCGCATCAGACACTGGCGGGACACGCGGGCAATCTGCCGAGTGTCACCGGAGCGCGCCATCCGGTGTTGCTCGGCGGCATCTATTTAGCTTGAAAGATAGATACAAGATACAAGTTGCAAGATACAAGGAAAGACAAAGGGGCCTGGCGGCCCCTTGTATCTTGCAACTTGTATCTGCCGTTATACGCTGAACGACGAGCCGCAGCCGCAACTGGTCTTGGCATTCGGGTTCTTGATCACGAACTGCGAGCCTTGCAGGCCTTCCTGGTAGTCGATCTCGGCGCCCATCAGGTACTGGAAGCTCATCGGGTCAATCAGCAGCGTGACGTCGTTCTTGGAGACCTTGGTATCGCCTTCCTGCTCGGCTTCATCGAAGGTGAAGCCATACTGAAAACCGGAACAGCCGCCGCCGGAAACGAACACTCTCAACATCAGTGCCGGGTTCTTTTCCTCTTCGATCAGCTCCTTGACCTTGCGGGCAGCATTGTCGGTAAACACCAGCGGGACAGGCATTTCGGTTACAGGCGCGTTCATGAAGTCCTCCGGATAAGTTCGTCTTGTAAAACTTAAGACCGTCAAGTTGGCGAGATTATCCCTGTACCTGATTATATTAGTCAACTGTTATTGACCGGACGGACCTCAAGCAGGCTCGTTACGGCCGGAATCCACGCTTTTCAACGAAACGACCTCGGCCTTCTCAGTCACGCGCGTCATGACGCCATTCACCTGCGCCCCGGCGGCGATTTCCAGAACCTTGTAGGCTACATCCCCATGGATGTCGGCACGCGACTGGAGCTCCAGACGCTCGGCGGAGCGGACATTGCCCTTGATCTTGCCGTTCACAATCATGTGCGGAACGCTCACGTCGCCCGTGACCACGGCATTTTCGCTCAGCACCAGGGTACTGTTGTCGTCCGACTTGGCGGTAATATTGCCCTTCACCTTGCCGTCGATGCGCAACCCGCCGGAGAAGCTGATATCGCCCTTCATTTCGGTCGAAACGCCGATCAGGGTGTCGATGGTGTTACAGGGTTTTTCAGTCGGTTTACGGGAAAGTTTGTCCAGCATGTGATTCTCCGTTTTGCTGTTCCGGGCCGGTAGAATCCGGCCAAATAAAATCTAAGTATAGAACGATTTCCCGGCCGTCACAGCTTTGGCCAGGCGTGATTCTGCTCCAGGGTCTGGGCCGCGGGAGAGGTCGTGGTAATTGTTACTTTGACCGCAGACGGCTCAAAATTGCGCGGCAGCTTCATCACGCCTTCAAACTCCTGAAAGTATTTAAAGTTGATGTTGTGCTGCTTCTCGTTGGGCGCAGGCAGCACCAGCACCACATTCCGGCCATCCTGCGCGCCGTTCACCTCGAGACGCACGCGTCCATAGATCGTGTGATCATGCTTCAACGCCTGGATCAGCACGAGTTTGTATCGGTAGTGGTTGTCAGGGGAGTTGCCGGCCCGGTCGATGGTCAGGCGATCGATCTTGAGACCGGCCACCTTGTTGTCGGGCGAAATGATATTCCGGTAGAACGACACCTCCTCGCGCAAGCGGTTGATCTCTTTCGCCGATTCCTTGAGCGAACGATCCAGCTCCTGATAGGCCACCTGGTCCATCTGCAGGGTGCGTTGGGCGCGCGCCAGGGTTTCGCGCAGATCGAGGCTCTCGTCTTTAAGACGCTTGATCTCCTCGCGCAGCGCCGACTGCGTCCGGAAGGCCGAAAACTTTTCGGTCCCGGCCGCGGTCAGGCCATAGTTATAGAGCGCACCGCCCGCCACAATAAGCAGCACCACGGCAATACCGGCCATGAACAGCTTGACCCGCGACGAATAGCGGCGCTTGATGACGAGTTCGCTGGTCCGGTGTTTACTGAAAATGCGCTTGAGCTTCATTTAAGGAAGCCCTACTTCGTTCGTCCTGTCATAATTCTCAGAAGCCCGATCATGTCTTTGTCGGAACAAAGTTCGTGAGATTCGTTCGTCCTGTCATGTGATAAGAAGCCCTACTGCGTTCGTCTTACCATTAGATAAGAAGCCCTGCGTCGTTCGTGCAGCAAGAATCTGCGTTTCGAATACTGCGCTGCGGACAGAGTATAACGGCTGGGGACGACACGAACCAGCGCACTCAGGGCAGCACCGGAACCTGCGCGAGCCCGGTCGCTTCCGGCAGACCGGATATCAGGTTCATGTTCTGCACCGCCTGACCGGCGGCGCCTTTCACCAGATTGTCGATGACCGACAGAATCACCACCGTGTCGCCGCCCTGCGGCCGGTGCAGCGCGATGCGGCAGGTGTTGGCGGCGCGCACCGAACGCGTGTCCGGATGACTGCCCGGCGGCAGCACATCCACGAACGGTTCGTGCGCATAGCGCTGCGCATAGAGTCCCTGCAGGTCCACGCCCGTGTCGTGGACGCGCGCATACAGGGTGGCGTGAATGCCGCGGATCATGGGCGCGAGGTGCGGCACGAAGGTCAGACCGACCGGTTTGCCGGCCGCGCTTTCCAGGCCTTGGCGAATCTCCGGCAGATGGCGGTGCCCGGCCACGCCATAGGCCTTGAAGTTGTCCGCGGCCTCAGCGAACAGCGTGTGCACCTCGGCCTTGCGCCCGGCGCCGGACACGCCGGACTTGGCGTCGGCGATCAAATGCTGAATATCCACCAGCCCCTGCTCGACGAGCGGCAGGAAGCCGAGCTGCACCGCCGTCGGATAACAGCCGGGATTGGCAATCAGCCGCGCCTTTTTGATCTGCGCGCGGTTCACTTCCGGCAGGCCATACACCGCCTCGGCGAGCAGCTCCGGGCAGGCGTGCGGCATGCCGTACCACTGCTCCCAGAGTGCGGGATCCTTGAGGCGGAAATCGGCGGCCAGGTCGATGAGCTTTACCCCGGCATCGAGCAGCGCGCGCGCATGGGTCATGGCGACGCCGTTGGGCGTGGCCGCGAACACCACGTCGCAGGCCGCCAGCGCCTTCGCGTCCGGCTCGCCGAACGCAACATCCACGTGCCCGCGCAGGCTCGGGAACAGGTCGGAAATCTTTTTTCCCGCCTCGCCGCGCGAGGTGATGACGTTGAGTTGCACCTGTGGGTGCTGGGCCAGCAGCCGCAGCAACTCCACACCGGTGTAACCGGTACCGCCGATGATGCCGACCTTGATCATGTGAAACCTGAAACCGGAAGTGAATAAACGTGCTTGCAGCGAAAGATACCGGATTGGACCGAAGACGCAAAGCCGCGTCACCGGCATAAAAATGGGCCCGTGCGGGGGCGCCGTTCTGGACTGTGATATCCGTATTGCCTTAGTGCTAGGCCACCATGAGAACTGCGCGCTGTACGCGTGGCGGCAAATCAACCTGCGCAAAGAGTTTGAGCGGATACAAATAGTCTTCGCCGGATTCGTCAACGATACGAACCAACCCATGCTTGGCGGCCTCATCGTCGGCCAGGGCAATGTAGATTTTGCGCTTCTCCAGAGAGGCCTTGTACCCCGTGTTGTTCAGGCAGATGAATGTATATTGGCGTGGTTTACGCATGCTTCAAAATCCTTCAATGACTTCTTCGCGAACAAAGTGCAGACGAATGACCTGCGGGGCACTATCTCCGGGAAAATGGCGGTGCACGGCGTCACGAACTTGCCGGTGCAGGCCCTCCAGGTCATCGGCCTCGGTGAAGATGGACTGCCCCAGGGCGCGCGCAATGAACCCTCCTACAGGGGCGTCGTCCACCAGGAAGGTGATTTCACTCATGAAATAATGATAGCACGGTCGTCAGCACCGCCACGAACCGACACCGCCGATGGTAAAAACCTCGCGTCGCGCCCCGCGCGAGGTGATGACGTTGAGCGCCACCTGGGATGCTGGGCCAGCAGCCGCAGCAATTCAACGCCCGTGTAGCCAGTACCGCCGATGATGCCGACCTTGATCATTCCTGTTGTTTCATTAAGTGAAGGTGGCCAATCAAGACAGTCCCTGTGTGAAACCGTTTACGGCGCGGGTATCTCCAGGTCCCGGCAGATCTTCCGGACAAGATGGTCATTGATCTCTTGATGTCGCGGAACTGTTGAGACTTTCTTTCGTACCGG
>DATEYP010000238.1:0-24355 GCA_035256085.1 Acidiferrobacterales bacterium
CAATCGTCCCGGACGCATCGAGCCGAGAGCCATCAAGCGACGGCCAAAACCCTTTCCCTTGCTGATGGAGGCCAGGGCGATCGCCAGAGAGAAAGTCAGAATGCATGGGCATTCTCGGAAAATTAAGTAAGTGCCATTCCCATCGGACCCTATTTGTTCCCGCGCCTGGTACCGCTGCTGCATGCCAGCGCGCCGCGCATGCCGCTGATCATCGAAGAGAATTACACTGTGCACCTGCGCGAACGGCTGGCGCAGGGCGAACTGGATGCGGTGCTGGTCTGCCTGCCGTTCGAGGAGCCGGGCGTGGTCACGCTGCCGCTGTACGACGAGCCGTTCATGGTGATGGTGCCGGCCAAGCATGCCTGGGCCAAACGCAAGACCATCGCCACCGACGACCTTGCGACCGAAACCGTGCTGCTGCTCGGCGCCGGCCATTGCTTCCGCGACCAGGTAGTCGCCGCCTGCCCGAGTTGCGTCGGCCCGCCCGCCGCCGAGGGCGGTTTGCAGAAAGCGGTGGAGGGCAGCTCGATCGAGACCATCCGCCACATGGTGGCCTCGGGCATGGGCATCACCGTGTTGCCGTGCACCGCCGCCTCCGGAACCGGACATTATGTCTCGCCGATCGGATCGAGGCGAGGGCCGCGGTGCAAGGATGCACCGTTTGCGGACTCGACGCTCACCGCGATTCGCCCATTCGTAAATCCGCCGCAACGGCGCGTGGCGCTCGCCTGGCGTGTCAGCTTCCCGCGCCCGCAGGCAATCGAGGCGCTGCGCCAGGCGATCCGCGCCTGCGCGCTCGACTGCGTGACTTACCTCGGCGGGCCCACCGCATAAACCGGCTGTATGTGTCACTACCTCGATAACCTGGCCGGCTCCAGGCAGAGCGTGTCGCGCGACATTTAGCTGCGCCGCGCGGCACGCATTTGCTACACACCCTGCTGGCAGCAGGCCTTCAGGTTTTCAGTCGCGCGATGCCCATTAGTCGCATCACCCAGCGTTCGAAGATCAGCTCCGAAACACCCTTGCGCATCTTGTGCAGGAAATATTTCTCGAATGCGATCTTTGCCCAGTGCACCCACTTGCCCTTCTTGAACCAGGTGATATTGCGCGGCGGTATCTCCGACACCGCAATGAAGGCGGCGCCGGTATCACCGAGGTCGGCCAGGCAGAAAGCATTCCACGTGGCCCTGGCAGTCGGTGCATAGCCGGTCAGCTCGGCCTTTGCCAAGACCTTGAAGCAAGGCCGTCCGGTGATGGTAAACGTGGTACCTCAAGACGGGGACGTCACTGGCGGGCACCAAGTCTTGCTTAGCAAGGCCTTTCAACATGGCGGAGAAACCTGGTACGAGGTAGTGGATTCCAACCAGGGCCCCCAACGACGGTTGTATGTAAGCAGCAAGGAACTGAACGCCATGCTGCAAGAAACTGGCGTGGCCTTCCGTCCGGAGCTCGGAACTACCCCGAAGCTCCTTCGCTAGCGAATCAAGGGGCCTGAGTTGTTGAAAAGAGCAGGCGGCGAAGGAGCAGTAGTGGAGGCAGGGACAGCAATGAGATTTCAACAATTCTACGAAACCGGGTCCCAGACTGCATCGAACTCCTCCGAAAATTGACATAAGTCAGTTTAGTCAATTTGCTCATCGCCTCTCGTCAGAGCTTATCCCCCCTCAGTCGGCGGGGTTATTGAGCGCGTTGCCGTTTCTTCTGTAGGCTCATCTCCCACTCTAATTGCACCTTTCCTGCAGGGGATTCCATGATTTCGACCAGAATGTCCGGAACAATAATTGCCGTTGTCTTTGCGCTCACACTGGCGGCCTGTAGTTCAGGTGACAGCCCGATCGGCAGCCCAACTCCACCACCTCCCGCCGGCTCGGCGACATTGACCTGGAACGGGCCCAGCACCAATACCGATAGCACTGCGCTTGCCGATCTCGCCGGCTACCGCGTGTACCGGTCCACGACCAGCGGCTCGTATACCGGCTCGCCGGTGGCGACGGTCGCGGCACCAAGTACCGGTGGCGGCACGGCGACCGCCACCGTCAGCAACCTCGCCTCGGGCACGCATTACTTCGTCGTGCGCGCCTACGACACCTCGGGCAACGAAAGCGCGAACGCACTGCCGGGCGAAAGAAGCAAGACCATCCCGTAAGGGGGGGGGTCTCATGGCTGTCCTCAACCGGCGCGACTGGCGGGCGCTGGCTGCGCTCTCGCTCGCCCTGCCCATTGTCGCGGGTCCCGCGCACGCGGCGCTGCTCGAGGTCGGGGCGGGCAAGCCCTACGCCACGATCCAGGCGGCGACGGACGCGGCGCAGCCGGGCGACACCGTGCTCGTGCATCCGGGCGTCTACACCGACGCGCAGACTTACGAGTTCGCGGGCACGCGCTCGACCCTGGTGCATATCAAGAAGAGCGGCACCGAGGCGGCGGCGCTCACGCTCAAGGCCGCGGGGCCCGGTGTGGTGCTGGACGGCGGCGGCGCGACCACCAACTGTGTCTGGGGCCGCGACCTCGCCTACGTGGTGGTGGACGGCTTCGAGTGCCGCAATGTCAACGTCGAATCGGGCGCAAGCGGCACCGGAGCGATGCACTTCTACATGTCCCGGTTCATCACTATCCAGAACAACTACATTCACGCCGTCATCCAGTCGAACTACGAGACCAAGCCGCTCATCTACATCCAAGCCACCACGGACTCGCGGGTGCGCGGCAACCGCCTCAGCGCCCGGTCCATCGGCATCACCGTGAGCCAGGGCTCCGCGCGCACCACCATCGAGGCCAACGAGATCCACGGCAACGACACCGGTATCGCCGACTGCAACAATCCGGACGCCCCCGACTTCGGGAACGGCATTTACCTCAGCAGCAACTCCCCCGACTCGGTCATCACCCGCAACTACATCCACGACTACGGCCACTCGGCCGTGCAGATCCGCGACTCGGTAGGCGTCACTTTCAGCTACAACGTCGTTTACAACGCGCATGGCACGAAACCCTCCTGGTGCATGAATTGGGGGGTTCAGTTGCGCGACTGGGATACTACCGGCCCCGGCCCGAACGAGCACGACCAGCATCGTGTCTTCAACAACGTGATCGACACGGCCATGTATGGTCTTACCTTCACCGCCCAAAACGACAGCGTCGTCACCAACAACATCATTATGAACGTCAAGGCGGTGTTCATGGATTCGCACTGGAGTGAGACAGCCGGCACCAAGCCACCGAGCACGGGCCTCTTGTTCGACTACAACCTGTACTTCAACTACGAGAAGCTCTACGAGGACTTCACTAACGCCGACTGCTACGGCGGCTGCCCGGACACGGGCTACACCGACGGCGGTCACAACCTCGTCGGCGTGAACCCCGGCCTGGTCGCGAGCGGCGCACGCCCGCTTCCGTATTATCGGCTCGTCGCCGGCAGCCCGGCGATCGACGCCGGCGACCCCGCAACGCCGCCCGGAAATGATTTCGCGGGCACGGTCGTGCCGCTCGGCCCGCGCGCCGACATCGGTGCGTTCGAGTACGCCGCCGGCGCCGACACCCTCGCCCCCGCGGCGCCCACGAACCTCACGGTGCAATAGGGAGGCACATACTTATGCAAGCGATCACTGCGATATTACTTGGCTTGCGGCTGTCCCGGTCTCGCCGGGCCGTGCGCCCGGCTCTCTTGGTCGCCGCGCTCGTCATCTTTGCGGCCCATGCCGGCATCGCCCACGCCACCGTCTACTTCCAGGACAACTTCAACGACGGCGACCTGAGCAACTACGGCGCCATCGGCAATTCGGCTGACCCTTGCTATACCGCGGGCCAATACTTCGCCGATCCCGCCGACGTCGCGGAAGGCGCCTATTCGCTGCGCTTCGACATGGACAACTTCCCGGTGAATCAGGACCTGTGCAGCTACGTGTACGCCGATCTGTTGCCTTCCCCCGTCCCGGAGGGAACGACCCTCTACATCGCCTTCTGGACCAAGTTCTCGGCCAATCACTACTGGGACGACGGCGAGTTTAACAAGCACCTGGAGGTCCGCGGTTCAATGACCGACGCCTGGCTGCTCTTCTCTATCGGCCGCGGCGGGGAGTCAGACCAACTCAGCGGCCTCGGGCTTCTTCCCGCCGACCTGCACACAGCCGTCCCTCACCTCTTCGTTGTGGCGAACGCCGTGAGTTCCTTTCGTCCATATAACAGCGCGGACGGAGGCTACTTCGTACAGAACCTCAGTACCGCCAACCCCGTATTCATGGAAAACGGCCGCTGGCACTCGGTGGTGATCCGCGCGGACATCACATCGGCGAGCAACGGGACGATCGAGATGTGGATCAACGGGACCAAAGTTATCGAGTTCCACAACATCAGGACGCAGCGCAACGGCGTGCAGTTTACCACCACCATCATCGGCGGCACGCACAACCAGCCCAGCTACGCGGCCGACGTCGACAGCAGCAAGTACTACGACAACTATCTCGTGACGGACAATTGGCAGGACGTCATTGACGGCGGCTATCTCACAGTGGACACCCTCGCGCCCGCGGCGCCCACGAATCTCACGGTGCAGTAGGAGGACAGCTGTGAACAGACCTATACATTGCTGTGCGTTGCATGAGCGGCGAGTACGCGTGATCTGCTCCGCGCTCCTCGGCGCGATCGCGCTCATGCTTGTTGCCGCTGCGCCGGCGCGAGCGGCCACGTACTACGTGGACAGCGCCCGGCCGGACGATTCCGGCGATGGAGCGAGCTGGGCGACCGCCAAGAGGACCATCCAGGCCGGGGCCGAGCTGCTGGCCTCCGCGGACACGCTCAAGGTGAAGAGCGGCGGCTACCCGGCCTTCTTCCTGCGGAACAGGAGCTTCTCCTCGTGGACCCGCATCGAGACCGACGACGGCGGCGGCAATCCCGGGCTCGTGTCGATCACGGGCGGCGTGACCAGCGGGTATGGAGGATCGACCACGGCGGGCATCGAGATCCAGAACGTGAGCTACCTGCGCATCGACGGACGACAGCCCGGCGGCTTTACCGTCCTGGGGGATGCCGGCGGTCCGGCCATCGGCGTCGTGGCCTGGCACTGGGCGAACGTTCACAACATCTCGATCCGGTACGTGGACGTCATCGGCACCCGGGGCGGGGAATTCGCCATCGGAACGGCCGGCTACGGCAACGTCGAGATCGGATTCTGCCGGGTCGATGCGTCGGCGACCTACCTGATCTATGTCATGGGCAGCGGAACCGGCGACCCCAACAACGTCGGCACTGGCTCCATCCACCACTGCGACGTCCGGGGTGCCGCCCTGGAGGTCGTGATCGGGGTGACGCGATTCGGACATTGCGAGGTGTACAACAACTACGTTCACGACACGACCCCGATCGATGAACCTTACGTCGTACCGCTGCGGGTCCGGAACGGTAACGACAACCGGTTCTACAACAACGTCGTGTGGGTGCAACCGGCGAGCGGGTACCAGTCCGTCTTCCAGGCCCGGGCCGGCGGCGGAGCGACGCTTGTGAACCGCAACGAGTGGTTCAACAACACCGTTATTCTCGACGCGCCGGTGCTGCACTCGGTCGTCTTCTTCTCGGAGGACGCCAACAACAACCGCGCGTACAACAACCTGATCGTCGGTGACGCGAACGTCTTTTCGAACACCTGGACGCTCACGGGTAGCAACAACGAGATCTTCGACAACGTGATCACCGGGGGCTTGAACCGATGGTTCGCCAGCCCCGCGGTGGAAGCCGGGTATTCCGTCACCAGCGGCGGGGCGGCCAATGCCGGGACGCAGTTTCTCCGGCTCGCCGGCGGCAGGCCGTCGCCCTTCTGGGACTTGAGCGCGAGCCAGGACGGGGCGGCGGTTGCAGGCTTGACCACGGACTACGACGGAAACCCGAGGGGCTCACCGCCCGATGTGGGTGCGTTCGAATACACGACCGGCGGCGACATGCTCGCCCCCGCCGCACCCACGAACCTGACGGTGCAGTAATGAAGACCACTTTCCCCCGACGCCTCGCACCCGCGCTGATTGCAGCGCTCACCTGGTGCTTTGTTCTCCTCGTGCCGGGCGCCGAGGCCGCGACCTACTACGTGGATTATGAGACTGGCGACGACGGTTCGTCCGGTCTAGACCGATCGTTTCCATGGAAGCATTCGCCAGGCATGGGTGGTGCAACCGGGACTGCCGCCGCTACGACCCTTCAATCCGGGGACACTGTCTATTTCAAGAAGGGCGTGGTTTGGCCTGCCTCGGCTCTGCCACTGTACCTGCGATATGGGGGTTCAAGCGGAAGCCCGATAACGTATGCCACTACCGACTGGGGCACGGGAAATTACGCGACATTCGATGCGCAGAATGCGGTTATTCGCTGTGTAACTTTCTACGATTGGAACGGAGCGCAATCGTATCTCGTACTTGCCGGTCTCGAATTGAAAAATCCCGCCTCCGATGGCGGCTATCGCAGGGCAGTAGAGCTTCGTTTTGGCAGCAACAAGACGATAACGGACAGCAAGCTATATAGCGGCGGGATTTGGGTCGTATCGTGTAGCTCTTGTGTCGTTAAAAACAATGACATCGATTTTAACAACATTGAACCCGCCGGAGAGCGCCCCGCCGTCGAAGTGAGTTACTCGTCTTCCTCCGGAACGACTGTGCAGGGCAATACGATTTATGGCTTCAACTACGCCGCAATCAAAACCGGCGGTAACGCCACCGATAGGCCAAACAACGTAGTTGTCGAGAGAAATCACATCCATTCGCCGGGCGCGCCCACGACATTGCAGGCGGGTATCATTTTTCGGGACACCGACAGCAGCATGTTCCGATACAACGTCATCGACCTTCGTTCGTCTTCCGGCCAAACGAGCAACACAAGAGGATTCACCAGCTGGGATGCCGGCGGCGGCAATGCAATACACAACAATTCCATTGTGATGAATCACTATGGTATCGGGGTTCACACAACCGCTCAGAATAACAACAGCGTGACGAACAATATTATCCTTGATGCCGATGTCGGTATCGCGGTTGGTACGGGGACCGGGACAGAAGCGGATTACAACGACATCTACGGACATAACACGCTGTATTCGGGGAGTATCGCCTGGGGCGGCAACAACATAACTTCTGATCCGCTGTTGGTTGCCGTCGGCAACGAGCCGTACCCCTACTTTTATCCGCAGTCGGCTTCGCCGGTTCGCGACACGGGCGATCCAGCCACCGCTCCCGGAATCGACTTCGCCGGCGCTTCGGTGCCCCAGGGTGGCCGCGCAGACATCGGTGCCTTCGAATACGTCGCCAGCGCCGACACCCTCGCGCCCGCGGCGCCTTCGAACCTCACGGTGCAGTAGGAGGACAACATGCACAAGTCATTACATATCGGCGCCTTCGCCATCATCATTCTTGGCTGCGTCGCGCTCATCCCATCGACAGCGCGGGCCACGGTGTATCTGAGCCTCGATGCTGAGGAAGGAACGGTCGGCCAGACTATTCCCAACCCCCCCTTTTGCCAGACCGAGTGCAGCGGTAGCGGCGCCAAAGGGACGTTTGAATCCGCTGACGGCGCAGCGCAAGGTGCGCAGTACTACCAGTGGCGGACGGTCCAGAGCCAAGGGGAAGCCTACACCGTGGTCGGCAACGCGGGGCAGAATCCGCCACTCGTGGCCGACCTACTGGGAAAGACCCTCTACCTCGGATGGTACTTCAATTTCACCCGCATCGATGGCAATGACATTTGGCACGAGGGCCAACTTCAGAGTGGCGACAAGGGGGTCGAGATTCGTGGTCCGGGGGTGAGATGGGGAGTGGCCAACGGTCAGTGGGAAACGGTCGCAGCCAACCAGGACCACCGCTACACGGTGTGGTTGGGCAATCCAACCTATCACCTCAATCCCGAGCTCGAGCATGTAGATATCTACTTTCCGAACCAGAGCGGCTACAGCGCGACGCACACCATCCAGCTCGACTACGAGAATTGGCACTCGGCGGTACTCGGTGTGCACTTCGCGTTCGACCAGACGGGATGGGTAGGCGTCTGGATAGACGGGGAGAAGGTCTATGACTACGCCAACATTCGCACCGCCTCTTCCGCGGAAGGCACGCCGCGCATCGCCCATCTCACACTAAACGGCACCATCGCCCAGGGCGCCCTTGACGCACCTCCGCACCTGCGCAAGTACGACGCGTTTCTCCTGACCGACAACTGGCAGGACGTCATTGACGGCGGCTACCTCGCCGCGGACCGTCTCGCCCCCGCGGCGCCTACCAACCTGAGCGTGCAATAGGTGACGCACATGCACAACCCAATGCGCTTCTTTTCCTGCATCGCCCTGATTCTTGGATCGGGTGTGCTCCTTGCGCCGCCCGCCGCGTGGGCGAGCTGCGCCAATCCGCCTTCGCAGTGGCTCCTGTGCGAGGACTGGGAGAACGGCGGGCCGGTGCGCGATGTGCTCGACGATCTCTACTGGACCGACGAAGCGAACTGGCGGCCGGCCGAGCACGGCTGGGACTTCACCTGGAGCAGTTACTACTGCGGCGCCGGTCCCAACGCCACGCCAGCGCCCGGCTCGCCGAGCGGGGGCCATGCGCTGGATCTTCACCTTCACCCGGAGGATGGCACGGTCTGCAGGAGCCACCGCCCGGGCGGCGATGTCCTGGCCAACGGATGGGACACGGCCTTTCCGGCAAAGATGTTTTCGCCACGGCGCGAGGTGTACGTGCGAATCTATCATCTGGCCGCGCTGGACTTTGCGTGGAATATAAACATCAACAAGCTGCTCTACGTTAACTCGTCCGGCCCGGGTTCCCTGCCGAACGTCAAGATCACCGGCGCCCGCAATTCCGACTACTACAACGACTATGGCGTCTGGCCGCAGGAGGGTGAGTTCCTCCTGGCGGGCCAACTCCCGACTTACCTCGGGCAGAACACCGGACCCGCAGAAGCCGCCATCGCCAAGAAGGGCACGTGGCAGTGCATCGAGTATCGCATGGTGCTCGGCACGCCCGGGACGAGCGACGGGCATCTCCAGCTCTGGGTGGACGATGTACTGGTGATGGACTACCCGAATGTTGCGAACAGCTCTTGGGTGGGCGACATCCGCGAAGTCCAGCTCTCGGGTTACTACGGTGGCGGCGGAAACATTCTGTCGCAAGCGCAATCCCGCTGGGTGGACGACATCGTCGTGAGCACGAGCCGGATCGGTTGCGCAGGCGCCGACACCCTCGCCCCCGCGGCGCCCACGAACCTGAGCGTGCAATAGGTGACGCACATGCGATTCACGATGCGGTCTTGGCGAATCTTTGTTTGCGGCTTGCTGCTTGCGACCGGCCTCGCCGGCCCGCACGCGGCGCGGGCGGAGGTGCTTTTCCAGGACGACTTCGAGTCGGGTGCGCTCGACCGCTGGTTCCTCTGGCAGCCGGAACGGATCGCCATCGTCGAGGCGCCCGGATTCCCGGGAAGCCGGGTGCTGCGCATCCGCTACGAAGTCCCCGACGGGCCACCCGCGCACCAGGACGACAACGAGAGCGTGCAGGTCTCGATGCACACGCATGACCTGCATTCGTTCTTCGTGCGCGGGCGCTTCTACGTGGCCACGCCCCCACGGCTGCCGGCCGGGTACATGGGCCGCAAGCTCTTCTACATCTTCGGCTACCCGCACTACGCGGCGGATTTCAACGACGGCAACCAGTCCTGGGCGGTGATCGTCGGCGTGCCCAACATGGCGGTCGGCGTGGATGTCTGGAGCACCGACGGCACCGACAACTTCGACACGGTGTGGGAGCTGGCCCCCATCGTCTTCGATCGCTGGTACGCGATCGAGGTGGGCGTGCGGCTCAACACGCCGGGTCTTGCGGACGGGGAGCTGCGCCTGTGGCTCGACGGGGCGCTGATCTTCGAGCGCACGGGGATCCGCTTTCGCGACAACCTCAAGCCCCTCGGCCGAGTGATGGTCGGCGATCAAATCAATCGAGCCGGAAACGAGGTGGGTTACAGCGAGGAGCGCTATTGGGACGACATTGCCATCGCGAACAGCGGCCCGATCGGCCCCGGCGACACCCTCGCCCCCGCGGCGCCGACGAACCTCTCGGTGCAATAGGGAGACATCATGCGCAAGTCATTACATTCCGTCTTCATCGTTCTCGCTTTCGGCTGGGGTGTGTTGTCTGCGCCCGCCGCGCAGGCGGCGGTGACGCTGCCCTGGTCCACGACCTACAACTGCCCCGAGTCGAATCAGTCGCAATGGTTTGTCGACACGCCCGTGAACTGCGACGGCCTGACCCGGGCGGGCAACTGGTATCCGAACGGCGATACCAGCAAAGGCGAACAGATCACCTCGTTGGCCGACTATCCGGGCGGCGGCGGGGGTCAGCGCCACTGGATCGGGGACGGAGTCAACAATACCTCGGGTGGAACCCGTATCGTCTTTCCCCGCACCCCCGAGTTTTGGTTGCGTGCCTATGTACGCTACGAACGTGGCTTCTCGTGGGATCCCAATGATTCCATCAATCACAAGATGTTCTATCCGGAAATCGTCAACGTCCCGGGAAGAGGGAATTTGTGGTTCGCGTTTGGCTTCGTGGACAACGTCTTTGGCATGCAATCCTACGGGCCAAATCCGAAATCGAGTCGAACGTGGACATCGATCTTCGGTCAACCGTCCGACGAAAGCTGGCACGTCCTAGAGTGGCACATGAAAGTGGATACCAATGGCGCCGACGGAATTGCCGAAGGCTGGGTGGATGGCGTCTTGGAGTTCCGGCGCACCGATATCGACTTTGGGACACATTCCGGGTGGGCATCGGTGAGTATCGGTGAAAACCACCGGTCCCCCCTCAACGGCAGGATCATGTATTTCGATATCGACGACATCGCCATCCGCACCACCGGCCCGATCGGCCCCGTCGGGCCGCCCGACACGACCGCGCCCGCGGCGCCTTCGAACTTGAGCGTGCAATAGGAGACGCCATGCGAACCGCACTTCACCCCTATGTCCTCACCGTGCTGATCGCCGGGCTGATCGTGCTTGCGCCACACACGGCGGTCGCCGCGGTGAATCTCCCCTGGTCCACGACCTACAACTGCCCGGACTGGACGCAGTCGGACGGACTCTACGGCGTCGTCAACTGTGACGGCCTTACCGGAGATGGCGGCTGGACCTGCGATAACGGCGACGGCACGGTCAGGGAAGATCAGATCACGGCGGCGGCGAATCACCCATCTGGCGGTGGAGGAAAAGGGCAAAGACACTGGTTGGGCGACGGGATCAACAACGTAAGCGGCGGCATGCGGATTCCGCTCGCCTCCTTCGAGCCCGAGCTCTGGCTGCGCTGGTACATGCGTTACGAGCACGGGTTCACCTGGAATACATTGGTCAACCAGAAGATTCTCTACATAAACGTCGGCGGACCGAACGCAGTCGTCGTTCACTATGCGTGGTCCGATGAACTGCAAATCTCATCCCGCGACTTCGGTGGCTACTACGCTTCGGGCCCCGGCAATGGCTGGAATACCATCATGGCCGCCGGCGGAACCGATGCCCGCGGCAACAAGACCTCGGACGGGAAGTGGCACCTCTACGAAGTCCACCTGAAGACGGACACGAACGGCGCCGACGGCATCGCCGAGATGTGGGTTGATGGAATCCAGAGGGTGAACGTAACCAATGCGAACTTCGGCGCGCGAGGCTGGGGTGACATCGTCATTGGTTCGAACGGCTTCACTCCTAGCAGCGGCCGCTGCATGGCCGTGGACTTCGATGACTTCGCCATCAGCCGGACCGGCCTCATCGGCCCCGTCGGGCCGCCCGACACGACCGCGCCGGCGGTGCCCACGAACCTCACGGTGCAATAGGGAGGCGACATGCGCAAGTTATTACATTCCATCTTCATCGTTCTCGCTTTCGGGTGGAGCGTCTCGTTTGTGCCCGCCGCGCAGGCAGTGGTGACGCTGCCGTGGTCGAGCACCTACAGCTGTACGGAGTGGAACTCGTCCACCGGGCCGCAGGATCCCGCCTGCGACGGATTGTGGGCGGGCGGTGACTGGACCTGCGACAACGGCGACGGCACCGCGCGCGAAGAACAAATCACCGCAGCAGCCAACTATCCGGGCGGCTTGGGCGGAAGGGGCCAGCGGCACTGGCTGGGGGACGGCGTCAACAACACGAGCGGAGGTCTGTGGGCCTCGTTCCCGGCTCCGCAATCCGAGCTGTGGGTGCGCTGGTACATGCGCTACGAGCACGGCTTCGAGTGGAATCCGTACTTGATGAATCAAAAGATACTCTATTTCGATCCGGTGTCATTCCCTCGGCTGATTGTCGAGTACTACGGGCAAGACCGGGTTCAGGTCTACTCCTACGCGAGCGGCCAGGGCTATCCGTCTGCCGAGGGCAGCGGCTGGAACGCGATCATGGCAGCCGGCGGCGGCACGACCGATGCCCGGGGCAACATCCGGTCCGACGGCCGCTGGCACCTGTGGGAGTTCCACGTCAGCATCGATACCAATGGCACAGACGGCGTGGTCGAGCTATGGATCGACGGCAACAAGTTGATTGACGTCACCAACGCCAACCTGGCGGCGGCTTCTTTGGGCGGGCTCTTGATCGGTTCAAACGGATTCACCCCCGGCAGCGGTCGCTGCATGGCCGTGGACTATGACGACATCGCCATCCGCACCACCGGGCCGATCGGCCCTGTCGGCCCCGCCGACACCCTCGCCCCCGCGGCACCCACGAATCTCACGGTGCAATAGGGAGACATCATGCGCAAGTCATTACTTTCCGCCTTCATCGTTCTCGCTTTCGGGTGGAGTATCTCGTTTGCGCCGCCTTCGCAGGCGGCGGTGACGCTGCCCTGGTCCACGACCTTCAACTGTAACGATTGGTCTACGTCCAACGGGTTGTACAACGTCAACTGCGACGGCCTGACCGGGGACGGCGATTGGGCAACAGCAGATGGTAAAGAGGAGCAGATCACCTCGGCTGCCAATTATCCTGGCGGTAACGGAGGTAGTGGACAAAGACACTGGCAGGGTGACGGAGTGAACAACACCAGCGGCGGGCTAAGGATAACGTTTGGTGCTCCGCAAAATGAGCTATGGATACGATGGTACATGCGGTACGAGCTGGGATTTCAATGGAATCCATTGGCCTACGACAAGATCCTTTACCTCGATCCCGGTCCGATCCATGCCGTGATTCCGGAGTTCTATGGCCAGGAGATGAATATAGCCAAGAACAAGTCTCCGAATAACCAGCTCTCAACCGGCGGCAAGGGCTGGAACGCCATCATGGTCAATGGCGGTACAGACGCCAGAGGCAACAAGATGTCCGACGGGCAATGGCATCTTTATGAAATCCATTTGAGAATGGATACGAACGGAGCAGATGGCATTGCCGAGTTCTGGGTCGATGGCGTGCTGGTGTTGTCTTATAGCGATAGCGACTATGGAACGGCGCAGGGTTGGACGTCCGTCGTATTCGGCAGCAATCAGCGAATTCCGGCGAACGGAAGAGACATGTATGTGGATTTCGATGACATCGCCATCCGCACCACCGGCCCGATCGGGCCCGTGGGTCCCGCCGACACCACCGCCCCCGCGGCGCCGACCAACCTGACGGTGCAATAAGGAGGCGATGATGAAATCAAACGCGAGATGGCTTTGTCTCTTTAGTGCGCTTTGGCTGGCGCCCGCAACGGCATTGGGCCAGATCCTTTTTCAGGAGGACTTCGAGGATACGAACTTCGCCGCGCGCGGCTGGTACGACTCCACCGGCGGCGCGCTGTCCACGACCGAGTTCTTCACGGGCAACCGCTCTTTCGAATGCCGGTTTCTCCCGGGCGCCACCGGCTGCTCGGGCGGAAGCCCGGCGCGGCACCTGTTCACGCCGAGCGATTCGGTCTACGTCAGCTACTACGTCAAGTACAGCGCCAACTACACCGGCTCGAACCGCCAGTACCACCCGCACGAGTTCCTGATCCTCACCACCGAGAACGGCGTCTACGCCGGCCCGGCCTACACGCATCTCACCGCCTACATCGAGCAGAACGAGGGCATCCCGTTGCTCGCCCTGCAAGACGGCCAGAACATCGACCTCACGCGGCTCAATCAGGACCTGACCGGTGTCACCGAGCAGCGCTCGACCTGCGGTTGCAACGGCGTGCCGGTGGCCGAGGCCGCGAGCACCGTGAGCTGCTACCCGGTCAGCACCATGTACTGGAACGGCAAGGACTGGCGCGCCGGCGGCACGCCGGGCTCGCACGCCGGCACCGTCTACTTCGGCGACGCGCCCGGGCCGTACTACAAGAACGACTGGCACCGCGTCGAGGCCTACTTCAAGTTAAACAGCATCGTCAACGGCATCGGCGCGGCCGACGGCGTGGTCCGCAACTGGTTCGACGGCGCGCTCATCATCGAGCGCACCAACGTCATCCTGCGCACCGGCCAGTACCCGGCCATGCAGTGGAACCAGTTCATGATCGCCCCGTGGATCGGGGACGGCTCGCCGCTCGATCAGACCATGTGGGTGGACAACCTGGTCGTCGGGACGGCAAGACCCGGTGCCGACACCCTCGCGCCCGCCGCTCCCACGAACCTGACCGTGCAATAGGAGGCACCGTGCGAAACGCACTTCACCCCTATGTTCTCACCGTGCTGATCGCCGCACTGATCGTGCTTGCGCCGCACACGGCAGTCGCCGCGGTGAATCTTCCCTGGTCCACGAGCTACAACTGCCCCGACTGGAAACAATCGGATGGTCTGCCGAGCTGCGACGGCCTCCTGGATTACGGCAGCTGGACCTGCGACAACGGAGATGGCACGCGCGAGGAGGAACAAATCACGGCGGCGGCGAACTACCCGGGCGGCGGCGGTGGCAAGGGGCAACGAAGCTGGGACGGCGACGGCACCAACAACAACAGCGGCGCCACGCGTCTGCCGCTCACGAACCCGCAGCCCGAACTCTGGATTCGCTTCTACATGCGCTATCCCCTGGGATTTCGTTGGGACCCGTATCCGACGTACGAGAAGTGGTTGCGTGTCGACACGGTCAACGCCATCCCGATCTGGTACGGACCGGACAAGGTCGCGATCGGCGCCTACCCCGCTGGCCAGAGCTACGGTTCGAGCGACGGCACCGGCTGGAACACCGTAATGGTGGCCGGCGCCACCGATCCCGTGACGGGCCTGAAGACCGGCGATGGGTTGTGGCACTGGTATGAGGTGCGCATCAGGATCAACACGCCCGGCAACGCCGACGGTGTCGGCGAGATCTGGATTGACGGCATACAGCGGCTATCGCGCAACGACATCGACTACCGCGCCGAGCTTGGCAGCACCTTCGTTCCCGGCGGCTGGACGGAGGTGTCGTGGGCGCATAACCAGACCACCCCGGGAAACGGGCGCTGCGTCCCGGTCGACTACGATGACGTGGCGATTCGCGCGATCGGCCCGATCGGGCCCGTCGGCCCGGCCGACACCCTCGCGCCCGCGGCGCCTTCCAACCTCACGGTGCAATAGGGAGGCGACATGCGCAAGTCATTACATTCCACCTTCGTCGTTCTCGCTCTCGGCTGGGGTGTGTTGTCTGCGCCGGCCGCGCAGGCGGCGGTGACGCTGCCCTGGTCCACGACCTACAATTGCCCGGACTGGACGCAGTCGGACGGGCTCTATGGCGTGGTTAACTGCGATGACCTCAGCGGAGCGGGCGGCTGGACCTGCGACAACGGCGACAATACCGTGCGCGAGGAGCAGATCGCCGCGGCGGCGAACTACCCCAGTGGCGGCGGCGGTAAGGGGCAGAGGCATTGGTTGGGGGACGGAATTACCAACAACAGCGGGAGCATGAGAATCGCGCTTACGACCCTCGAGCCCGAGATCTGGATCCGCTGGTACATTCGGTACGAGCACGGTTTCACCTGGAATTCGCTGGTCACCCAGAAGCTCCTGTATATCAACAGCGCCGGGCCCAACGCGGTCGTCGTTCATTTTGCGTGGTCGGATGAATTGCAGATCTCGTCTAGGGACTATGGCGGCTACTACGCCTCGGGCCCCGGTAATGGTTGGAACACCATCATGGCCGCCGGCGGAACCGATGCCCGCGGCAACAAGATGTCGGACGGTAAGTGGCATCTCTACGAGATCCACTTGAAGACGGACACCAACGGCACTGACGGCATCGCCGAGATGTGGGTCGACGGAATCCGGAGAGTAGCCGTGACGAACGCCAACTTCGGGGCCCGAGGATTCAATTACGTTGGGATCGGCGAGAACGCTATTGACCCCCTCAACGGTCGCTGCATGGCCGTGGACTATGACGACATCGCCATCCGCACCACCGGCCCGATCGGTCCCGTCGGCCCGGCCGACACCATCGCCCCCGCGGCGCCCACGAACCTCACGGTGCAGTAGGGCCTGCGCGCACAAGCAAAACGGAGTACCTCATGAAAACCCAGATCATCGCGATGCTTGCCGTACTCCTGATTCTCGCCGGTGCCTCATCCACGGCCGGGGCGACGACCTATTTCTACTACGACGCCGAGGACGGCACGGTGGGCGACCCACTGCCCAACCCCGAGACGGGCGGCGGACCCAACTTCTGGCCATGTTGCCCGGACGAGGCGAAGCGCGGGACGGTCCAGTCGAGCGGAGGGGCGGCGCAGGGCTTGCGCTACTTCCAGTGGCAGACCGTCGACACCCAGGGTGATGCGTACAACACCGTGCGAGACAGGGCCACCTTCAACATCACGAGCCTCCAGGGTCGAACGTTCTACCTCGCGCACTTCGAGCGATTCGATCGCATCGACGGCAGGGACATCTGGCACGAGTGCACGAGCTGTCAGAGCGCGGACAAGGGCGTGGAGCTCGAGGGAGCAGGAGTCAGGTGGCTCGTAGGCCGCGGCCAGTGGACGAATCACGCGGCCAATCAGGATCATCGCTGGACGCTCCTTGCTGGTAATCCGACGTACCACATGAACCGGGACGTCGCGGGCTGTCCCGTCCTGGAGGTACACGACAACTACCTCCAGAACAGCTCAGGCTACGGGCCGGGCAACCCCATTCAGCTCGACTACGAGCGGTGGTACGCGGTGGTCATGCAGGTCACGATGAACACGTTCACCGGCGGCACGCCCAACGCGAACGGCACGTTCCGCGTGTGGCTCGATGGCGAGGTTGTCTACGACTACTCCGGCATCTGCACTCTCGCGAACGAGAACGGATTCATCGAACAGATCAGCATCGGGGGAACCATCGCTCAGGGCGCCTACGACGCGCCGGCGCACCTGCGGAAGTTCGACCGGCTGCTGCTCACCGACAACTGGCAGGACATCGTCGATGGCGGCTATCTCACAGTGGACACCCTCGCCCCCGCGGCGCCCACGAACCTCACGGTGCAATGAGATCGTGGACGACGATGAACTCGGGCGCGAGACGGCTCTGTCGACGGCTATACGGTATACGGCATGACTACGAACGGATACTTCTGCGGGGAAAAATCGCGATGGTTGCGCGTGGCGAGCTTCAGCCCGTGCTGCTGGGCGATCGCCGCCTGCATCGCATCGGGCAGCTTCCAGCCCTCGCGGCGGCGCAGAACGGCGGCGCGGTCGGCGATCGGCTTGTCGAGAATCAGGCAGGCAAAACAGTCGAGGACCTGCGCGGCCAGCGCCACGGCCTCCTCCTCGTCGAACCCGGCCAGCACCTCGGCGCGGGTGATGACGGAGATCGCGGCCCGTTCGTTGATTTGCGTCAGATACTCGGTGGCGGCGGCGATGCCGTTGAAGTGATCGATCAAGATCACCGAGTCGAGCAGACCTCCACTACCGGCCGCCCCATTCCGCGCGCCGCGCGCGCTGGTACGCCAGGCCGTCGCCGCGCTTCCACAGGCCGCGCGTGCGGGCCAGCAGTTCCGGCAACGCAAGGCGGGGCGGTTCCGATTCCTCCCGCAGGCGTCGAACGGCCCGCTCAATGAGCCGCGCGAGCGGCACGCGCTCTTCTTTGGCCTTGCGCTCCAGCCAGGCCTTGTCCTTCGGATCCAGATTGATGACAGCGCGCGCCATGACGACCCCTTGGGAAACTCGGCATCACCGATACTTGGAAAAGCATAGCAAGAAGCACGGCGCGGATCGAACATCCCTCGCTGCCGCCAGCCCCGGCAAGAACGCCGCCGGCGACGGCACCGACATGGGCGCGCGCCTGTGCGGTCGGCCCGAATCCCACCTGCGCCGGCAGCGGCGACACCCTCGCCCCCGCGGCGCCCACGAATCTCACGGTGCAATAGATACTCATGTCGATACAAGTGCGTATCCCGGGTCAGCCGTGAAACGCTGCGACCCCCGTTGGATCGAGCAAGGGTACGCGCCACCGATCCGCGGAATATCGGCGTCCGTCTCTTGGCGTATTGTCGCCGCATCCGGCCAGGGCCAGTGTGTATCCTGGAATACCGCCACGAGCCGCCTCAGGCTGCGGTTCGAAGAATATAGAGGAGGTGACGTATGCGTATTCGAGCAATAGAAACAGGGCAGAGAGCAATTGCTTCCAATGTACGTGGACGCTTTGTGACCCGGATTACTTATTTCTTAATGGTCGCAATGACGGTGTATCTCCCTCCTGCTCATTCCTACAACGAGGTTTCGCCGCATTGGGATCACATAAGAACGATACTTGTGGATTTCAGAACCATTTATTTGGCAGATGATGTTGAAAGGGCGAGCCAATACGATTGGGGCGCAAGACATTATGATGTGGTCATGGGTGACGGCGTTGTCAGAAACGACACCGTCTACGAGTACAAGCGCAGAAACCCGGGGCTGAAATGGTATGCCTACGCTACCAACTGGACGTTCATGTTGGTCAATTCCGACTTTGTTACGACCGCGTGGTACGCGCACATGCAAGATTGGTACAGCAATCATCCTGAATACGATATTGAGGATGCGTTTATTCATGACACAAATGTGTGCCCGCAAGGTTCGGCGAAAACCGCGGCTTGCAGACTTCAGTTCTTTCTTTGGGATAGCTTCCGTTTTGTCATCTATCCTGCTGATCCCGGCTTGCAGGCATATCAAGCGCAACGGATGAAAGACATCGTTACCGTCAATACCTACGGCGGTTATGAACCCGACGGTGTCTTCTTCGACGAACACGCCTCTTGGTCTATTGATGAGGGGGGCCTGGGTCCTTTCAATGGGCGCATACGGGAATATCCCGGCGTAACGGATCAGGTCGGCGCGTACACGAATGATTTGGTGGGACTGTTGCAGATCGAGAGAAATGCGCTCGGGCCGAACAAGTCGATTATGCTCAATATCGCCAATGTGAGACGGGAACATGATTTTCAAATGGTAGTAGCGGCAGGTTCAGGTTTCTTGGAAATGACGAATGATCCGGCGGCAGACGGACTAGCAGTAAAGTGGGAGTGGGCCGAAAGGATCCTGAACGCAGGGGCTTCCGTCATGTTCAGCTATGAAGGTCCTCCCGGCCCTGCCAATTATACTGCCGGAAACTCAGCAAGCAGCGATGCTCGCTATGAGCTGGCTGCTCTCGCCAGCTACTACATGGTAGTTCCGAATCCACCTGACAACTTTGCTTTCGAACGTGATTCCCCATATCCGCCTTTCGAACAGATTTGGCACACGGCAATTGAAACAAGTATCGGGAGCCCCCTTGGGCCTCGCAGCGTTTACAGGGAAGGGACAGATCCCAACGGATGGAACTACAGGATTTGGGCAAGGGATTTTGGGAATGCTTTTGTTCTTATCCGGCCGATAGCAGCTTGGAATTACCAGACCTTCGACGACACGACGGCAGTTACCGTTACGCTGCCTGCCGGAGATACTTACCGTCCTTTAAATTCAGACGGCACGCGTGGAGCGCCTGTAAATAGTATTACCTTGCGAAACGCCGAGGCCGCCATTCTTATTAAACAGAACGGTGCCGACACCCTCGCCCCCGCGGCACCTTCGAATCTCACGGTGCAGTAACAAGGACAACGCCGATGCGCACAACCAAGGCTACGTTCGCCATCCTGATGTGTCTCGGCGCGGCGTTCGCCGTTTCGGCACACGCGGCCGACTACTACGTCTCCCCGGACGGCACTGCGGCGTGGGCCGATTGCAGCGGGGCGACACCGCTCAATGGAACATCCGCCTGCTCGTGGCAGACGGCGATGGCGAATGCGGTGGCCGATGACATGGTTTATTTCAGGGGCGGGACCTACCACGTTGGGACAATCAACAACATTGCCGAGCTCGCGAACATGCGGCCAGCCAATTCAGGCGCGCCGGGACGCCCCATAACCTTTATCGCCTACCCTGGAGAAGTTCCGAATATAACTGGAACAGTTGTGAACGGAAGTAATGCTGCGTATTTCGGATGTGCCTACAGGGATTACATAATATGGGATGGTTTTGCAGCGACCATGCAGATATATACTATTGCTGACGGTTCGTCTGCTGAGACATGGACATGGGGTTCATGGGACTCTAACTATTGCACCATCCGAAACAGCAACTTCACCGGCGTTCACCAGCCGTACTACAACAATACCTCTTTTGTACGAGTGGAGCGCTCCAATTACGCTTTAATAGAAAACAACTATTTTCACGATCTCACCGCCACCGCCAGCGTCTCGGTCAATGCCGCAGCGGTTTATATATTCAGAAGCAGCTATACGACCGTAAGAAACAACACGATGCAGAACACCTATGGCGGTGTGTTCATGAAACTCGGGGTGATGGATTACACCGACATACACAACAACTTCATCTACAATCCGACAAATGCCGGCCACGCCGGCATACAGATAACTAACATCACCGGCCCGAGCATCCGGTTTCATAACAACATTATTGCCGGGTACAGGACCGCCGTGGAAATCATGGCTTCTGTTACAGCCAGCACGGACGGCCTGTTCGTTTACAACAACACCACCATTTATTCCGGCAATGACACACATGATGGAATAAATGTCGGCACTCCGTGGGCCGGCGTGGAGGTGTTCAACAACATTATCATGAACTTCTCGCCGTCGCTGCGGTACTTCGATGGCGTGGTATCGTATTCAAACTACAACAACTTCTACCGCCCCGCAGGCAACGTCTGGAACCGCAACTACGCGACCAACTACACCTCGCTCGGCGCCTGGACCGAGGACACCGGCTTCGATGCGAACTCGATCACTTCCGATCCGCTGTTCGTCAACGCCGGCGGCGCAAGCCCCGAGGGCTACAAGAGAACCTCGTATCCTCAAGACGGCCGCGGCGGTGCTTATGCGACAGTAATGGGCGCCTACATCACCGGCGATGAAGTGATCGGCTATTCGCCAACCTATGTGCCGGACACTCTCGCCCCCGCGGCACCATCCAATCTCACTGTGCAGTAACAAGGACAACGCCGTTGCGCACAACCAAGGCTACGTTCGCCATCCTGATGTGTCTTAGCGGTGCCTTCGCCGTTTCGGCGCACGCGGCCGATTACTACGTCTCCCCGACCGGCACGGCCGCGTGGGCCGATTGCAGCGGCGCCACACCGCTCAATGAGACGGACGCCTGTTCGTGGCAGACGGGGATGGCCAACGTTGCGGCGGGCGACACGGTCTACTTCCGCGGCGGCGTGTACGAGCCGGGGGAGGGCCGCCCCTTCGATGAGCCGGCGATGCACCCGGTACGCAGCGGGACGGCGGCCAACCCGATCGTGCTCAAAGCGTATCCGGGCGAGACGCCGGTGATTCACGAGGCCTATCGCCCGGGGGCGGTGGCGCCGGCGAGCAACACCGACCCGGCGCTGGGCTGCTATCGCAACAGCTATGTGACCTGGGACGGCTTCACGCTCGTGCGCAACCTCGACAACGGCTACCAGGCCTCGGCGATCGTGCGCTTCGAGCTCTCGGACCATTGCACGATCACGAACAGCGACCTGATCGGCCGGCCGCACATGGATCAGTACAACGGCTCTTTGATCCATATCGTCCAGAGCCGCTTCATCACCATCGCCAACAACAAGCTGCACGGCATGTCGCGCGATCCGAACGCCGTGGCGACGACCGTCAACACCAGCGCGATCTGGTCCTTCGATTTCGAACACGTGAACATCTTCAACAACGATTTCTACGATAACTACGGGAACATCAGCACCAAGGTCGGCACCAGTTTCCTGAACATCCATCACAACCACATCTGGAACTGCGGCTCCGCGGCCGTGCGCGCCATCCCGCAAACGGCGGGCACAACCGACATTCTCATCTATCAGAACGTGATCCGGGACTGCCCGCTGGTACTGGACTCCCCGGACCCGACCGAGCTGCTCTACAACGTGCGGGTCTACAACAATACCGTGTACAACGCCGGGAGCGGGACGCTCGCCGTCATCGGCAACCCCAGATATCAATGGCACCGCAACGCCGAGGTGTTCAACAACATCCTGTCGAACCGCGGCGGCGGCAACCCGCTGCTCGTGCGCTACTTCAACTCGCCGACGCCCGAGCAGATGCCGACCTACGCCGACAACAACAACTTCCACGGCGCCGGGCACTGGAATCTCAACTACCAGACCGACTACACGACACTCGCCGCATGGCGCGCCGCCTTGGGCGCGGATCTGAATTCCATCACTTCCGATCCTCAGTTTGTCACCGCCGGCGGTTTGAACCCGCAGGACTACAAGCTCGAGGCCAACTCGCCTGCCCGCACCGCCGGTCGCGGCGGGGCCTATGCCACGGTGATCGGCGCCTACATCACCGGCAATGAGGTGATCGGCTACTCGCCTTCCTACGTCGCCGACACGACCCCGCCCGCCGCGCCTTCGAACCTTACGGTGCAATAGGAGGACACGATGCACAGACCGCTACGCACGACCCGATACGCACGGCACACCTTCACTCTGTTTTCGCTGTTGTGCGCACTCGGGTTTTCTTCACTCGGCCACGCCGGCATCGCCGATAACTATCCCGGCGACGTCGGCATCGAGAACGACCCCGATGTGATCTTCGTCGAGAACTTCGAGGAGGCGAGCATCAATGCGCTTGGTGCGCGCTGGGAGGATGTGGTGGGCCAGGGACTCATGTCGTTCAGCGCCGACCGGCCCGCGGGCTCGGGCGGCAGCCAGTCCGTTTTGTTCAACGGCGAGGCGCATCTCTACCGCCGGCTCGCGCCCGGTTACGACCAGCTCTACCTGCGCTTCTACGCCAAGTTCGACCCCGCGTGCAGCAATGTCCACCACTTCGTGCACCTGGGCGGCTACAACCCCACGACCCGCTGGCCGCAGGGCGGGGCGGGCTTAAGACCCGCGGGCAACGAGCGCTGGACCACGGGCATCGAGCCCTACGGCACGGAGTGGCGCTGGGACTTCTACAGCTACTGGATGGAGATGCGAAGCTGGCAGACGCCCGAGGGTCTGCCCGACGGGCGCCCCAGTCCCTATTATGGCAACGCCTTCCTGCGCGCCGGGCCCGAGGCGAGCTGGGCCTCCATCGGCCCGGCGGTCGTGCGCGGCGAATGGGCGAGCATCGAGGTGATGGTCAAGATGAACGACCCTGTGAGCGCGCGCAACGGCGAGCAGACCTTATGGATCAATGGCCAGCTCGTGAATCACCAGGGCCAGACCATCTCGCGCCTCGGCCCCGGCTTCCCCAACGGCAGCTGGCTGCGCGACAAGTGGAGCCCGAACCCCGCGGGCACCCCCTTCGAGGGTTTCCGCTGGCGTTCCGACGCCGCGCTCAACATCAATTTCCTGTGGCTCCTGCACTACGTGGACACCGACCCAAGCTGCGCCGTGCGCTTCGATCACGTCGTCGTCGCCCGGAACTACATCGGGCCGATTGCAACGAGCGCCGACACCGTACCGCCCGCCGCGCCCACGAACCTCACGGTGCAGTAGGAGGACAACATGCAGAAGTCCACGCGCGAAAAAATAGGGGGCATTGCGAAACGTAAAGGCAGCTTACGATATTTCATACTTCTAACACTTGGTATTTTTATAACCTTAAGTTATTCGCAAGTGCATGCCCAGATTTTCTCCTCTGAAAATTGGGATACAGGAACCCCTGCGGCCTGTTGGCCATGCAAATCATATCCATGCACAATCCCATATGGGGAATGGACAAGTGCAGACTACAATTCCGGTTGGGGGACAATGCCCAATTGTGGACGAAGTTCTACACAAGCACATAGTGGTGCATATTCTTATTATCAATATAGAGCCAGTGGATCACCCGCAACCTGCGATATTTTCCATAATTTTTCCACACCATGTTCCGTCCCAGCAAATCGGGGCCAGTTTTGCCCCCTAAATCCCACCTAATCGGGGCCACCTCAAAGAGGCCTTTTCCCACCTAATCGGGGCCACCGTCGGTCATGGTTATGCTGCGCGCTTTTTCTCTTCAAGGGGG
>DATEYP010000239.1:0-17289 GCA_035256085.1 Acidiferrobacterales bacterium
CCGGAATCGTCCGGCAAGACCACGCTCACCCTGCAAGTGATTGCCGAGTGCCAGAAGATCGGCGGCACGGCCGCCTTCATCGACGCCGAGCACGCGCTCGATCCGGCCTACGCCAAGAAGCTCGGCGTGAACATCGATGACCTGCTGGTCTCGCAGCCGGACTCCGGCGAGCAGGCCCTGGAAATCTGCGACATGCTGGTGCGCTCCGGCGCCGTGGACGTGGTGGTGGTCGACTCGGTGGCGGCGCTCACGCCGAAGGCCGAGATCGAGGGCGAGATGGGCGATTCGCACATGGGCCTGCAGGCGCGTCTCATGAGCCAGGCGCTGCGCAAGCTCACCGCCAACATCAAACGTTCCAATACGCTGGTCATTTTTATCAACCAGATCCGCATGAAAATCGGCGTGATGTTCGGCAACCCCGAGACCACCACCGGCGGCAACGCCCTCAAGTTCTACGCATCGATCCGCATGGACATCCGCCGCATCGGCGCGCTCAAGAAGGGCGACGAGGTGATCGGCAACCAGACGCGCGTCAAGGTGGTCAAGAACAAGCTGGCGCCGCCGTTCCGCCAGTGTGAGTTCGACATTCTGTACAACGAGGGCATCTCCAAGGAAGGCGAGCTCATCGACATGGGCGTGGAGCGCAACATCGTCGAGAAGTCCGGCGCCTGGTACAGCTACAACAAGGAGCGCATCGGCCAGGGCAAGGACAATGCCCGCCAGTTCCTGAAAGAGAATCCGGCAATCGCCGCCGACATCGAGAAAAAGATTCGCGCCACCATGGCGGCCCCGGTCGTGGCATCCGGCGCCGATGCGGACGAGGCGCTGCCGGAAGAGGCTGAGGTCTGAGGGTACATGTAGTGCGCGCTGCTTCTCTCCCTCTCCCTGCGGGAGAGGGTAGGGGTGAGGGCCAGGCAGCGCAAAAACGGCCCTCATCCTGTCCTTCTCCCGCAGGGAGAAGGGACGCAGGACATGCTGGAGTGCGCACGATTTACCGTTCTCCACAGTCAATGGGTATTCTCAGGCAGGCATGTTTTCCATAGACAAGCCCGGTCTCGACGCGCAAGAGGCGCGCAACCGGGCGCTGGCGTGGCTGGCGCGCCGCGAGTACGGCCGTCAGGAGTTGATCGGCAAGCTGGTGCAGCGCGGTTGTGAGGAAGACGCCGCCACCCGGATCGTGGCGGCGCTTGCGGCCGAGGGACTGGTGTCGGACGAGCGCTTCGTCGAAGCACTGTTGCATGTGCGCCGGGTGCGCGGCTACGGGCCGCTCTACATTCGCCGCGAGCTGGAAGAGAAGGGCATCGACCGCGGCTCGATTGATCGCTGGCTGGACGCCGGCAGCCGCGACTGGGTCGAAGACGTGAAGCGGGTGAATAAAAAGAAATTCGGGGGGAAACAGCCGGCAAGCCTTGCGGAGCGCGCCAAGCGGACGCGCTTTCTGCAATCTCGCGGTTTTACCCATGAGCAGATACGACAGGCGTTGGGCAGTGACGATGTCGATCAGGGAATCTCTGATTAGCTAACATCTGCCGCAAAGGCGCAAAGATCGCAAAGGTTTTCGAAATAAAATTATGGTTTTCTTTGCGTCCTTTGCGCCTTTGCGGCAAAAGTATTAAATAAATTATTAGAAATTGTTCTGAGACACGTTAGCTGCATGAATTTATGAAAACCACCGAGATTCGTGATCATTTCCTCAAGTTCTTCGAGCGCCACGGGCACAGCATCGTGGCGTCGAGTTCACTGGTGCCGGGCAACGATCCGACGCTGCTGTTTACCAACGCCGGCATGGTGCAATTCAAGGAAGTATTCCTCGGACAGGAGAAGCGCCCGTACACGCGCGCGGTGAGCAGCCAGCGCTGCGTGCGTGCCGGCGGCAAGCACAACGATCTCGAGAACGTCGGTTACACCGCGCGCCACCACACGTTCTTCGAGATGCTCGGCAATTTCAGCTTCGGCGACTACTTCAAGCGCGAGGCGATCCGCTTTGCCTGGGATTTCCTCACCCAGGACATGAAGCTGCCCGCGGAGCGCCTGTGGGTCACAATTTACAAGGATGACGAGGAAGCAGCCGACATCTGGCTCAAGGAGATGAAAGTCGATCCGCAGCGCTTTACACGGCTCGGCGACAGTTCCAACTTCTGGCAGATGGGCGACACCGGTCCGTGCGGTCCGTGCTCGGAAATTTTCTACGACCACGGGCCGGCCGTGGCCGGCGGTCCGCCCGGTTCGCCGGACGAGGACGGCGACCGCTACATTGAGATCTGGAACCTGGTGTTCATGCAGTACAACCGCGACGCCGATGGCAAGCTGCACCCGCTGCCCAAGCCGTCGGTCGATACCGGCATGGGGCTGGAGCGTGTTGCCGCGGTCATGCAGGGCGTACACAGCAACTACGAGATCGACATCTTCCGCAACCTCATCAACGCGGTCGCGGACATTCTCGGAACCAAGGACCGCTCGAATAAATCACTCAATGTGATTGCCGATCACATCCGCTCCTGCGCCTTCCTGATTGTCGATGGCGTGCTGCCGTCGAACGAAGGCCGCGGCTATGTGCTGCGCCGCATTATCCGCCGCGCCGCGCGTCACGGGCATCTGCTCGGCGCGCAGGAGCCGTTCTTCTGGCGGCTGGTCGCGCCGCTGGTGAAGGAAATGGGCGACGCCTACCCGGAACTCGCCAAGGCCAGGACCCAGATCGAACGTGTGCTACGCCAGGAAGAGGAGCGCTTTGCCGAAACCCTATCCAAGGGCATCAAAATCCTGGAAGACGACATCGCGCAGGTGCAGGGCAAGGTCATCCCGGGCGAAACCGTGTTCAAGCTGTACGACACCTACGGTTTTCCGGCCGACCTGACCAACGACATCGCGCGCGAGCGTGGCCTGAGCCTCGACATGGACGGCTTCGAGCGCGCCATGGAGGCGCAGCGCGACCAGGCGCGCGCCGCCTCCGGTTTCAAGACCGCCAGCATCGTCAGCCTCGACGAAATGCGCATCCAGCCGGCCGAATTCACCGGCTACGAAACGACGTGCGGCGATGCGCGCATTATGGCCATCCGCGTGGGCGACGCCGAGGCAAAGGAAATCAAGTCCAGACAGGAAGGCGCCGTGTATCTCGAACGCACGCCGTTCTATGCCGAAAGTGGCGGCCAGGCCGGCGATCAGGGAGTTCTCACGACAACGGGCGCGCGCTTTGCCGTGCGCGATACGCAGAAAGGCCATGCCCACATCGGCAAGCTTGAATCCGGGACGCTCAAGGTCGGCGAGCGCGTGACCTGCGAAGTCGATGCGACCCGACGCCGCAGCACCGCCGGCAATCACTCCGCCACGCATTTGCTGCACGCGGCGCTCAAGAAGGTGCTGGGCTCGCATGTACAACAGAAGGGCTCGCTGGTCGACGCCGAGCGCCTGCGCTTTGACTTCGCGCACTTCGAGCCGATCACGCGCGCACAGCTGGACGAGATCGAGCGCCTGGTAAATGACGAGATTCGGTTGAATGACGCCGTTGAGACGCGCGTCATGCCGGTTCAGGCCGCCATGGCCTCGGGTGCCATGGCGCTGTTCGGCGAGAAATACGGCGACGAGGTGCGCGTGGTCGGCATGGGGGATTTCTCCACCGAGCTGTGCGGCGGCACGCATGTGCGGCGCACCGGCGACATCGGTTTGTTCAAGATCGTCTCCGAAGGCGGCGTCGCGGCCGGCGTGCGACGTATCGAGGCCGTGACCGGCGCCGGCGCGCTCGCCTACGTGCGCCAGACCGAGGACCGGCTGCAGCTGGTGGCGGAACTGGTGCGCGGCAGCCGCGACGACGTCGCGCGCAAGGTTGAGCAATTGCAGGCGCGTGTGAAAGGCCTGGAGAAGGAGCTCGAGCAGACCCGCGCGCGCCTCGCGAGCGGTCAGGGTGGCGATCTCGGCGCCCAGGCAAAGGACATCAAGGGCGTGAAGGTGCTGGCGGCACGCGTTGATGGCGCCGACAGCAAGACCCTGCGCGATACCCTCGACAAGCTCAAGGACAAACTCGGCCACGCCGCGATCGTGCTGGCGGCGGTGCAGGACGGCAAGGTGCTGCTTATCGCCGGCGTTACCAAGGATCTGACAGCCAAGGTGCCGGCCGGCGAACTGGTCAACCAGGTGGCGCTGCGCGTTGGCGGCAAGGGCGGTGGCCGGCCAGACATGGCCCAGGCTGGCGGTACCGATCCCACGCAGCTCGATGCCGCGTTGGCGGACGTGTCGGATTGGGTGGAGGGCAGGCTGTAGAATTATTGTGTAGGTTGGCCTTGATGTATAGGACATACGAATGCCGCGAGGGCATGGATTGCCCAGGAGCGGCCAGGCCGACAAGTCGCCCTAAAGGGCGACCTACAAGGGTTCGGGCATATCGCGCAGCGTAATATGTTCCCAACAGCTCTGTTTTCTGTTTACTCCCGCGAAAAAAGCGGGTTAAATTCGCGCTTTTTTTGAAGCCCAGCCCTATGGCACTAATCGTCCAGAAGTACGGTGGCACCTCGGTCGGTAGCCCGGAACGCATCCAGGCGGTCGCTGAGCGCGTGATAAAATTTCGTGCCCGGGGGGACGATGTCGTTGTTGTCGTTTCGGCCATGAGCGGCGAGACCGACCGTTTGGTGAAACTTGCCAAGAGTGTCAATCCGGAGCCGCCGGCGCGAGAGCTGGATGTGCTGTTGGCCACAGGCGAGCAAATCACCATAGCATTGCTGGCCATGTCGCTCGAGCGGCTTGGCTGTCCGGCACGCTCCTATACCGGCTACCAGGTGCACATTCGCACCGACAATGTATACGGCAAGGCGCGTATTCTCGATATTGATGAGTCGCGCGTACGTAACGATCTGAAGCAGGGCCGCGTCGTGGTAGTGGCTGGCTTCCAGGGCGTGGACGCGGAAGGCAATATCACCACCCTCGGGCGCGGTGGTTCGGATACAACGGGGGTGGCATTGGCCGCGGCGCTCAAGGCCGACGAGTGCCAGATTTATACGGATGTGGACGGCGTGTACACCACCGACCCGCGCGTGGTGCCGCAGGCACGCCGCCTGGACCGCATCACCTTCGAAGAGATGCTGGAGATGGCCAGTCTCGGCTCCAAGGTGCTGCAAATCCGTTCGGTCGAGTTTGCCGGCAAATACAAGGTTCCGCTGCGCGTACTGTCATCCTTTGCGGAAGGTCCCGGCACGCTTATTACTTACGAGGAAAACGAAATGGAAGCGCCGCACATCTCCGGCATTGCGTTCAATCGCGACGAGGCCAAGCTCACGGTGCGTGGTGTGCCGGACAAGCCAGGTATTGCCTATCGCATACTCGGTGACATCGCCAAAGCCAACGTCAACGTGGACATGATCGTCCAGAACGTCGGCGCCGACGGCAGCACCGATTTTACCTTCACTGTGCATCGCGGTGATTACAAGAAAGCGCTCGAGACACTCCGGAATACCGCCGGACAATTAGCGGCACGTGAAGTGACGGGCGACGACAAGATTGCCAAAATTTCAGTTGTCGGGGTGGGCATGCGCTCGCATGCCGGTATCGCCAGCCAGATGTTCAAGACCCTCGCGGATGAGGGTATTAATATCCAGATGATTTCGACCTCAGAGATCAAAATATCAGTGGTTGTAGAGGAAAAGTACCTCGAATTGGCTGTCCGTTCACTCCACGCTTCCTTCGGTTTGGACAAGCCAGTCGAACCGATGCGCTGACCTGCCTCAACTGGCACGGAAGCTGCATGGATCGGGGGAAGGGACGGGTGGTGCCGCTTCATCACGCCAGCGACAGATCGCCGGATAGTGCGCCACTTTTCCATGCCTGTCATCCGGCGATATAGCGGATACCAGACCAGTTTATTTGCACATAATAAATGGCTGCAGGATCGGCCGGGATGGCCGACTGTAACGCGCGGGTGCGCAGGGGTCAGGGATTGCGAGTGATACTGAACAGGAGAGAGCAATGCTAATTTTAACGCGCCGTATTGGTGAGACGCTGAATATCGGGGATGATGTACAGGTAACCGTGCTTGGGGTGAAAGGCAATCAGGTGCGCATCGGCGTGAATGCGCCCAAGGAAGTTCCGGTGCACCGCGAAGAAATTTATCAACGGATCCAGAAGGAAAAGGCAGACGGTGTCGCCGGCAACGCGGTACTTCCGGGCGCCGCAAAAGGCTGATACATTCTTTACGCCATCCGGCCTCCCATGTATGCTTGCGTCCGCATACACGGAGAGATGGCCGAGCTGGTCGAAGGCGCTCCCCTGCTAAGGGAGTATACGGGCTTAAACCTGTATCGAGGGTTCGAATCCCTCTCTCTCCGCCATATTCCATGAGTTGTTCTTGACAGGGCGAGGGCCCGCTTCGCATAATGCGCGGCCTTGTTGTTATCCGTACACGCGCCCGTAGCTCAGCTGGATAGAGTACTCGGCTACGAACCGAGCGGTCGGGAGTTCGAATCTCTCCGGGCGCACCAATCAATCAAAAGGGCCCAGTGAATGAAGCCTCATTCACTGGGCCCTTTTGATTGATGCGATACTGCCGAGATTCGAACTCCCGACAAAGTAACAACCCTAGAGAAAGCAGTCAGCCGCGGATGAACGCGGATATGCAATGCGCTGCCTGTATTCGCCGGTCCACCAATGGGTGAATGCCCCTTGGCGCATACATGACAAGATTCTTCTGCGTTCATCTGCGGCTAAAGCCGTTTTTAGGTTTATGCGCCAATCGGCAGCACATATGGGTGTCAATCGTCACCATCGGCCCTGGCGGTGCGCAGGTCGGTAAGCAGCAGCTGTGCCTTTTTGGGGTCCTCCGCGAAAATCATGCGGACCATGCTCCGGTCATCAGTGGCCTGCTGGGCGCGCAGGGAACGCGCCCGGGCTTTGGCATCCTTGAACTTGGCGAAGGTGTCAAGCAGCGTCAGTTTCCGGTCTGGCGAAATTCTGTAAACGAAGTAGGGCATGACAGTGTCGGTAGTGGGAGGCAGGTTCAATCTGGAAACCGCATCAGTGCCGGGTTGGTGAAATCGCCATGGGCGTAGTGGCGGCAAAGACCTGCTCCACGTCAACGCTGTCGAAGCGGTAGTGCTGATTGCAGAATTCGCAGTCGACATCCACGGCGCCGCGTTCGGCAATGATGGAGCGAACTTCATCGTAACCGAGCATGCGCAGCACATTCACGACGCGCTCGCGCGAGCAGCTGCAGTGGAAACGCACGACTTCACCCTCAAACAAGCGCAAATCCTCTTCATGATAAAGTCGGTGGAGAATGTCGCGCGCCGGCAGTTCCAGAAGCTCGTCGCGGGTGATGGTGGCGCCAAGGTGTGAGGTGCGCTGCCACAGGTCGACATCCTCATTGTGTCTGGCAGGCATTTTTTGCAGCAGCATGCCGGCCGCCTGCTCGGTATCGGCTGCCAGCCACAGGCGGCTGTCGATCTGCTCGGAGCGCGCCAGATAATTTTCCAGCGCCTCGGACACGGTTTCACCTTCGATGCTGACTATACCCTGGTAGCGTTGCCCTTCTCCCCTTGGGTCGATGGTGATGACAAATTTCCCCTGTCCGACGAGTTGCGGGAATGGCATCAAGGCCAGATCGCCGCTCCATTGCGCCATACCGCGCAGGGTGCGTTCGCTGGTGGATTCCACGACCAGCAGATTGACCGGTCCATTGCCCTGGATTTGCAGGATCATGGAGCCATTGAACTTGAGCATCGCGGAGAGCAGGACAGCCGCCGACATGAGTTCACCGAGCAGGTTGCGCACGGCGGGCGGGTAATCATGACGTTCGAGGACCGCGCGCCAGGCGCTATCCAGGTGCACGATCTCACCGCGAATCGCAGCGTGCTCAAAGACGAATCGTTGCAAGGTGTCTCGAAGTTTCACGGCTGCATTATGCCATATTCCGCCGGGTCCCGGCCCAGCCGACAGGGGGAAGAGTGATGACGGGCATAACAGAAGTTGAGCGAATGGACCGAGACCGGGTTCAGCGCGGTTTCAGGTAAACAACCCGTTGCACTGTGTCCGAGCCTGAGCTGATGTGGGCAGAAGCCGGTATGACTTCGGGCCGCCCGAGGTGAAAGCCTTGCGCAAAATCAACGCCAAACTCGCGCAATAGCTGAAAACAGACCGCGTCTTCCACGAATTCGGCAATGGTCTTTTTTCCCAGGGCATGGGCGATGTCGTTCATGGCGCGCACCATCGCCTGGTCGGTTACGCTGCCTGCCAGATTGCGTACGAACCGGCCGTCGATTTTTACAAAGTCGACAGGTAGTTCACGCAGGTAGCCGAACGACGACATGCCGGCACCAAAGTCGTCGAGCGCGGTGCTGCAGCCAATTTCCCGAAGCTTGGTGAGAAAGGTTTCCGCCAGCGCCATATTGGCAATGGCCACAGTTTCCGTGACTTCGAAGGTCAATGCGGACGGATTCAGACCGTAGCGCCGAAGCGCGTGGATAATCAGATCACAGACCGCCGGTTCTGACAGGGTCTGACCGGAAAGATTAATGCTGTAATGCAGCCCGGGTGAAACACGGCGTTGCTCGGCCAGCATGCGAATGGCATTGACGATCACCCAGCGATCGATGTCCGCGCACAGGCCAAAGCGCTCGGCGGCCGGCAGAAAGCCGCTCGGTTTGATGAGGATGCCGTGTTCGTCGCGCAGGCGTATCAGAATTTCGTGGGTGGATGTCTGCAGGGTGCGAGTATCCACGATGGGCTGTCCGGCCAGTACAAAGCGGTTATGCTCGATGGCGTCTTTGATGCGCCGTGACCAGCCCATGTCCAGAGACAGCGCCGCGACGTTCAACTCATCCTTCACGTCAAAAATGTGCACTCGGTTGCGTCCATCACGCTTGGCCAGGAGGCAGGCAAAATCGGCGCGCGACAGCACCTCTTCGGCAGAGCGCGTCTCGGCGTTGATCATCGCCACGCCGATCGAGCAGCCCACGTCTACCTGCTCGCTGGCCTGACGAAAGCGGTAGGCTGCCAGCGCCTTGCGAAAAGACTCGGCGATAGACTGTGCTTCCTCGGCACGTGTGTCATACAGCAGCATACAGAACTCGTCCCCGCCCAGTCGGGCGATCAGGTCGCTGCGGCGTGTGCGCTTGCGCAGCAATTCGCTGACTTCGATCAGAAGGCGGTCACCGGCAAGATGGCCAAGCATGTCGTTGACGTACTTGAAATTATCGAGGTCTATGTAGAGCAGGGTGCTGACCTTGTCGGCACGGCGCATATGCTCCACCACACGCGCAAGCTCATCCAGAAAGTAGCTGCGATTATGAATGCCTGTCAGGTCGTCGTGTTCGGTCTTGGCGCGCAAGTGTTCGAGCATCGCCCTGCGCTCGCTGTTGTCGGCGACCAGTGCGATGTACAGTCGCTTGCCCTCCAGCCACATGCCGCTGATCTTGATGGTCATGGAGAATGGGGCACCACCCTTGCTTTGTCCGCCGACCTCGCCTTCTTGCCCAACCAGACCATCCAGTTCGTTGTTCAGAAGTCTGCTTAAAAATGAGTTTTTCTCGTCTTGGATATTCCGCCGGACCAGGACACTGATGTTCTGGCCAACAACTTCATGCTCCGCCCAGCCAAACAGGAGGCTTGCGGCATGGTTGTATCCCTCGATGCAGCCATGCGCATCGAAGGTGATGATGCCCTCGGCGGCATTGTCGAGGATGGTTTGCAGGCGCTCCTGACGCGAGCGCACCTGACTGTGCATGTGCTCGAAGGCCTCGATGAGTTCGCGGGTTTCCGCGGTGGCGGTGCGTTGCATGCGCGGCGCCTTCATCCCCAGTGCCTCGGATTTGAGTGCCCGGGAGACGTTGGCAATCGGACGACGTACGGTGTACTCGAAGAACAGATAGCCGGCAAAGGTCAAAGCGATGGTAATGATGGAGATTACCCACAAGGCCCTGGACAGCCGGTCGGCAACGGCCGCGACGGAAGTCATGTCGGTGACCGAAGCGCTCTCGATCTCGCCGCGCAAAACGTTCATTTCCGCCCACAGACGGGAAAACAGCGGGCGGATGGAGTCACGCAGCAGCGGCACATCCGCGCGCCAGCGCTCCGAACTGTAGATCGCGGCAGCCGCCAGATAGGCCTGATACCATCCCCGGCTTATTTTGCGCATGTTCGTCAGTGACTCGCCTTGCTGGAATTCTAGGGTGTTCTGCGATTCGAATCGGGCGAGCGCATCAAGGTGACGATTGACCAGCTCGTAGTAGAACTCGATCTGCTGGTGCTGGTTCTTCATGCCAGTTTCCGGGTCGCCGGGAAAGACACCGAAGCGGTTAGCCACAAACACGCGAAAGCTGCCTATCATGATTGCCCACGCGTAGCGGGCTTCTGAGAACAACTCGCGAATTTCTCGCTGGGATGGCAAACCGCGGCGATCGTCCGCTTCCGCCATGGCAAGCGTCGCCAGAGACAGGAACTCGATATTGTACGGCAGCATCTTGTCGAGCATGAGACGCATGGCGGGAAACAGCTTTTCCGCGTCTGCGCGGATTTCGATCAGGCGCACACTCTGCAGGCGCAGTTCCCGTATATCCGCCAATAGTCGTCGTAACTTATCGTGTCGAGAAGAAGAGCGTTGTATCCAATCGGTGAGGGACAGATTCTTGGTGTCGGCGATGAAATTATCGATGGCGGCAAGTGTCGTCTCGCGCTGCCGTTTATCAGGGGACAACAGGAAACCTTGCAGCGCGGTTTCGGACAGCCAGATGTCGTCGCTCAGGTCGTTGAGCAGACCGTTGATGATTTCGCGCTCAGAGACATTGACGGAGTTTTGACGCGCGGTCTGGTCTACGGTCCTTTGGGCGGCCCAACCGGCGACCAGCACGAAGCACACAAAGAATCCGGCCACCCACAGATAACGCCCCCGGATACTGCCGAATCCGAGGTGGTGTGTCTGCGGGGCGTCGAGGTGCATACGTCCGTGTGCGCGTGCGCCTGCGCCTGCGCCTGGTGTATTTGGATCAGGAATGTTCACGCTCAACGCACTCTACGGTGTCGTATTTGACTATAAATATAGCAGCTGCAGGACGGGTTGGTTGGGTCAATCCTGGCAATCGGACACCTTTAACCGATTGAAGAATAACTTAGAAACAAGCCGATTCCGGGTCAGACTCGGTCGGAAAGCCACGCCAGCACTTCCTGAGCCGCGCATACCACGGTTCCGCTCGCCATGGCACAGGCGGTGCCGGATGTAGAGCGGTCGATTACAGGTGTGCGGTTCCCCTTGCAGACACTTTCCTTGGTGCTGGTTCAGTGTGGGGCTATCATTCGAGGATGAGGCCAATCGGCGTTCGATCCGCCCAACTATTGAGAAACCGCCTGTGACCATATTTTCACGTAGTGCATACACCACCCTGTGCATTCTGCTTCTCAGTCACCCTGCTCAGGCCGATGAGGACCACGATAAACTCAAACAGAAAATCCAGAAACGCGTGCCGGAGATTTCCATCACCGATATCAAGCCTGCGCCGATTCCGGGTTTGTACGAAATCGTATTTGGCACACGTGTGGCCTACGTGTCCGCGGATGGTCAATACATTCTGATGGGCGACCTCGTTGATCTCGAAAGTCAGCGTAATCTGACGGCGATGCGCCGCGGCAGTCTGGTGCTGAAGTCGATTGACGCCATGGGTGAAGCCAGCATGATCGTATTGGGTCCGGCGCAGCCCAAGCGCACACTTACCGTTTTTACGGATGTGGACTGTCCGTACTGCGCACGTTTGCACAACGAGGTGCCAGCGCTGTCGCAGGCCGGAGTCAAGGTGCGCTATCTGCTGTATCCGCGGGCGGGCAAGGATTCGGAAACCTACAAGCGTTCGGTGGCGGTTTGGTGCGCCAAGGACCGGGTCAAGGCGATCGGCATTGCCAAGCGTGGCGGGAAACTGGAGATGAAGTCCTGCGCCAATCCGGTCGATCAGCATGTACGCCTCGGACAGGAGGTCGGTGTTCAAGGGACGCCGACCATCGTGATGGATGACGGTCGTGTGCTGCCCGGTTACGCGCCGGCTGCGGAGCTGCTGGCCGCCCTTGGGCTCCAGGATGGAAAAAAGACCGAGCCGGTCCGCTGAGGCAGGCGGTTTCTTCGGGGCATTGCGCCGCCTGCTGACGGTGCGGCGGCGAAGTCTGCCCACGGATGATTCGGGCGCGCAATCGACGGCGATCGACTCCGGCATAGAACAGCGGCTGCGCGGAAACGAGCGCATCTGGGCGGGTTTCCGGGAAATCGAGATACGCATGCTTGCTGCCGGGACGCTGCACGCGGTGATCGCGGTATTGGCACGCGATGTACCGAAATTTTTCCCCGGCGTGCATGCCGTTTCCGTCGCCTGGCTCGATCCGGATTATGAACTCACGCGCCTGCTGGAACAGGAGGGCGGGGCGGCGGCAAATGCTTTTGTCGCACTTCACCCGCCGATTTCTGCAGCGGATTTGCCGCACGATCCGCAGCTCGGTGCGCTCGATGTCGCCAGCCGGCTGAGACTGTTTCCGCACGCTACCCATCCACTGCGGTCGAGTGCGACAGTGCCACTCGTGCTGCGGGGGGAACGGGTTGGCAGCCTCAATCAAGGCAGCGACGACCCACGGCACTTTACGCCGGGAACCGCGACTGATTTTCTCGAACACCTCGCCGCCGTGACTGCAATCTGCATCGACAATGCCGTGAATCGCGCGCGTCTCCAGCGCGACGGCCTCACGGACATGCTGACCCAGGTCGCGAATCGCCGGTTTTTCGACCGGCGGCTACGCGAGGAAATCAGTCAGTGGCAGCGCCGCGGGACGGATCTTTCCTGTCTGCTGGTTGATCTCGATCGCTTCAAGCAGATCAACGATCGCCATGGGCATCAGGCCGGCGACCTGGTACTGCAGGAAGTGGCGCGCGCCCTGAGCAAGGGGCTGCGCGAGAGCGATGTACTGGCGCGTTATGGCGGTGAGGAGTTTGTTCTGCTCCTGCCGGCAACTGGAAGCGAGCGCGCCGCCGAGATTGCCGAACGCCTGCGTGCGGCTGTCGCCGGCCTGGTCATCCCGCCTGCGCCGGGTGTGCGTCTACAGGTGACAGCGTCCTTCGGTTTGGCGAGTCTTGCCGGCGGCGCGCGTGTCACGCAGGACGATCCTGGCCTATGGTTGCTTCGTCAGGCGGATCAGGCCCTGTACACCGCGAAGGCACGCGGCCGCAATCGCGTGGCAACCGTGGGTGACCCGAACGCCGGAGCCACGGCACCATCTTTGATCGCTTGAATGGTAGAGGAGCGTTCGCCGGTTACGCTGCCTGGTTACCGGAGCCAGTTCGTCAACGCTTCAAGAGTTTCAGTTTGTCCGGCTTGCCGTCCCACTCGGTCGCATCCGCGGGCGGCTCCTGGCGCTCGGTGAGCACCGGCCACTTCTTGGCGAGCTCGGCATTGAGCGCGAGGAATTGTTCCTGACCAACCGGCACGTCGTCTTCCGCATAAATGGCGTTCGCCGGGCATTCCGGCACACACAGCGTGCAGTCGATGCATTCGTCCGGGTCGATGACCAGCATGTTCGGACCCATGTGGAAACAATCCACGGGGCAGACTTCCACGCAGTCGGTATATTTGCACTTGATACAGTTTTCGGTGACCACGTAGGTCATTGTTCTCTCCGGCGGCAGAAATGACGAGGCGCGATAATACACGCTGACCCGGATGAATTAAATTGACGCCGAACAGCCGTCCGGAAGCAGGGAGCCGGGATGTGCCCCGGCGCACCGTGGCACGCAGCCCGGCATGCTGCGATAACATGTTGTGCATAAAGCGAAATCCACTTGACGCCGCGTATGGTCTCAACCAGCATGTGTGTATGGGGTACGCTAAACTCATCTGAGTCATGATCCAGCCCGATTCACCCAACAGTTCCGCCGACCCGACGCCGCCGGTCTTCGCCTTGCCACGCAGCCAGGTCACCGCCTGGGTCGTGGAGACCCGTCCAAGTGAAACCGCGTCCTGGCTGGCATCGTTGCCGCTGGCGGACAGCGTGCAAACGGCCCAGCAGCTTTATCAGGCGTTGTTTACCCTGAATCGCATGCCCCTGGAAGCGGATGACCGGCTGGTGCTCATGGAGTTGTACCGCAAGCCCGTGGCGGCGGTTGCCTCCGGGCTGCAAGCGCATTTTGCGCGACTGTCCCTGCCGCTCAAGCCGCGTCTCAAACAGCTGGCCGACTTTCTCCGCCAGTTGCACATGGAAATGGCGCATGGCTACAAGCATGTATTAAAGGCCGGGCTGGATGAGCGCGATCCGTGGAAAAGCGATGCATTTGTGCTCGCCGTCGAGCGTTCTATCCGCTATCTCGGCGAGGTATTGCTCCGCTCCTATCAGATGTACATGCCTGCGCCGCCGGGCGTGTGGAAGGAAATTCACGGTTTTTACCGCTACGCCGAGCAGCACGGCCAGACTCATCGCCTGATTGCCATCGACGGCTTCGAGGAAGGCACGACGGTGACACAGGCTTATCTGCAGGCGCTGTTGCTCGGTCTGTGCGGACCATATCAGTTGCCGCAGAACGAGTGTCATCAGGTGAACGCGTTTCTGGCGCGCTGGGGCAAGAAGGCCGAGATCAGCGCTGCGATTCAAGCGATCGATCCAGCGGGGAATTTTCTGATTGATTTTAATGCGGATCACCCGGCCGTACCCTTCCCGCGCGATGTGCCGTTGGTTCCCGCGCCGACATTACGCGCCCTGAATGCCATTGAGCTGGCGCGGGTTGCGCATGACTTCAGCAAGCGCCTGCAAAAGGGCGAACCTCCGCCTGCCCTCGGGCTTGGCTTTGAATGCGTCGGGACAGCATGCGCTGATATCCTGAAACGCATGCTGCGTTTCTGGGGATTGGCCGGCCGGCGCCAGTATTCCAGACGGCATTCCCCGCGCTCGTTGTCGCTGTGCGTGGGCCTCAATGCCGTTCATTTTTTCTGCGACGGACAACGGCCGTTTACGCAACCGCAGTCGGTCGTTGCCATCCCTGAGCATGCCGTGGAGCCGCCCGACCGTTTTTCCCTGGAAGCGGAGTCGCATGATGAACGGCCGGTGACGGCGCCGCTGCCGGAACTGTTCCGTGTCGACAGTCATTGGCAGGTGCGCGACGAGAGTGCTGGTGGTCTGTCGCTGGCACGCAGCGGCGAGGACGGGATTCCGGTGCGGGTGGGGGATGTAATAGGTATCCAGAACCCGGCGCTCAACCAATGGCGCATCGGCGCGGTGCGTTGGGTGAAAAGCGCGGACACACAACATGTCGAGATGGGTGTTGAGATGTTCGCACCACATGCGCATCCGTTTGCGGTGCGTCCGGCCGGCACGGATGTCGTGCCCTACAGTCAGGCGCTGCTGCTTCCGCCGATCGAGGCGTTACACCAGCCGGCCACGTTGCTGGTGGCACGCGGCACCTGTCAGCCCGGTGAGGACATCGAGATCGCGGATAGCGAGTCGCCGCCGCGACGGGTACGTGTGTTGAAAGTGGTGGAGCGCAGCAGCGCGTTCGCGCAATTGGTGTTCGCGGACGTCGCCCGTTAGGCGTTGTATCTCAGCGGCACCAGTCTGGCGGGACGTGTGGCTGTATCAGGCCGAGGAGCTCAGTGTAGATCTTCGGGCTGCCGCCGATCACATGGCCGGTGTCGATAAAGTTTTGTCCGCCGCAGAAATCGCCAACCAGGCCGCCGGCCTCTTCGATCAGCAGACTGCCGGCCGCCATGTCCCACGGGCTTAACCCAAATTCCCAGAAGCCATCCAGCCGGCCGCAGGCGACATGCGCAAGATCGAGCGACGCCGAGCCGGCGCGGCGCACGCCGCTGACGCGCGGTAACAGGGTGCGGAAGGTATTGATCCAGACTTCGAGATGCTCCATCGACTTGTAGGGAAAGCCGGTGGCGAGCAGCGCCGCTTCCAGGTGGCTGACGCCGCTTACGCGCATGCGCCGGTCGTTGAGCTGCGCGCCGCCGCCGCGCGAGGCGGTAAACAGCTCGTTTTTGAGCGGATCGAACACCACCGCCTGGGTGGCGCGGCCCTGGTGATGCAGGCCGATGGACACGGCAAACTGCGGGTAGCCGTGCAGGTAGTTGGTGGTGCCGTCGAGCGGGTCGATGATCCAGAGGAATTCGCTCTTACCCTGACGCCCGGTTTCCTCCGCGAGTATGGCGTGGTCCGGATAGGCGCGCTTCAGCACATCGATGATCTCGGCCTCGGCCTCACGGTCCACCTGGCTGACAAAATCGTTGCGTCCCTTGTTTTCGACGGTCAGCCGGTCGAGCTGGCTGGCATAGCGCATGATCACCTTGCCGGCGCGGCGTGCGGCCTTGACCGCCGTGTTCAGCATCGGATGCATGGAATTCCCCGGATTGTAAATTAATATGGCTATTTTTGTGCAGGCTTGCCTTCACAAAATGCGGTAACGGCGCGCATTGTAACCGCCACCAACCCGTTTGGAAAATTATCGCGAGTCAGATTATTCATCATGACCCTGAACCGCATCCGCATCGTTCTGGTACAGCCGTCCCATGGCGGCAACATCGGCGGCTGCGCGCGCGCCATGAAAAACATGGGCCTGACGCGCCTGGTGCTGGTGGCGCCGGAGGAGTTTCCGAGCGAGGAGGCGAGTGCGCGCGCCGCCGGCGCGGACGATGTGCTGGCGCAGGCGCAGGTGTGCGCGACGCTCGATGAGGCGATTGCGGACTGCCATCTGGTGATCGGCGCCAGTGCGCGCGAGCGGCGCATCGCCTGGCCCAGGCTTGCCCCGGATGAGGCGGCACGCAAGATTGTGGCCGCGGCCGGACAGGAAGTAGCGGTGTTGTTCGGACGGGAACGTACCGGATTAACCAACGACGAACTCGATCGTTGCCAGATACTGGTCAACATTCCGGCCAATCCTGAATTTTCTTCCCTGAACCTGGCCTGCGCTGTTCAGCTGATCGCCTATGAAATCCGCTGCGCGGCTGTTACGGACGACGCCGCAACGCCCGCCAATGCGGCCGAGATGCTGGGCGAACCGCTGGCGACCAGTGCGGAGATACAACGGTTCTACCAGCATCTCGACCAGGTGATGGTGGAAAGCGGATTTCTTGATCCCAATAACCCGCGCCTGCTGACGCGCCGGATCAGGCGTCTGTTCAACCGCGTGGAACTGACGAGTAACGAGGTAAACATCCTGCGTGGCATACTGTCGGCCGTCACGCAGCCAGCTGCCAAGACTAAATCTTGATAGAAATAGTCGGGAATGGTTTAATCCGGTAAGAGGTCATTTATGTTTCAACGCATCCGTGAAGACATTGGCAGTGTCTTTGAGCGCGA
>DATEYP010000240.1:0-15487 GCA_035256085.1 Acidiferrobacterales bacterium
CTACACTAGTAGTCCGGCAGACAAGTTTTTCCGGATATTTTCCGGAGGGCTCCCTCTCCCGCAGGGAGAGGGTTGGGGTGAGGGGATCATGCAATCTCCCATTGATTTTCCCCTCATCCTGTCCTTCTCCCGGAGGGAGAAGGGACTCCTCGTTCTGCTTCGCGTATTGGAACATGCGGAAAAACTTATTTGACGGGGTACTAGCGTGGTAACACCGCGGTCATAGACTGGCCGATCCGCAGGATTTTACGCCACAGGCGCCGACCGAGCGCCCGCCCGTAGCGCTTGAATGCTGGTTTCAGGCGGCGCGCCCGGGGGCAATGTCGCGCGCTGAGCCGCGCGGCAGCTGTGATAAACTGCATGTCCCCCGCCCCCGAACAGTAAACCGCAATGAACACCGTCATCATCCCGATACAACCCGCCGCCAAGGTGAAGATCACACCGGAGAACAAGTGCAGCTTCTGCAATGACTCGACCTGCTGTACCTACCTTACCCACCAGATCGACATACCGCGTTCCATGGATGACTTCGACATGCTGCTCTGGCAGGTGTCGCACGCCAACACCCAGGCGTACAAGGACTCGGACGGCTGGTTCCTGCTGGTCAATAACCGCTGCCTGCACCTGCACGACGATGGGCGCTGCGGCATCTACGAGACGCGCCCGCAGATCTGCCGCGACCACACGAACGACGAGTGCGAGTTCGACGGCCCGTGCGGCGCGAACGACTTCGACCTGTTCTTCCCGGACTACGCATCGCTGCTCGAGTATTGCCGCAAGAAGTTCAAGCACTGGGACGGACGCATCAAGCCGGTGAAGACTGGAAAGAAAAAGCCGGCACGGAAATAATCTAAAAACGGCGTTTGGCCGCAGATGAACGCAGATTAATGCAAATGAATCATGCCGTGGATGCTGCGAATTCATTCACCCTTTTGCCGGGTTGCGATCACAGGCGGCGCATTGAATATCCGCATTTATCTGCGGTTAACTGGTTTTTCCAGGATAATGGATCACGGGTGGTTCGGGTCGAGTTGTTGCGGGTGCCGAATCCACCCCTTAGTTTTTTAAATAACCACCGGGGCTGCACATGCGATCGCCCGAACTCACCTCCGAGGAGAAAGCCGCGCTCGCGGCGTTCGAACCGCGCCTCGGGCGGCTGCATGTGCGTCAGCGCCTCGGACTGGAAAACGACTACGAGGCACGCGTGTTCCGCAAGGGCACGCATTTTTTTCATCTCGAGAACTGGTATTCCGTTCATTCGCTGATCCGCAACAGCCTGCGCCTGGCCGGGCTGCACGGCCGCGGCCGGCGCAACGCGCTGGCCATCCAATTGCGCGAGAACGAGGTCACGCTGCCGAACCTGCCGCGTGCGTTTGACGGTTTTTCACTGCTGCAACTCACCGACCTGCATGTCGATATGAACCGGGAGTTTGTGCCGGCGCTCATCGCGGCGGTGCGTTCCCTGAACTACGATCTGTGCGTGCTGACCGGCGATTACCGCGCGCGCACCTTCGGGCCGTTCGCGGCGACACTCGCCGGGCTTGAGCTGCTGCGTTTGCATCTCAAGAACACGGTATACGCCGTGTTCGGTAATCACGACACCATCCGCATGCTGCCCGGCATGGAGGCGATGGGTTACCGGTTGCTGATGAATGAGTGGGTAAAACTGCAACGCGACGGCGAAACGATCTATCTTGCCGGGATCGACGACGCTCACTATTACCGCATGGAGAACTTTCATCGTGCCGCACAAGACATTCCGGCCGGTGTCTGTTCAATCCTGTTGTCGCACACGCCCGAGGCCTACCGGCACGCAGCGCATGCCGACTTCAGCCTGATGCTGAGCGGCCACACGCATGGCGGGCAGATCTGCCTGCCGGGCGGGGTGCCGGTCATCACCGATGCCGACTGCCCGCGCGCATTGGCGCGCGGCGCCTGGAAATACCACGACCTGGTCGGCTACACCTCGGTGGGCGCAGGCTCGTGCATCGTGGACGTGCGCCTCAACTGCTTGCCCGAGATCGTGCTGCACCGGCTGCGCTGTTTGTGATGCCGCAGGTGCGGCCTTCTGGCCGCGACCGGTTTAATAAGGGCGGTCGCGGATGTGCAGCCTGAACAGCAGGCGCGACAGCACCAGTTCCAGCACGATAAACGCCGCAATGATGATGGCGATGTCGCAGTAGCCGAGACCGAGATGTTGACGCAGTACGAGCAGCGGCAGCAGGGATTCCGGAACCTGATCGAGGCCGAATGCCTGGCTGTGCGCGCGCAGTCCGAGACGGCGTTTGATAAAACTCGACAGCAGGTCGCCGAACATGGAGGCCGAGGCCAGCCCGGCGCCGGTAATCCATTCAAAACCGAGCAACGGCGCGGCCAGCGTCGTGCAAACCACCGACAGCACCAGACCGCGCACGGTCTTGGACGGTCCAAACAATGGCCGTCCATCCGGTAACTTCAGCCCACCATCGAGCGGGGCGTTGAAATGTTTGCCGAGCAGCCGCGCTGCAAAGATCGGTGTGCCGTTTGCGACACCGAGCAGTATCAGGATTTCGACAATCACCAGGAAGTGGTCAACCATGCCGGAAGCTCTGCTACGTTTGTCCATTTCATGTCAGGTTACCCATCTTCCCGTGTTGTGTACCGCACCACAAGCCGCGCCCATTGTGATTTACGGTCTAACCGCGACAGCGCGCGAGTTTATTTTGCACCCGGTCGGTTGCCGGACCTGGACTATAATGAAACCAGCACGCCAATGTGCGAAATCGACACCGCGTGATCAGGAGTACAGAATGAAATCATGGATCGCATTTCTACTCGGCAGCTCGCTGCTGATCATCGGTACCACCCAGGCGCAGGCCGCTGTTCGGCTCGCTACTCCCGAACAGGACCGCTACGCCAAACAGGCGGTGCCGCCGGCCGGCAAGGCGCTGATCTATGTCTATCGTCTGGGGGATGCCAGACCCCGGACGTCGCCGGTACTCTGGCTCAATAAACGCAACTCCGGTCAGCTGGAGCCGCGCACCTACGGCATGTGGGCGGCGGGTCCGGGGCGGCTCGAGGTGCGCGCCGGCCGGATCGATGCCGCGCCACTGACCATCACCTGTCAGGCCGGGCGAATCTATTTCGTGCAGCTGGCGGTGAATGCGGATGAGAGCGTGAGCTTGCGCCAGGTGCCGTACGGCACCGGCCGCACCGAGATGCGCGCGGCACGCCTTGTCCTCGATCCGGCGCTCGCCGCACGCGCCGCCGCCGCGCCCAAGCCGGTTGCCCCCACTTCCGCCCCGGCCCCCGCAAAAAAGCCAAAGGCCGCCAAGGCGCCGCCTGCCAGGAAACCGGTAGCCAAAGAGACACGCGCGGCGGGCGATGTCCCGGCAGAAAAAGGCACCAGTGGTGTAACGCTCATTGCCAAGGTCGGTAGTTTCCGGCTGGCGAGCGATACGCAGTCCATTCTCGGGGTATCCCGTAACTTTTCGGCTGCGAACATGGCGTATGGTCTGGAGGGGGAGTGGCGCCTGGAAAATGGCTTCGCCTTCGGGCTGGAGCTGTTCGGCCACACCCAGGACTACACCACCGGCGGCGTCGCCTCTGGCGACATGGCCGTGACCAATGTCTTTGTTAATGCCAAGAAATACTTCCGTCCGGGCGCCATCGTACAGCCGTATCTTGGCGCCGGGTTTGGCACTGCTTCGAGCAGCTTCAGCGGCGCGATAACCGGCGACGCCGGCGGTTTCGCCTTGCAGGGCATGACCGGTGTCGCGTTCCGCTGGCGGCACTTCGGCATCTATACCGAGTTAAAATACGAGCGCGCCGAGGTCGAGGATGCGGCCGGCGAGGCGGTGGATGTCTCCGGCACCGGCCTGTTTGCCGGCATGAGCGTGCAGTTCTGATTTCTGTTGGCTGCGCCGCGCGTCCGTGCCTCCAGGACTTAGCGGTTACCCACCGCTGCGCTGGACGGGATTTGTATTGTAATAATCTCGCCCAGTGCCGCGCGCATCTCGCGGATCGTCACGTGCTGGCCGAGGGCCGGGTCGGCCCATTGCTGGCAGGTCAGCCAGCGCACCTGCGGTTGGCGCTCCGAACGCAGGTCCAGGATCGTGCGGAAGACGTAGAAGCTGATGCCGCCTGGTTTGCGGAATTCCGTTTTCATGAGGCCGGGGCGCGCTACCGATTGCGACTCCTGGCGCACGCGGCGCACCACGAACTCGTCGGTCGCCACGGTTTGTGCCGTCTCCCGCACATCGTGGACTTCCAGGCGGCAATGCGGATGATACTGGTTGACGTCCTGGCCGCTCACCACACGCCCACCCTGCAGCAACACCCCGGCAGTGTGGGCCGGAATGGTCAGCTCCTGTTTCAGTACCAGCCGGCTGCCGGACGGCAGGACGTCGAAGGGAGAGTTTTCATCAAGCGGTCCCGTTGCCTGACAGGCGCCGAGCAACAGGCACAACGGAAGCAGTGCAATAATTCGCATGGCTCCTCCTTGTCGCATTGTTGTTTAAGGCAGAATGTCCCGGAAACTGCGGATCGCGGCAAACTCGCCGACATCCTTCTCCGGTAGTTTTGAATCCGGATTACGTACTGCCAGCAGGTGGGCGATGCCGTAGTTGTGAGCCGAGCGCAGTACCGGCAGGCTGTCGTCGATGAGCAGGGCCGCGCCTTTTGTGAACGGCTCGACCTCCTGCATCCTGTCCCAGAAAGCCGGGTATTCCTTGGGCAGCCCCAGGTCGTGTGCGCACACCACGGCGTCGAAGTGACCATTGAGGCGGGTGCGGCGGAATTTGATATTCAGGCTCTTGCCGTGCGCGTTCGTGACCAGCACCAGGCGTTTCCCCCGGGCGCGCACCGCATCGAGAAAATCAACCACATGCGGATGCACGCCGATCAGGTGATCGACTTCTTCCTTGAGCAGTGCGATATCGAGGTCGAGCTCGCGCGTCCAGTAATCCACGCAGTACCAGTCGAGCGTGCCTTCGACCTGCCTGTAACGCCCGCGCAGCGCATCCTTGGCGGCCTCCAGCGTGAGCGCGTGTTTCTCGGCGTAGCGGCGCGGCACGTGTTCCAGCCAGAAATGATTGTCGTAGTGCAGGTCAAGCAGCGTGCCGTCCATGTCGAGCAGCACGGTGTCGATATGCGGCCAGTCGAGGATATTGTTGTGCAGGCTTGCGTTCATCTGCATTAGCATCGGCCTCGCAATTCGAGGGAGTTCAGGGGGCGGGTCAAGCCGGTATCGGCGCCGCAACCTGGACGCTATTATATGATGATTCATGCCCAGTGGGAGGGTGCAGTGAACCTGTATCTGCGGTTGCTCAAATCGCTGTTCCTGCTGCCGTTCGTGCGGTGCCAGGCTCTACTCGGCAGCGGGCGCATCGCGTTTCGTGCCTGGCCGAACGATTGCAACATCAACCTGCACCTCAACAACGGCCGCTATCTGACCTTCATGGTTCTCGGCCGGGTACATCAAGAAACAGCACTTGAACTGATGTCATGACCGAAATTTCATGCCCCCTCTGTCGGCCGCTGAATGAGAACCTGTTGTGGCGCGACGCCATACTGCGCATTATCCGGGTGGATGACCCGGATTATCCGGGTTTCTGCCGGGTGATTCTCAACCGGCACGTGAAGGAGATGACCGACCTGCCGCCGGACGAGCGCGCGCATCTGATGCAGTCGGTGTTCGTCGTGGAGGGCGCATTGCGCGAGCTGATGCAACCGGACAAAGTGAACCTCGCCGCGCTCGGTAACCAGGTGCCGCATTTGCATTGGCACGTCATCCCGCGTTTTGCCGACGACGCGCACTTTCCCGATCCGGTCTGGGCGGTCGCGCGCCGCCCGGGACAGGCCCATCCCGTGGATGCTACGCGGCTCGCGCGGATCATTGGGGCGGCGCTCGCCAAGTAAGGTTGTGCGTAGCAAAGGCGGGAGGGACGCTTCGATACAGTACTGGTGACTCAACACCAATCGCGCTGCCCCCGAAAACGCGCCGACCTGCTTGAAATCCAAAGTCAACAGTCTAGTGGGAGGCGGCTGTCGCGTATCTCGGCAACGATTGCCCGCATTGCTCCCAACCGCATGATCCCCGAAGCGGTCTACCGCGATTGTCCATGGACTCACGCCTCTCTCCAGACAGAAAGGCCGCCTGCACCACGCGACACTCGGGCATCCATGCCCAGTACGCCATGAAATCCGGGGCTTGATGGTGCTGCCGTGACCCCGGTACCCACTGAATCCCGGCTACACGACTTGCCGCCCTGCGGGGTTGACGTGCATCATGATAATGGTAATAATAATCATTATCATTTGTACATAGACAAGGGGAAGCGTGATGAAGAGGTTGGCATATCTGGTGGCAGGTGCGATCGTCTTTGGTGCGGGCCCGGCGAGCGCCGAAATGGAAACGCGGATCATCGGAGATGCACGGGGAGGCGTGTACGTGGGCCGCACAGACAATCGTGATGGAACTGAGACGAAGGTGGAAGATGTACGGGCGCGCCTGCGCGTGGGCCTGAACACCCAATTCAGCAGCCAGTGGCAGAGTACGGTACGGTTCGCCGGTCATTACGACGACGAAATGGAAGAAATGCACTTCAGTTTTCTAACAACGAATGAATCGCGACCGTTTGGCCAGTCAACATTCGATATGTTCAACGTTCAATACACACCGTCAACAAATCTGGAAATTACCGTTGGTCGCATGCAGACCAAATTCGAGCTCATCGGGGTGGCTAAAAAATCGCTCGATCGCAATGACAGCCCGAACGTAGATATCGACTTCACCGACGGACTGCATGCCTCCTACGCATTCGAGTCTGGCTGGAAGACCCATCTTATCCTGCAGCGTAATCCGGACATCGCCAGAAGCGAATTGGGGGTGGCGCCCAACGTGGTGCGCGGTCCTCTCGATTTTACCGAGGACAATTCACGCGTAACGACGTTTATCGCCTTGGAGAACAACACCAGAAGCGGATCTGTCGTGCAACGCGGCATAGATCTGACCATAATCCCTGAAGCACTGCTGGTCACAGGAAGCGCAACGGGATCGCGGGAAAACTATCTGGCGCTGGTCGCCCGTACGGCGCTGGGCTGGCCGCTGGGTACCGGTAAGCAGCAATTTCTGATGGGGGCCGAGATTGGATATGCCCCGAACACGCACATGGCCTCGGTGGTGAACCTGCCAGGCAGCGGCGACGTTAGGGGATATGCCTGGCAAACGTCGTTGAATCTAGTGGAGTTTGCGCCCGGTCAAAGTGTCGCCCTTGTCTGGGGCGAGGCTCAGGCAGGGTGGTTGATCTCGCCCGATTTTCGTGAGAACGAAAGACTTGTCGAGTTGCGTCACCGCTATATCATTACCAGGAAATTGAGTGTGGAAAGTCGTATCCGTCAGCGTCAGGAACTCGAACAACTGACGACCGCCATCCGTAAGCGCGATGCGCAAGATCTCTATGTGCGTTTAAGCTACAAATTCCACTAATCAACATAGTGTTACCGCTCACGGTGAATGCGGAACCTGCAGCGAGGGCGGCATGCGAGTCGTTTTGCCGGTTTGACACGATCGTACCAGTGTCGTGCCCTGACCAGCAGCGTGTTCTGTCGTGCAATACTTGGTTGAATAAGAAATCGTCGTATACTGCCGTGCAATATTCAGTCGCGCGCGTACAGTGCCGGGCAGACGGCATTCCGGTTCAGCCTGAAAGGAGGAACGCACAGCATGAGCACCCGCACCGATCCTGCACACTGGCTGGAGGAAGTCATTATCATCGCTATCGAGGCCGGCCGCCTTATCCTGGATGTATACGAGCGCCAGTTCGATGTGAGCAACAAGGACGACGGTTCGCCACTGACGGACGCCGATCGTGCCGCGCATGAGGTGATTGCTGCGCGCCTCGCGGCGCTCACACCCGGCATTCCGATCTTGTCGGAGGAATCGGCCAAGATCGAATACAGTGAACGCGCCGGCTGGCAGCGCTTCTGGCTGGTCGATCCGCTCGACGGCACCAAAGAGTTTGTGAACCGCAATGGCGAATTCACCGTGAATATCGCGCTGATCGAAGACGGCGCTCCGGTGCTTGGCGTGGTGTATGTTCCGGTAACCGGTTTGTGTTATCTCGCGGTACGCGGCCAGGGCGCGTGGAGGCAGACGGGCGGTTGCGACCGTCAGCCGATCCACGCGCGCCGCTACCGTGGCGGGCGCGCCACCGTGGTGGCAAGCCGCTCGCATCGCGGCGAGACGGTGGACAGATTTCTCGATAGTCTCAAGGCGCGCGAGGGCGACTACGACACCGAAAGCCTCGGCAGTTCGCTCAAGTTTTGCCGGGTAGCGGAAGGTGCCGCCGATGTTTACCCGCGCCTCGGACCGACCTCGGAATGGGACACCGCCGCGGCGCAGTGCGTGCTCGAGACTGCCGGTGGGCGCGTAACCGATCTCGACGGCAGGCCGCTGCGCTACAACAAATCCAACATTCTCAATCCCTGGTTCCTCGCGGCCGGTGCAGGCGAGTACGACTGGCACGCGCTGCTCGGCGATGCCGGTTGAACGCAACCTTCCATTGTTTCTTGCGCTCGACCAGGGCGGACACGCCTCGCGCGCACTGGTGTTCGATGCGCATGGCGTCGCGCAGGCGCGCAGTCTGCGTGAGGTGCAGGTACATCATCCTCGACCTGACTGGGTGGAGCAGGACCCGGAAGAACTGGTGGTGTCGCTTCTGGAAGCCGCACGCGAGGTGTTGCACGAGCTGGGTGCGCACTCCGCGCAGGTTGAATCGGCAGGTCTCGCCACGCAGCGTTCCAGCATTGTGTGCTGGGACCGCGTCACCGGCCAGGCACTGTCGCCGGTAATCAGCTGGCAGGACCGGCGGGCACACGAGTGGTTGCAACGATTCGCGCCGCATGCCGAGGCGATCCACACGACCACCGGGCTCATGCTCTCTGCGCACTATGGAGCAAGCAAACTGCGCTGGTGCCTCGATCATCTGCCGGCGGTGGCGCAAGCCGAGGCCGAAGGTCGCCTGGCCTTCGGTCCGCTGGCAAGTTTTCTAATTTTCCGGCTAAGCGCCGAACACAGTTTGGTGGCCGATCCCGCGAATGCCGCGCGCACGCTCCTGTGGAATATTAAAACCCTGGACTGGGACGAGGGTCTCCTGCATCTGTTCTCCATTCCCCGGTCGGCACTGCCGCCGTGCGTGCCAACGCGCCACAACTGTGGTCATATCGTGGTGGACGGTCAACCCATCCCGCTCGCTGTTGTCAATGGCGATCAATCGGCGGCATTGTTTGCCTATGGCAAACCGCACGCCAACAGCGCTTACGTCAATATGGGTACGGGCGCATTCGTGCAACGCATGTCCGGAGAATACCCGGGTTATCAGCCGCGACTGCTGACCGGCATGGTGTTGCACGATGGTGACGAAAAGGCCTACGTACTCGAAGCCACGGTCAATGGCGCGGGTGCGGCGCTGCAATGGATCGAGGAGGATCTCGGGCTCGAGGATATCGAGCAACAACTGCCGGCATGGCTGGCGCAGAATGGCGTGGAGCCGCCGCTGTTTCTCAATGGTATCAGCGGCCTCGGTGCGCCCTATTGGGTCGCGGACTTCGAGTCGCGATTCTCGGCCGAAACCGAACCGTGGCAGATGGTGGTGGCGGTGGCCGAGTCCATCGTTTTTCTGCTGCAGGTCAACTTCGATCTATTCCAGAAGCTGGCTTCGCCACTTGAACAGATTATCGCCAGCGGCGGACTCACCTGGTACGAGGGACTGTGCCAGCGTATCAGCGACCTGTCCGGTCTGCCGCTCTATCGGCCGGCCGAGTACGAAGCCACGGCGCGCGGTCTGGCCTGGCTGCTCGCCGGCAAACCCGAAGACTGGCCGGAAACGGAATTCGGTGTGTGGTTCAAACCGCGCGCCAACCCGGCGCTGCGCGCGCGTTATGAACGCTGGCGCACCGCCATGGAAACGGCACTCGCCGGAGATATCGTGCGTTGATGCTCAGTGCCGGTTGCCGGTCTCGAAGCTGAGCGAGGCCCAGAAGCTTTCCCAGTCCGCCTTGGCATCGGCCGGTGCCGGGATCATGTGCACGGCGGACAGCATCCAGATATCGGCATGCGGCAGGACAAAGCGCGCGCGCCCATCGGCATCGGTACGCTGCACCAGCTGTTTCATCAGTTTCTTCTTCGAGAATGCCAACAGCTGCACGTTGGCAAGCGGCCGGTTCTCGTACAACAGCTGCACCTCCACGGTCTGGCCGCCTTTCAGCCGGTAGATCGGCGTCTGCGGCACGATTTCCAGCCGCAGGCCGATCGGTTGACTGGCGTCGAGACCAGTGTCGCGGCCGCCGACCGCAAGCAGCGACTTGGCGTAACGCGAATACACCTCGCGCACCGGTTTGGCGCGCGCGCCGCGCTGCGCGCGCAGGCGGCGCACGGCGTCCAGGCCTTCCTTCTCCAGGTATTGCTCGAAGGTCACGGCATCCATGTCGAGTGTGTAGCGTGTGCTCTGGTAGGCGATGAGCAGGAGCCCAGGCTCGGCCGGCGTCAGACGCGCGGCCGGGTCGTCGCCGGGCAGGCCGGGAATATTCCGGGTGCCGCGCGCGTTAACCGTAACGAAGCGTTCGAAGGATTCCGGCAGGTAGATCATGGTGTCGCCGCGGAATTCCTGGCCGACCAGCAGGCGCACGTCGAGCGGCTCGCCGACCGGCGGGCGAAAGTTTGCCGGCTCGATCCAGAATTCATGCGCCACTGCCGGCGCCACCAGGCCGAGCAGGGCGGACAACAGCAATCCGAATCGGCTACACTCCGACCGCCATGGATGGCGGAAGTGCCGGGCGCGAAGCCGTCGGTGAATGAGGCTTCCTTCACTGGACAAACGCAGGAGCAGTGTTCCGGCGCGCCACAAAAATCCGGCATCAATCGGCTGCATACGGGTCTTCGAGAGAATGATTTTTCGGAAGCATAACACGAGCGGGTCAACGCGAATTCACAACCTGTCGCGCTGGCTTTCCGGTTTCCTGCTTTGTCTGGTCGTGTTGCCGTCAGCGGCGCACGAGATCCGCCCGGCAGTCGTCGATGTGCATCTGCAAGCAGACGGAACGTATCAAGTGGCCTTACAGGTCAACATGGAAGCGCTGCTGGCCGGCGTGAGTCCGGCGCACAGCGACACCAACGAGTCACCGAATGCGGAGAGCTACAACCGCCTGCTCGCCCTGCCAGCCCGCAAACTCGAAGAACGCATCCGCGCCTTCTGGCCGCAGTATCGTGATGGCGTGCACCTCGATTTCGACGGCGTGCGCAGCGCGACGCAACTCACGTCGCTCGATATCCCCGAGTCCAACGATCTGGCGCGCGCGCGGCTCACCACGGTGCGGCTCACCGGCAGTATTCCACCCGGCGCCAAGACCCTGCGCTGGACCTATGCACCGCAGTACGGCGGCAGCGTGTTGCGCCTGCACCGTGCCGATGGAGTGATAGCGGCCTGGGTGCGGGAAGGCGAGGCGAGTGCGACCTACCCGCTTGCCGGAGATGTAGCGGCCGCGACACGCACCGCGGTATTCAGTCAATACCTGGTGCTTGGCTTCACCCACATCCTGCCCAAGGGGCTGGATCACATGCTGTTTGTGCTCGGCCTGTTTCTGTTGAGCACGCGGCTTGCGCCGCTGCTGTGGCAGGTCACGGCGTTCACGCTCGCGCACTCGATCACACTGGCATTGAGCATGTACGGCGTGATCGCATTGTCGCCGGCCATCGTCGAGCCACTGATCGCGGCATCGATTGTGGCGGTGGCCGTGGAAAACCTGCTCACGGCACGTCTGCATGCGTGGCGGATATTCGTGGTATTCGGTTTCGGGTTGCTGCATGGCCTCGGTTTCGCCGGTGTGCTGACCGAGATCGGTCTGCCGCGCGATGAATTCGTTACCGGCTTGATCGCCTTCAATGTCGGTGTCGAGGGCGGGCAGCTGGCGGTGATCGCACTCGCGTTCCTGGTGGTCGGCTACTGGTTCCGGCACAGGCCGTGGTACCGCGCGCGCGTGGTGCTGCCGCTGTCGGCGCTGATCGCACTGACCGGCGCGTACTGGATGGTGGAGCGACTTTGGGGTTGATGTTTTCCTCGCCCGGCACCTGGTCGTCTGGTCCGGGTGGTGGAACGACCGTGCATGCCCGGCCGTTCCTTCAGGAGCCGGCATAGATTGTTGCCAGCCAATCGCCTAGCAGATGGGTCGCGGCGACCACCACGGCGGCGATCAACAGGTGTTCACCGATCACCTTCCAGGGCGGCACGTGCTGGGCACGCGCCAGCGCCCAGCTCAGCAGCGTGATAATGCTGAAGCCCCAGGCCACACTCAGCACGATTGCGCTGCCGAGTTCGAGCACCAGGACGGGCACAATGAAACTGAGCGCCATGAAGAACTTGGTGACGAAGGTGGCGAACGTGGCCAGCCAGATCTGGCGAATAGTGCGGTCGGCGCGTGACTCCTCGGCAATGTGCATGCCGAGCGCGTCGGACAAGGCGTCGGCCACGGCAATGGTCAGGATCCCGCCGATGACGGCGAGGCGCGAGTGGGTGCCGGCATGCAGGCCCACGATCAGGCCGAGCGTGGTGATCGTCCCCGAAGTCAGGCCGAAGCTGACGCCGGTGGTGACGGCACGTTTCATTGTAATTTTCGCGACACGGGAAAGGCCTCAGGTCCGGCGGCGTTGCGCCGCCAGCGCCCGGTGGCGATAGCAGTGTGTCAGGTGATCGTTGACCAGGCCGGTCGCCTGCATGTGCGCATAGACGATGGTCGAGCCGACAAACCGGAACCCGCGTTTCTTGAGATCGGTACTGAGGGCGTCCGATTCGGGCGTGCGCGCCGGAATTTCGCTCAACGTCGTCCAGCGATTCACGATCGGCCGGCCACCGACGAACTGCCAGACATACCGGTCGAAACTGCCGAACTCTTTCTGTACGGCAAGAAAGGCGTGCGCATTGCTGATCGCCGATTCGATCTTGAGGCGGTTACGGATGATGCCGGCGTTCTTCAACAGCGTCTTCACCTTGCGCGCATCGAAGCGCGCCACGCGCCGCGGGTCGAAACCGGCAAACGCAGCGCGATAGGCGGCGCGTTTGTGCAGCACCGTGCGCCAGCTCAGGCCGGCCTGCGCGCCTTCCAGAATCAGGAACTCAAAATGTTTGCGGTCGTCGTGCACCGGCACGCCCCATTCCTCGTCATGGTAGCGGAGCATGTGCGGGTCGTTGGCCGGCCAGGCGCAGCGCGGTTTCACGGCGTCGGCCGCGGCCGCCTTGAGTTGCATCTTGCGTTTCGCCGGCAGCCGGTTCCAGTCGCGGCCGGTCAGCGCGCCTTCGATGGCATACACCAGGTTGAGGCTCGCGTTGTAACCATTGGCCCTGAGGATCGCGTAGGCATCGACCGCGCCGAGCTTTTCCAGGTCGCGGCGGGTGTGCACACCGATGGCGTTCAGCCAGTGTATGCTGGACGGTCCCAGGTTGAGTAACTGGTCGAGCGCGGGGTTTTGTTTTTGCATGCCGATAGCCGAGTCGTGATGGGAATTTTTACCGATGAGTGTGCGGGAAGGCTGCCGCGCGGGTCAATGCTGGGCTCGCTGTTCGTCCGGGGCGGAGCGATGGTCCGGGATGAATTACTGATCAGGTCGCCAAATAGTGCGCATCGCTTCTCTCCCTCTCCCCGTGGGAGAGGGCCGGGGTGAGGGCAAAGCAGCTGCAAGACCGGCCCTCATCCTCGACCGCCTGTTCCCGACGCGGTCTACCGCCTTCCATCCCTGGAGGCGTGTCCTTCTCCCGCAGGGAGAGGGGAAAATAATGTGCGCTGGTATCCGGCCTGATCAGTAAATCGTCCGCGCAATTAAACTCCGGTAAAATTTCTAACATGCCGAAAGTCATTCTGTTCATCGCCACCAGTCTCGATGGCTACATCGCCGGTCCAGCGGGCGAGATCGATTGGCTGTTTCACGACGCCGACTACGGTTACACGGCGTTCTTCGATTCCGTGGAGGCGTTGGTCATGGGCCGCAAGACCTACGAACTGAGCCTGAGCTTCGGGGAGTGGCCGTACGGCGACAAGCCGGCCTATGTGTTCACCCGCCGGACGCCACCAGACGACCCGCGCGTCAGGTTCGTAGCGGGCGATGCGGCCGGGCTGATTGCCGGGTTGCGTGCCCGTGCCAACCAGAACATCTGGCTGGTGGGCGGCGGCGCACTGATTTCGACATTCTTGCGCGAAGATCTGATCGATGAGTTCGTGATATCCGTCCATCCGCTGCTGCTGGGCGCGGGGATTCCACTGTTTGAACCGGGCGTTCCGCGTCATGCACTGAGACTTGCGGGCGTTACGCCGTTCGCGAGTGGTCTGGTGCAGCTGCGCTACACCGGTTCGATGCCCTGAAAGCGCGTTCGGTCGTAGGCGACGAAGCGGCCGCGAAAGCGCAATGCAATCTCACCGTTGGAGTGGATAGCCGCCTCCAGCGCCAGCCGCGCCCGCCCCCTGCGTTCCAGCGTGTGCAGAAATCTTTCGATAACCGGTGCGGGCGGCGGCGGACAGACCGCCTCGAAATCCCGCACCACCGGTTTCAGATATTGCACGCTGCTTTCCTGGATCACGACCGTGATCGCCTGGCCGCGCTCGCGCACCAGCAGCTGGATCAGCCCCCAGCAGGCGAGGGTGGCCAGGCTGTTGAGGCTGCCGCCGAAGGCGGTCTGCTTGTGGTTGAGGTTCGGTGCGAGCGCGGCGCCGAGCGTCAGACCGTTTTGATCGGCGCGCACGACCCGCATACCCATGGCGCGGGTGAGCGGGATTTCTGCGTGCAGTAACCGTTCCAAATCCGTCAGTGTTTCCAGGGACGTCGCGATCATTTCGGTCATGCAAGTGCTTTCTCCGACGCGTGGGTGTCAGGCGTGGGGGATGATTCGGCCAGAAAGGCCGCGACGCGCGCGATCACGTCCGGGTCGCGCAGTATGCGGCGATGACCGAGTCCCTGCGTCTGGACCCAAGCCGCGCCCGGCCAGGCACGCGCCAGCGCCTCGCTTTCCTGCCAGGGAACATCATGATCCTCCTTGTCGTGCACCAGCAAGGCCGGGATGTCGAGACCGCGCGCGATCTCGGTCGGCGAGAATTGCCGCCATAAATCGGCGCCGAAACGCAGCTCCATCAAGCGCCGATGCACGTCCATGACCGCGGCCGGGATTGTGAGCCGTGCGGCGAAACTGTCCATCAGGAAATCGATGCTCGCGGGGGCGCTCAGTGTCACCACCCGACGCGGCGCGAGCCCGCGACTGATGGCGACGAGGGTACAGACCGCACCGAACGAATGGGCGATCACCCCGTGTAACGGCGGAAACGCAGCGGCTACTTGCAACAACGCCTCGCTCACTTCCGGCAAGTCGGTGGCGTGGCCGGGTGTGCGGCCGTGCGCCGGGGCATCGAAGGCCACCACACGGAAACCCGCCGCCACCAGCGGCGCGACGAACGCGCCGAGCTGTGTACC
>DATEYP010000241.1:0-9045 GCA_035256085.1 Acidiferrobacterales bacterium
TGGAGCCCGCAGAGGGACTTGAACCCCCGACCGCCTGATTACAAATCAGGTGCTCTACCACTGAGCTATGCGGGCGAATTGACTGCGGTCGCCGTTGATCCGTGCACCCTGCCCGGAACAGCTAACCACGGGAAAGTCAGACAAAAAATTGTAAGGGAAACGCCGCCTGCGGCGCAAACAGCACATCAGCCGGGTTCCGGCGCACAGGGCTCATCGCGCACCTCAACACCGGGCACACCCCAGTCGATGGCGCGCAATTGCTCCAACGCAGCGCCCGCCGGCTCCGGCAAGCGCAGGTCGAACCAGACCAGGCTCTCGGTTCGGTAACGGACCTCTTGCTGCGCCGCCACGCCCTTCTGGGCAAGTTCTTGCAGGCGTTTCTGGGCGTTATCGGCGCTCGTGAACAGTCCGAGCGATATCGCCGGTTTGCCATGGGCATCCGGCATGATCAGGACATCGCGTATGCCGAGCCGTTCGATTTCCTTGAGGCGCCGCTCGGCCTGTTTGCGGTTGTCAAACGGCGCCAGGTGTACCCAGTAACTGCCTTCGAGTTTGCGTTCTTCGCTGCGGCGCGTGGCAACCTGTTTCGCTTCCGTCAGGCGCACGAGTGCCTTGTCGGCCAACTCTGTGGAGGCGAACGGCCCGATACTCACGCAACGCGGGCGCGGCTTGGCGGCAACCAGGGACGTACGCGGCTGTTCACTCTTGCGGGCCTGTAGCGCCACGCCCGGGGTGCTGAGCGGAACCATCTGTTCGGGATGGAATACCGGATTCGGCGCTCGCACCTCGCCCACACCCTCACGATACCAGGTCGCCCACATCAGCAGACCGATGTTGGCCAGCACCAGCGCGGCAAATCCCCAGCGCATCATGTCGAGTCTCCCGCACGGGCAATACACGCCACGCCTTCCAGTACCAGATCCGGCGTGTGCTGGACGGCATGCCGCAAGCGCGCGAGCAACGTCTGTGCGTCACCGCCGGTGATCAGTATGTGCGGTGTGTCGCCAAGCCGCGTCGCCTGTTCATCCAGAATCCGGTCAATGGCGCCGGTCAATCCGAACAAGGTTCCGGCGGCGACACCATCGGCGGTGGATTGCGCGAGCGGCGAATCGGCGTCGCCCAGCACCTCGCACACACCCTGGGTGCGCAACAGGGCATCGCGCATCAGCGCCAGTCCCGGCAGGATCACACCGCCGCGGTACACGCCGTTGCCATCGAGCGCGTCGATGGTCAGCGCCGTGCCGCAGTCCACCACGCAGACGGCGCCCGGCAGGCGCGCGCGCGCCGCAATCAGCGCCGCCCAGCGGTCGGCGCCGAGACGGGCAGGATCCTTGTACGTGTTGGTGACCCCGAGCTGCGCGGCGCACGCGACGACGGGCTGCAATTCAAGGCCCCAGCGACGCTGCGTCCACTGTGCCAACGTTTGCAAGTGCCCGGCAGCCGCGACACTCACCGCGGCCACGCATTGTGGGCGCAACAGTGAATTGAAACTGCTATCCAGCGCGCGGGCAAAATCCTCGCCATAGGCCAGAGCACCGCCTTGGACGAGACCGGCGGCCGCTCTCGCACATCCCTGTGCATCGGTCGCTCCCGGCGTCGTGCCTCCTGCGACACTCGCACATCCCTGTGCATCGCGGCGCTTGGGCTCCTGCCCGGCGTCCGCCAGCGCCCATTTGCAGCGGCTGTTGCCAAGATCGAGAACGAGATTCATGGTTGTCTCTGTAATTTCAACACAACAACATCTCACCGCAAAGACGCAAAGGACGCAAAGTCATTTTCTTTCTGAAAAACCAGGATATTTTCTTCGCGCCCTTTGCGTCTTTGCGGCAAACCATCTTAAGCACATGCTTTATTAGCGCCCTCATGAAGTATCAGTGCGCTGCGCGCAAACTCACATCGCCGGAATGGAAGGTGCGCAGCGCGCCGCCTTCGACACGCACGCGCAGGCTGCCCTGCGCGTCAATGCCCTCGACCGTACCGAACACATCCTCGTGCCCGGACTGCAGCCGCACCGGCTGGCCGGCATACAGATGGCGGCGCTCCCACTCCGCGCGAAAGGCTTCAAAGCCGGCCTGCTCGAAGCTGCCGAACATCTCCTGCAGATGCATAATCAGCAGACCCGCTAGGCGGTTGCGGTCTACCGGAGCGGGCAGGCTTTCACGCAGGGAAATCCAGGGCTGGTCGATACGTGCGGCATCATTCGGCGCGAGATGCACATTGAGACCCAGCCCGAGCACCACGAGCGATGGGCCGCTGGCCTCGCCACGCAGGTCGATGAGCAGGCCGGCGAGTTTGCGTCCGTCGCGGAGTATATCGTTCGGCCATTTCAGGCCGGCGTCATGCACACCGAATCCTTCCAGCGCGCGCAGCACCGCAACCCCGGCCGCAAGGCTCAGGCCGGCAAGGCCGGCGGGCCCGGTCTCGAAGCGCCAGCTCATGGACATCAGAATATTGTGGCAGGGAGTCGCCACCCAACCACGCCCGCGCCGCCCGCGCCCGGCGGACTGCGCCTCGGCCAGACACACACGACCGCTGGACAATTCCGGCGACTGCAACAACTGCTCATTGGTGGAGTCCACTTCGTCAAAAACGTCAACCTCGGCCCGCACCTGGTGTTCCGCCAGCAGCACGCGAATCGGCACTTCCGACAGTGGCACGAACGGCTCGCTGAGACGATAGCCGCGCCCGGAGACACAGTGGATATCGACGCCACGTTCGGCCAGGGACTGGATCGCCTTGTTCACGGCGGCACGGCTCACCCCGAGGCGCTCGCCCAGCACCGGGCCGGAATGAAACGCGCCGTCCGCGAGCAGCTTGAGCAATGCGTGGCGTGTGGACATGGAAATCGAATAGTAACAGGAGCCGCCTGCACAATAATCCTAAAAACGGCGTTTAGCCGCAGATGAACGCCGATATTTGCGGATATTCAATGCGCCGCCGGTATTCGCCAGCCCGCCCAAAGTGTGAATGGCTGCGGTGCATCCATGGCCTGTTTTTTTACGAAACATCTGCGTTCATCTGCGGCTAACGGCTTTTCCAGGACAATGACGTTTGTTACCGCGCCATCACTCCTGGAACCCCGGACCGGGACCGACGGGCGGCGCCGGCGGACGGCCAAGCAGTTCGCTCACCGTCACGAGCTTATAACCCTTCTTGCGCAGGCGCAGCACGATACGCGGCAGGGCTTCGGCCGTTTTCCAGCCGCGGCCGTTCATGTGCATGACCACGATCGAGCCGTTCCTGGCCCGACCCGAGACGTGTTCGATCAGCTGCTTGGCGGTAATGCGCCGGTCCGGATCGCCGGAGGCAAGATCGTATTGAATGGCGATCATGCCGGCCTCCGCGCCGAGACGGGCCGTGCGCGCGTCCACCTCTCCGTAGGGCGCGCGGAATAATGTCGTGCGCCGGCCAGTCAGCGTATACAGCATATCCTGGGTACGGGTGAACTCTTCGCGCACGCGCGCATCGCTTTCGCGCGGCAGGTGCGGGTGCAAATAGGTGTGGTTCGCCAATTCGAACTGCGGGTGCCTGGCGAGTTCCTGTGTCTCGTCCGGATGCTCCTCCATCCATTTGCCGCCGAGGAACAGTGTCGCCGGCACCTTCATGTCGATCAGCCTGCGGATCACTTTTTCATCGAACTGGCTCGGCCCCTGCGTTGAACAGGCGTCGAAGGTGAGCGCAATTTTCTTCTTGCGGCGCGGGCCGGTGTTCACCACCTGTGGCGCGACGGCCGGCAGGGGCGGCGCCGTTTGTATCCGGGCGTGCGGCGGCTCATACGGCAACGGCGCACCCAGGCCCTGTTCATCCTGCAGCGGAGCGGGGGCCGGCGCTGGAAACAGTGCACAACCGCCGGTCAGCCCGGCCAGCAGCAGCACGGCAAGACTCGCTCGCCAGACCTGCCGCTTATTCATGTGGACGGGGCCAGGGCCGGCCGATTGCAGACAAACATCCGTACTGGATTGGACAGATTGCGTTGAAATTGAGACCTTCATACAGATTTCAAGCATAGCAAATACATGCCTGCTGGTGACGACCGCCTGTCCGCAATCCCGGGAATGCGAGCAGCCACGACCCGCGTGCGAACACCGGTACTGCCGGTACGGTTTTTAGTGTCAAGTTACGGCTTCAACAATGCGTTCTTGGCGTCGTTACGGCGAAGACTTCTGTAAATCGAAAATCGGGGCATGAGTCAGTAGTTGAAAAGCGCTGGGCAAGTGTAGTGCGGCATTCTGTTTGGAACTTATTCCGATGTGCCCGGAGACTTGTAGGTCGGGCTTCAGCCCGACGTGTCGGCCTGAAGGCCGACCTACGAAAGGATCAGGCCATGTGCCGGTAATTGTGACGCACTACACTGCGGCTGCCGACTCCGTCCGGCAGCACGTCACTTCACCAGCGTGACCGGTGCGTCGGCCAGGTGGATCACCCTGGTGGCGACCGACCCCAGCACCATGCCGGTGACGGCGCCCAGACCGCGCGTGCCCATGATGATGTGATCGCAGCCTTGCTCCTTCGCATAGGCGGCGATGGTCTCGCCGATCGGTCCGACGCGCACAAGGTGCGTATAGGCCTGCCCGGCCTGGTCGAGCTGCTCGCGCGCCGACCGCAGTGCGTCCTGACCGCTGTCCTGGTGATAGGCCTCGATCTCTTCATGCTTGATGAACATGCGCACGCCTCCGGAAACGATCGGCAGCTGGACGTTCAGCAGATGCAGCTCGACCGGCACCTTGCTGTTGGCAATAAAGCCGATTGCATGGGTAACGGCGCGGTCGGAATTCTTCGACCCGTCAACGGGTACCAGTACCTTCAACATGGCGATTCTCCTCGGACGTTCCAATCATTTAACATAAAAACGGCGTTTAGCCACAGATGAACGCAGATTTATGCAAATGAACCAGGCCATTGATGCACCGAAGCCGTTCACCCTTCTGGTGGGCCGGCGAATACAGGCAGCGCATTGAATATCCATGTTTATCTGCGTTCACTGCGGCTAACTGCTTTTTCCAGGTTTAATGAAGCCCTACTTCGTTCGTCCTGCCATAAGTAATAGCCTGCGGTGGCTGCCCGTTGCCCGTCGTCAGGCCGGCCGATCACGCCGGTCTTGCCGCGCGCGCGGCGAGTAGCTTGCCAACCACCACCACGAACACGACACCCAGGACGGGGCCGACGGTGTGCAGCACCGGCGCACGCTCCGCAATCCAGCCGGTCACGGCGCGATCGGTGACGGCCATCTCGCCCGCGATGTAGCCGAGCAGCGCGCCGCCGAGTGTGACAATCCACGGGTAGCGCCCCATGAACCGCAGTATCACGGTGCTGCTGAAGATGATCAGCGGAATACTGATCATCAGCCCGAGCGTCAGCAGCAGCACGCTACCCTTGGCGGCGGCGGCGATGCCGATCACGTTGTCGAGACTCATGACGAAATCGGCTACGACAATCGTGCGGATCGCCTGCCACAGGTTGCCGATGCTCGCGCCGTCGCCGCCCTCCCCATCCTGCGGGGCGAGCAGCCTGATGGCGATCCACAGCAGCAACACACTGCCGATCAGCTTGAGGTAGGAAATCTCCAGCAGCAGCGTTACCACCGTCGCCATCGCCACGCGCAGGCCGATGGCCGCGCCGGTGCCGGCGAGAATCGCCACCCGCTGCTGGTGCCGTGGAAGCCGGCGACAGGCCAGTGCAATCACCACCGCGTTGTCGCCGCTCAGAATGATGTCAATCCAGACGATCTGCAGCAGTCCCACCCAGAACTGCGGATCGTTTGCCCAGTCAAACATTGGTATCGCTTATCCGTTCAAGTCAATGTGCGCATAGTATGACAGGCGAACGCGTCACATGCTCCAGCACCGTGACGAGCGCGGCCGGGCCGGACTCACCATCACCAGCAGCGCCACCTGTCAGCGCGTTATCCCGGCAGCAGCGGACTTTTTCCCGGCGCACCGGGCACTTCCCGCACCAGGCGCGGCACCAGATAACCCGGCAAGCAGGCATTGATTCCGGCATGCAGGGCAAGCGCCGTTTCGTCTCTCACCTCGAAGTGCGCCGCACCCTGAACGCGGTCGAGCAGATGCAGGTAGTAAGGCAGCACCCCGGCGGCGAACAAGGTCTCGCTCAGCATGGCCAGCGCCTCGACGCTGTCGTTCACGCCGCGCAGCAGCACCGACTGGTTTAAGAGCAGGATGCCGCGTTCGGCGAGGCGCACGCAGGCCTGGCGCACCGGGGTATCGAGTTCCTGCGCGTGGTTGGCGTGCAGTACCAACACCACGCGCAGGCGCGTTCCCGCCAGGGCATCGCACAGCAACGGCGTGATGCGCTCCGGCAACACCACCGGCAGGCGCGAATGCACACGCAGGCGGGTCACGTGCGGAAGGCGAGCCAATTGCTGCACGAAACCGGCCAGGCGCCGGTCGGACAGCGTGAGCGGGTCGCCGCCGCTGAGAATCACTTCCGTGATCGAACTATCCGCGCCGATGGTGTCGAGCGCGACGCGCCAGCCGTCGGCGGAGGCGTTCGCCTGCTCGTAAGGAAAGTGGCGGCGGAAGCAATATCGGCAATGCACGGCACAGGCCCCGGTTGCCGTGAGCAGCACCCGGCCCTGGTATTTGTGCAGCACCCCGGGCGCCTGCGTGGCCGCACGCTCGCCGACCGGATCGGTACCGAATCCGGGGACCGGCAGCAGCTCCGCCGCCAGCGGCAACACCTGGCGCAACAAGGGATCATTTGGGTCACCCCGGCGCATGCGCGCGACGAAACCGCGCGGCACCCGCAAAGGGAATGCCCGGCCTGCGATGCGGGCGGCCGGCAGCCACTCGGGACCAAGTCCAAGCACATCGAGCAATTCGGCCGGGTCGGTGATTGCCTGCGCCAGGGCAATTTGCCAGCCGGGCACCTGCCGTAATAATTGAGTTCCGGGTATCATAGCGCCCCAATCTTACCTGAGTCGCGCAGCAATGCGCGCACGGCGACGTGCAGGATGCACAAGTGTCGCGAAGGCCAGCGACCGCCAGGGATGGCGGGAGGTAGAGCAATGCAGGAGCAATTGCCGAGATGGCCGTGAGCGACCTCGCCTCGACCGAAGTATGGATTCTCACCAACTTCCCCTCTCCCTCTGGGAGAGGGTAAAGGGTGAGGGCCCTCCGGGAGAGGGAATGAGGGTGAGGGCGGTTTTGATTGATGTCAACTTAAACAGCAAGGTGTTTCATGGCGACGTACAGCACAAATGATTTCAAGGCCGGCCTCAAGGTGATGATCGACAACTCCCCGGGCGCAGTCGTGGAGAACGAGTTCGTCAAGCCCGGAAAAGGTCAGGCGTTCAACCGCGTGAAAATCCGCAACCTCAAGACCGGACGCATCATCGAACGCACGTTCAAGTCGGGCGATACCCTCGAAGCCGCGGACGTGGTGGACGTGGAAATGCAATATCTTTACAACGACGGCGAATTCTTTCACTTCATGAACCCGGTAACCTACGAGCAGTTCGGCGCCGACAAGGCCACCGTGGGCGACACCGCCAAGTGGCTCAAGGAACAGGATGTATGCATCATCACACTCTGGAACGGCATACCGCTGAGCGTCGAGCCGCCGCACACCGTGGTTCTCAAGATTGTGGAAACCGATCCGGGCCTGAAGGGCGACACGTCGGGCGGCGGCGGCAAACCGGCCACGCTCGAGACCGGCGCGGTGGTGCGCGTACCGCTGTTCATCCAGAACGGCGAGTCGATCAAGTGCAACACCCGCACCGGCGAATACATCTCGCGCGCCTGATCCGATGAGGCAGCACACTTCCGGCGGCTGGCAACCATCCGCCTCGCTGGAAGTTCTCAGGCTGCGCGCCCGGATGCTGACCGGCATCCGGACATTCTTTTCCGAACGCGGCGTGCTGGAGGTCGAAACACCCTGCCTGTCCTCTGCCGCCACGCCCGATCCGGCGCTGCTGAGTTTCACGACGCGCTATACCGGTCCGCTGTTTCCGCAGGGACAGACGCTGTACCTGCATACCTCGCCGGAATTCCCCATGAAGCGCCTGCTCGCGGCCGGCAGCGGCTCGATCTACCAGGTCTGCAGGGTGTTCCGCGACGGCGAAGCCGGACGGTTGCACAACCCTGAATTTACGCTGCTCGAATGGTATCGGACGGGCTTTGATACGGAGCAACTCATGGCCGAGGTGGAAGCGCTGACGCGACAGCTGCTCGGTGAGCACGTGTCGCTCGCCGCAAGCGAGAAACTGAGTTATCGAGAAGCCTTTCAGCAGCACGCCCATCTCGACCCGCACACCGCCACGGCCCAGGATTTCGCGCAGGCCGCGCGCGCACATGAAATCCACGCACCGCCCGCGCTCGACGCGCATCACGATGTCGCCATCTGGCGCGATCTGCTGCTCACCCACCTGATCGAACCCAGGCTGGGGCAGGGCCGGCTCACCTTTCTGTATGACTATCCGGCCTCGCAGGCCTCGCTGGCACGCGTGCGGCCCGGCAGCCCGCCGCTCGCCGAACGTTTCGAGCTGTACTGGAACGGCACGGAGCTGGCGAACGGTTTCCACGAACTCGCCGACGCCAGCGAGCAGCGCACGCGCTTCGAGCGCCAGCAACATGCACGTTCAGTTGAACATCGGCCGACGGTAGCGCTCGATGAAAATCTGTTGGCGGCACTGGCCAGCGGGCTTCCGGACTGTTCCGGCGTTGCGCTCGGCTTCGACCGGCTGGTCATGCTCGCATCCGGCGCGCGCACTATTGGCGAGGTCATCGCCTTCCCGCTCGACCGCGCCTGATGGCGCGGTTATTTTGATTCCAGCCAGAACGTGACCGGACCGTCATTGGTCAAGGTCACCTGCATGTCGGCGCCGAATGTTCCGTTTGCAACAATCGGGTGCTGTTTGCGTGCATTACTGAGCAGATAGGCAAACAGGCGCCGCCCATCCTCCGGTGTTGCCGCCGGCGTGAAGCTGGCGCGCAGTCCCTTGCCGGTATCCGCCGCGAGCGTGAACTGCGGCACCAGCAACAACCCGCCACCGATGTCGTGCACGCTGCGATTCATCTTGCCGTCCGC
>DATEYP010000242.1:0-2590 GCA_035256085.1 Acidiferrobacterales bacterium
AGCAGACCGGACATCAACAGGCCGGCCGCGAGAATGAGAACGGAAAGCAGGCTGGGCGCATGGGTCAGCTCGCCGGGGGCGGGCCAGATGCGCAGCCGCCAGTCGAGACCCGGCAGATTCAGGCTGGCCTCCTGGAACAAGTTGGTGGACGGCGTCTGTTCCGGCCCGGTTCGCTGGTAAATCGGCTGATCCCGATCCAGGATGGCGATGCCGTATGCCGGCAGCACGCCGGGGTGAAGGATTTCGGAAAACAATCGCTGAAGATCGAAAACGCCGGCAATGTAGCCGACGATTTTCTTCTTCCTGGAGACGGGCAGGATGATCAGGATGCGATCTTGCGCCAGCCCTTCGGCGGTCGCGCAAATCGGGCGGCCCGGCGCGGCTTGGGCGCGGCAGGCGGCCAGCAGCGGCCGGACCCAGCGCACGTCCGCGCCCGTGCGATCGGTGGCAATGCCGCTGGCGGTCCGCGCAATCCACCATTGCGCGGACCCGGCCGCATCCAGCCAGAGCAGGGCGCGGTAATCGGCGTAGTGGGTGACGTAGAGCGCGGCATCGGCCAGCCACTCGGAATGCACCGCCTGTGCGCGGATTTCCCAGCGCCGGGTCATGCGCTGCAACGCATTGATCGAGGATTGCAGATGCGCCTTGACGATCTCGCCGGCGCCGGCGAGACGCGCCTGGATCAGCTGTTCGCGTATGGCTGTCTCGCGCTGCTGGACGGCGTGCCACACCAGCAGGGTCAGGAGTGCCCCGGCGATGCCCACGAGGATGGGCAACGACCGCCAGTAGGCCGGAGAGGAGCCGGTGTATTTCACCATTAATATACAACCCCAGAAAATGCAGTCAGCCGCGGATGAACGCGGATATTCAATGCACTGCCGGTATTCGCCGGCCCGTCAAAAGGGTGAACCTGGAAAAAGCAGTCAGCCGCAGATGAACGCAGATAAACGCGGATATTCAATGCGCTGCCCGTATTCGCCAGCACACCAAAAGGGTGAATGGTCTCGGCGCATAAACGGCATGATTCATTTGCGTTAATCTGCGTTCATCTGCGGCTAAAGCCGTTTTTAGGGTGAATGGCCCCGGTGCATTCATGGCATGCTTCATTTGCATTAATCTGTGTTCATCTGCGGCTAAACGCCGTTTTCAGGAGAACGTAGATACCTAACGTAGCGGTCTCACCCGTGGTGAGAACGCGCCGTGTCCCTGCACCACCCACTTCCAGCCCGGTCATTGTAGAAGCGACGCCTCTGGCGCGATAGCTCGGGTAATAATCTTGAGAGGCATTATCCTGGAAAAAGCAGTCAGCCGCAGATGAACGCAGATTAACGCGGATATTCACTGCGCTGCCGGTATTCGCCAGTCCACCAAAAGGGTGAATGACCTCGGTGCATCAATAGCATGATTCATCTGCGTTCATCTGCGGCTATAGCCGTTTTTAGGATTATATTCCTGTATCCTTGCACCCGCGGGCGGTAGCCGAAAATGGCGGCCACAGGTTTCAGCCGATGGCTGCTTTCGGCCTGGTTATTCATTACCATAGCGGCCTTTCGGCACGGCACCCGGCCCCCATGACCATTCGCACCCGTTTCGCCCCGAGTCCCACCGGCTACCTGCACATCGGCGGGGCGCGCACCGCGCTGTTCTCCTGGCTGTATGCGCGCAAGCACGGCGGCACCTTTATATTGCGCATTGAGGACACCGACCTCGAGCGCTCCACGGCCGAGAGTGTGGATGCCATCCTGCAAGGCATGACTTGGCTCGGACTCGAATACGACGAGGGTCCATTCTTTCAGACGCATCGCTTCGCGCGTTACCAGGAAGTGATCGACCGGATGCTGAAGGAGGGCACGGCCTACCATTGCTACTGCTCGAAGGAGCGCCTCGAAACTTTGCGCGGCGAACAAATGGTGCGCAAGGAAAAGCCGCGCTACGACGGCAAGTGCCGTCATGGTGTCGCCAATCCCCCCAAGGATATTCCGCCGGTGGTGCGCTTCAAGAATCCGCTGGAGGGCGCGGTGGTGGTCGAAGACCTGATCCGCGGCAAGGTGGTGTTTCAGAGCAGCGAGCTGGACGATCTCATTATCGCGCGCTCCGACGGCACACCAACCTACAATTTCACCGTGGTGGTGGACGACATGGACATGCGGATAACGCATGTGATCCGCGGTGACGACCACCTCAACAACACCCCGCGCCAGATGAACATGCTCAAGGCGCTCGGTCACACGCCGCCGGTGTACGCGCACGTGCCCATGATTCTGGGCGCGGATGGTTCGCGCCTGTCCAAACGCCATGGCGCGGTCAGCGTCATGCAATACCGCGACGAGGGCTTTCTGCCCGAGGCGCTGCTCAACTACCTGGCGCGGCTCGGCTGGTCGCACGGCGACCAGGAGATTTTCTCCATGGAGGAGATGATCCGGCTATTCGAGGTCACGAACGTGCACAGCTCGGCGGCGGCGTTTAATCCCGAAAAGCTGTTGTGGCTCAATCAACACTATATAAAGACTGCCGACCCCAAACATGTGGCCCATCACCTGAGCCATCACCTCGGCAAGCTCGACATCGACCCGTCCAAAGGACCGGACCT
>DATEYP010000243.1:0-8254 GCA_035256085.1 Acidiferrobacterales bacterium
TGCTGTTGCGCAATGTCAGCGATACCTTTGGCCTGTCCGCGAACGACCGCGAAATCGCGCAGGACATCCTCGCCGACACGGTGGTGTACTGGCAGCAACGCAAGAAACCGTTCTGGGTTTTTTTCGTCTAGAACATGACACTTTACAAGCAACCGGTCTCGGTGCTGGTGGTGATCTACACCGTTCCTTCGCCCTTCGATACCTCAGGAGGCTCAGGACAGGCTCAGGATATGAAGGTGCTGTTGCTGGAGCGCGCCGATCATCCCGGTTACTGGCAGTCGGTCACTGGCAGTTGCGAGCCCGGAGAGACTTTGCGCGACACGGCGCTGCGCGAAGTGCGTGAGGAGACCGGGCTGGATGCGTCGCAATACCTATTGAGCGACTGGCAATCGCAAAACGACTACGAGATTTACCCGCACTGGCGCCACCGTTACCCGCCCGGCATCACGCGCAACACCGAACATATGTTTGGCCTGCAACTGCCGTATCCTGTCGCTGTCCAACTCGCGCCGCACGAGCACTTGAGCTATCAGTGGCTGGCGTGGCAGGATGCGGCGGAGAAAGTTTTTTCACCGAGCAATCGCGCGGCGATCCTGGAGTTGCCAGCGCACATGATCAGACCAGGGCGCGCGAGCAGGAAAATGCCATGAATGAGAACGTGATCTATATCCCATACGAACACCCCGATGCCGCGCAGACCGGTTGCAGCATCGCGCAGGCGTGGGCCAGGAAGCCGCGCGAACCGGCTCCCGCAGAGAAGGCCGAGCTGATCGCGCATATCAAGCGCATGTTGCGCGAGCAGGATGCAGTGCTGGTGGCGCATTATTACGTGCATCCCGACTTGCAGGATCTGGCGGAGGAGACCGGCGGCATCGTCTCCGATTCGCTGGACATGGCCAACTTCGGCCATCAGCATCCGGCCAGGACCATCGTGGTCGCCGGCGTGCGTTTCATGGGCGAGACCGCAAAGATACTGAACCCGGAGAAGCGCGTGCTGATGCCCGACCTGGAGGCGGAGTGCTCGCTCGACCTGGGTTGCCCGGCGGACGAATTCAGCGCGTTCTGCGACGCGCACCCCGACCGCACCGTGGTGGTGTATGCCAACACCAGCGCGGCGGTGAAGGCGCGCGCCGACTGGGTGGTGACTTCCAGCATCGCGGTCAGCGTTGTCCAGCATCTGCACGCGCAGGGCAGGAAAATCCTGTGGGCTCCGGACAAGTACCTCGGCCACTACATCCAGCGCCAGACCGGCGCCGACATGCTCATCTGGGACGGCAGCTGCGTGGTGCACAGGGAGTTCAAGGCGAGCGCGATGCGCGTGCTGAAGCAGCAGTATCCTCAGGCCGCGATTCTGGTGCATCCCGAATCGCCGGACGAGGTGATCGCCATGGCCGATGTGGTCGGTTCCACCAGCCAGCTGATCGCAGCAGCGCGCGACCTGCCGAACCAGCAACTGATTGTGGCCACGGATAACGGCATTTTCTACAAGATGCAGCAGGCGGCGCCGGGCAAGTGGTTGATCGAGGCGCCGACCGGCGGCACCGGCGCCAGCTGCCGCAGCTGTGGCCATTGCCCGTGGATGGCGATGAACGACCTGCCCGGCCTGGCGCGCGTGCTGGAAAGCGGCGCAAACGAGATTCAGATTCCGGAAGAAATCCGCGTGCAGGCGCTGCGTTCCACCCAGCGCATGCTGGACTTTGCCGCGCAACTCAAACGCAAGGTGCTCGGCAGCAGCACGGCCTGAAGTTGGGGCATGTTTTTGAACCGGGCGGGTTTGAAGCTGGGCGGGTTTGAAACCCGCCCCTACAAATAATATACGTCAGGCATCAATGCGGTCCGCACCGTAGGGGCGGGTTTCAAACCCGCCCACGCCAACGACTAGTCCTCGTCACCCAGTTCTGGGTTCCAGCCCTGTTCGCGGGCGCGCTGGATGGCCGTGGCGTAGATGCGGGCATGACGCGCTTGCAGCTCCGGCGGCAGACGGCTGGCCAGACTGCCATACGGTTCCCACGCCGTGCACACTCTCTCGTAGACGACCTCGATCCTGTCCAGGGACCAGCCTTCGCAGGTTTCAGTCTCCGGCAGTATGCCGAACACCCAGGCGTCGCGAATAATGTTTCCGGTCGGCGAAAGGCCGGCGGTGTCCTTGTGGGTACCCATGTAGGTCTGTTGTCTGTGCGCAGTGTGTTTGCCCATGCGCGCCATTATGGCGGAATTATAATCTTCCGCCAGCGTTCGAGGGACGGCGGGCTACCAGAGCGCTTTCTGTCGAAAACGCGCGCGCATGGGAAAATCGAGAATGCCCCGTTGCCGGCGTACTTCGCACAGGTAGAGCTTGGCGGTGCGGTAGCCCATGCGGAACGACAGACGGAAATACTCGACGTTGTCAAGATGCCCGCCGCGCAGGGCGTGTTCAAAGCCCCGGGAAAAGCGGTCGGCGCGCAGGGTCGTGGGGATCTTGAGACCGAGTTCCCGCGGGTTCGGGTAGGTGCAGGTCATGTGACACCTCGTGCAGTCTTTCTCTTCTTAAACTATAGACATTTTTCGGCGGCAGGCTGATCCGGCTTTACAGCCATCGGCTGCTTCCGTTAGCCTTGCCTCGCAATGCGGGCGGTTCCCCCGCTCTGAGCCGGATCGCTACACTACAAAAACATCACAGACGCTCACACCGCATGCCAGCATCCCGTCCCGCATTTCCCCTCATTGTGCTGTTGATCGCCCTGGCGGGATCGGCAACCAGTGCCTGTTCGACGCTGGGTTCCGCGACAGAGTCGCGCGAGGCGGCATCGCTGGATGAAGAGACATGGGACCCGTTCGAGCCGTTCAACCGGGCCATGTTCAGCTTCAATGAAAAGTTCGATGAATGGCTGCTCAAGCCGGTAGCCAGGGGTTACGACTGGGTAATGCCGGACATCGTGAAGCAGGGGGTCGGCAATTTCTTCAGCAACCTGGTGCAGCCGCGCGTGGCGGTGAACGATCTGCTGCAGGGCAAATTCACGCAATCAGGAATCGACACCGGCCGTTTCCTGGTGAATTCCACGGTCGGCATTCTGGGTTTCATCGATGTCGCCAAGTCCGTAGGCCTCGAACCGATAGAGGAGGACTGGGGGCAGACATTCGCCGTCTGGGGCATGCGCGACGGGCCGTACTTCGTTTGGCCGATTATCGGGCCGCGCTACGCGCGCGACACGCTCGGATTCGGGTTCGACTGGCTGTCGAATCCGGTAACCCATGTGGAGCCGCCGGCCGCGAGTTGGGGATTATGGAGCGTGGATATCGTCGATACCCGTGCACGCTTCCTGCCATCCGACCAGGTGATAGAGCAGGCCGCCGGTGACGACAAGTACGTCTTTATTCGCGAGGCCTATCGCCAGCGTCGGCGCAATCTCATCTACGACGGCAATCCGCCGAAACCAACCTTCTTCGAGGACGAATCGGAAAGCAGCCCACCCAAGCCTGCCCCGGCAAGCGATTTCTCCGAGAGTCCGGTCTGCCCACCTTGAGGCGGAGCATGAGTTGTAGGTCGGCCTTCAGGCCGACATGTCGCCCTAAAGGGCGACCTACCTCCAGCACGGAGAGAGCGTCATGAATCAGAACGCGTCGCGCTCCACTTCCTGAAACACCTGGTTCATGTTGCGCAGCGCCAGCAGGTCGAAGTTGGCCAGCGAACGGAAGCGAGACTGGTCGACTTTCTCCACCGCATCCTGGAGTGAACCGCCGGCATCCAGTATGCGTTTGGCCTCGGCGAGCAGGAAGGACAGGTAATCACGCGTGTCGCGACGCGCAGTCTCGACGGTCGTCGGCCGGCCGTGCCCGGGGACGATCGTCTTCGGGTTGAGTGCCGCCAGCTTGTCGAAGGCCTGTACCCAGTTGATGGTGTTGCCGATGGGAATCACCGCCAGCAGGCGCTCGGTGTAGACAATGTCGCCGGAAAACAGAATCTTCTGTTGCGGCAACCACACGACCAGATCACCTGGGGTGTGTGCCGGACCGAAGTGCAGCAGTTGCACCGGAATCTTGCCGACTTTCAGTTCGCGCCGGTCTGCGATCAGCTCCGTCGGGTAGGTCAGTACCGTACCATCGGCCTTTTCCTTGAGCAGGGCCTTGTTGGTGGCGAGCTGCTGCGCGCCCATCTCGCGCATGACCCGCTCGGCCTCCTTGCTGGCGAGGATGGTCGCGCCCAGGGATTTGAAATAGCCGTTGCCGAGCCAGTAATGGTTCTGGCTGTTCACGTTCACCACCCACTTCACGGGCTGTGCGGTGATTTTCCGGATCGCGGCATGCAGGGCGCGCGCCACGCGCTCGCTCGGACCGGTGTTGATGACCAGCACACCGGCGTCGCTGACCACGAACCCGAGGTTATTGTTCAGGCCGTCGTTTTCGTAGGTTTGTCCGGCCAGGTCGCCGACCACGGCGTACACATCCGGCGCCACCGCCACCGGCTGCAAGTTCAGGTCCTGGGCCTGTACGGCCAACGATACGAACCACAAGGCAATCATCATCCAGCGCATGGCGACCCTCCGCGGGGTTGTTAGTATATTGTAATGAATGCTACAGCTATGTAGAGTATTCCACATGACAATGCCCAATGCACCCACCAGCTGGCAGCTGCTGGTAATCAGCCTGCCCAGCAACCGCGCCACGCCGCGCATGCGCGTGTGGCGTGCGCTCAAGGCGCTGGGCGCGGCGGTGCTGCGCGACGGCGTGTATCTGCTGCCGGGCAGTCCGTCCGCGCACGCGGCCTTCACGCAGCAGGCACTCGAGGTGCAACGTTCCGGTGGCACGGCCCAGGTGCTGCGGGTCGATGCACCGGAGGCGGAGCAGGACCGCCAGTTCCGCGCGCTGTTCGACCGTGGCGGCGATTATGCGCGCATTTTGCTGAATGTGCGCAAGCTCAAGTCCGGCCTCAGTCCGCGGCGGTTGGCGGCCGCCGCCCGGAGCCTGAAGCAGCTGCGGCGTGAATATGAGTCGATTCACGCGACCGACTATTTCCCCGGGCCGGCGGCGATGCAGGCCGGGGAATTGCTGGCAGAAGTTGACATGGCGCTTACCGCCCCGGGCGAGCCGCACAGGCAGGCAGGCCGCATTCCCCGGCTGAATCGCAAGGATTACCGTGGCCGTACCTGGGCAACGCGCGCGCGTCCGTGGGTCGACCGGCTGGCGAGCGCCTGGTTGATCAAGCGCTTCATCGATCCGAAGGCGCGCATCGTCTGGCTCAAGGACCCGAAGACCTGCCCGCGCCGTGCACTGGGTTTCGATTTTGACGGCGCCGCCTTTACCCATGTCGACGCGCGCGTGACCTTCGAGAATTTACTGGCGAGTTTCTCCCTGGAGGACGACAAGGCGCTGCTGAGTCTGGGTACGCTGGTCCATTACCTCGATGTCGGTGGCGTGCCGGTCGCCGAAGCCACCGGCATTGAGGCCTTGCTCAAAGGCGCGCGCGCATCGATCGACGACGACAACAAGCTGCTGAACGAAGCCTCACGGATGTTCGACCATCTTTATCAAGCCTATCAACCTGGAAATAAAAGTTAGCCGCAGATGGACGCCGATGGATGCGAATGAATCATGCCATGGAGGCCCAAGGCCATTCACCCTGTTGGTGGGCTGGTGAATACAGGTAGCGCATTGAATATCCGCGTCTATCTGCGTTCATCTGCGGCTAAGCGCCGTTTTAGGATCAAAACCCGTAAATCCCGGAGAGACCATGCCCCCAGCCATGCACGATGACACCAGCCGGCCGCCCAATCCCGTATCATTGGGCGAGGCAATCCTTTACTGGCTGAAACTCGGCTTTATCAGTTTTGGCGGACCGGCCGGCCAGATCAGCATGATGCATCAGGAGCTGGTCGAACGGCGCCGCTGGATTTCCGAGCATCGTTTTCTGCACGCGCTCAATTACACCATGGTGCTGCCGGGGCCCGAGGCCCAGCAGCTTGCCACGTATATCGGCTGGCTGATGCACGGAACGATGGGCGGCATCATCGCCGGCAGCTTGTTCGTGTTGCCGTCGTTGTTCATCCTGATCGCGCTGACCTGGATATACATCGCCTTCGGCAACCTGCCGGTGGTGGCGGGCATCCTCTACGGCATCAAGCCGGCGGTGACGGCGATCGTGGTGTTCGCCGCTTACCGCATCGGTTCGCGTGCGCTTACGAACGGCGTGCTCTGGGCCGTTGCCGCGAGCGCGTTTGTGGCGATTTTCGCGCTCGACATCCCGTTCCCGTACATCGTGCTCGGTGCCGGCCTGATCGGCATCATCGGCGGCCGCGTGGCGCCGGCCAAGTTCAAGTCCGGTGGGCATCACGGTGACGGCAACAAGCGCTATGGGGCGGCGCTGATCGATGACAACACGCCACCCGCCGGACACACCCGCTTCAAGTGGTCGCGTGTCATCGTCTTCAGCGCGGTCGGCTTGATGACCTGGGCCGGTGTCGAAGGCCTGTTGTATTCGATGTACGGTTGGCAGGGCACGCTCACGCAGATGGGCTGGTTCTTCACCAAGGCCGCGCTCGTCACCTTCGGCGGCGCCTACGCGGTATTGCCCTATGTGTACCAGGGCGGTGTCGAGCAATACCAATGGCTCACCGGACTGCAGATGATCGACGGTCTGGCGCTGGGCGAGACGACCCCGGGTCCGCTCATCATGGTGGTGGCGTTCGTCGGCTTTATCGGCGGCTGGACCAAAGAAGTGTTCGGTCCGGACCTGCCGGGCATGGCCGGCATCGCTGGCGCAACCGTGGCGACGATTTTCACTTTTCTGCCGTCATTCCTGTTTATCCTGGTTGGCGCGCCCGCGGTGGAGCGTACGCGCCATGACATCGCGTTCACGGCGCCACTCACGGGAATTACCGCCGCCGTCGTCGGCGTGATTCTGAATCTGGCGGTGTTCTTTGCCTACCATGTGCTCTGGCCGCAGGGTCTCGCGCAACCGCTCAGCCTGACGACGCTGTTCACTGGGTTTGAATGGGTCTCGGCGCTGATCGGAGTTGCCGCGTTCATAGCCTTGTGGCGTTACAAGGTCGGCATTATTTCGGTCATTGGTGCCTGCGGTCTGGCCGGTCTGGCCTATACATTCGCGCGACCGCTTATTGGCGTCTGAGTTCGTACCACCCACAAGGAGACGGGCCATGAACTACGAAGCATTGCGTACACATTGGCGTGAAGTGGTCAGCGGCTTTATCAAGATCGGTGCCATGAGTTACGGCGGACCGGCGATCATGGGCCTCATGCAAACCGAGTTTCAGGAAAAGCGCGGGTGGTTGTCCAAGGAGCAGTTTCTCGAAGGCTTGGCGATCGTCACGCTCTTGCCGGGTGCGGGTGCAACCCAGCTTGGCATTTTCCTCGGCTATGTACGCGCCGGCTGGTGGGGCGGGCTGCTTGCGGGACTATGCTTTGTGCTGCCGGCTTTTTTCATAATGCTTTTACTGACGCTGGCTTACACCGAATACGCTGCTTTGCCCTATGCGCGTGATGTATTTTATGGGCTCGCACCCGTGGTCGTGGGCATCTTTATTGTCGCGGTGGTTCGCCTGGGCCGCACGGCCGTTGGCGACAGCCGGCAGGCGTTGTTGGCCGTGGGCGCCGCAATGCTGGCGGCATTTTCACCGTTTGGAATTGCGGCAACGCTGTTGCTGGCAGGTTGTCTTGGTGTGGCGATCTACCATCGGCGGCGTGCCGGTCTGATGACAGCGATCGCAGTCATCGCGATCTATGGACTGGCGCGGTTCGTGGGTGGCTCGATCGAGCCTGCCGCGCTGACGCTGGATCAGAACACCGCCGCGGGGATCGGCGACATCGCGCTGTTTTTCTTCGGCGTCGGCGCCTTCAGTTTCGGTGGCGGCTTGAGCTTGCTCGCCTTCATGCAGGAGCAGGTGGTGAACCAGATGCAGTGGTTAACGGCACGCGAATTCCTGGACGCTCTCGCGCTCGGACAATTGACGCCGGGCCCGATCCTGATGGTGGCGGCCTTCGTCGGCTACAAGCTCGCCGGTATTGCCGGCGCGCTGGCTGCGGCGGTGGCGATCTTCCTGCCTTCTTTTCTGCTCATGCTTGTACTCCTGCCCTGGTTTGCACGCATCAAGCAATGGCAGTGGATGCGCGCCGCGCTCAAAGGCGTCGTGCCGGCGGTCATCGGTGTGCTGGTTGTCGCGCTCGGCGGGATGTTGCCCGCGGCGGCGACGGATGTCTTCACCGCACTCATCGTGATTGCCACAGTGTTTGTGTTACTCGTCTGGCGCGTCGGCCCGTTACC
>DATEYP010000244.1:0-3638 GCA_035256085.1 Acidiferrobacterales bacterium
TGCGATCGCGAACAACCGCTTCGCGCTCGCCTGTCAACCGATCGTGAACACACGCACGCGCGCGATCGAGTCCTATGAAGTGTTGATACGCATGCTGGATGAAAAGGACGCTCTGATCATGCCCGCCGGCTTTTTGCCGCCAGCAGAGCGCTTCGGGCTTATGGTGGACATCGATAAATGGGTTATCGCGCACGCCATCGATACCCTGGCGTGGCAACGCCGGGAGCTGCCCAAGTTGCGTTACTCCATCAATCTCTCCGGGCAGACGTTGTCGGATCCCGGCGTCTGCGACCTGATCCAGGCGAAGCTTGCCGCCACCGGACTCGACCCCGCGGCGCTGACCTTCGAGGTCACCGAAACCGTCGCCATCGCCGACATGGCCGTGGCCGCGGCCTTTCTGGCGCGGCTCAAGTCGCTGGGATGCCGCACGGCGCTTGACGACTTTGGCAGCGGCATGTCGTCGTTCGCCTACCTGCGGGATTTGCCGGTGGACATTATCAAAATCGACGGCCGCTTCGTAAAGAACCTGGACACCAGCCTGGTGGATCAGGCCATGGTGCGGGCCATGAACGAGATCGCGCACGTCCTGGGCAAGCAGACCGTGGCCGAGTTCGTGGAAAACGAGGAAAGTTTCAGGCTCCTTGCCGAGTTCGGCGTGGACTTCGGCCAGGGTTACCATCTCGGCCGGCCGGACGTGATTCTCCCCTGCAAGGCCATTTCCAGCCGGGCGGGCGAACCGAGGATATGCATCCTGTGAAACGCACCCCCACAACGTCTTCCGCCAAACCGGCTGCACCGCAAACATCAACTATGCTTGCAGTGGAAGAAGTGCCCTCAACGACCCTGCTCGCTCAACGCTATCTTCTGAAAGTCGTGCAGAGCATTGCGCGGCAGGGCCATGAGGAATTTGGAAACTCAACCCGTTAAGGAGGTCACCAGTCATGTCACACGTTATTGCTGAATTCAGAAAGTCTCTCTACACCCTGGCCGGGCTTATTGTTATTGCGCTTCCCGTCCCCGCCTTGGCCGCGGCGTTGACTCCCGACTCCCTTGCCGGGGTCACGGTGGTTACGTCCGAAAAGGCCAAGACCATGGCGGAGGGCGGGGTGTTGATCGTCGACACACGCGTCGCCAATGAATATGTCGAGCAACACATCAAGGGTGCCGTGAATGTCCCCTACAAGGAGAAGAGCGCCAAGTCCGTGAACTTCGATGCGAGCCAGGACAGCTTCGATCTTTCGAAGTTACCCGCGGACAAGAGCACGCCGGTGATCTTCTACTGCAACGCGGGCGAGTGCTGGAAGAGTTACAAATCCAGCGTGCTGGCGGTCAGGGCCGGTTACAAGAAGATCCATTGGTTGCGCGGCGGTATCCCGGAGTGGAAGGCCAAGGGTTTCCCGGTGGAATGACGCCTGAGCGCGCGCGTCGCGCGTGACAGGCGGTGAGACATCCGCAAAGGCAGGTGAACCGTGTTAAGCAATTTGAGTATCAGAAAGCGTCTCACCCTTGGGGCTGGTCCGTCGCGGATGGGCTTGCTGATTCTCGCCGGCGTGGGCGGGCACAGAGTCCGGCAGGCTCCGAGATCACACCAGTACGCCTGCGAGAATATGGCCGTACCGAAACTGCCCGCGGACAAAAATACACCCGGCAGCTTCCCCCGCAGCGCCACGGAGCGCGGGGACGGCCGCAATGCCAGCAACACTGCCATCACGGCCGACCGCGGCAAGGTGCGCTGGATGCGCGGCGGAGATACCGAATGAACAACCAAACACTTTCCGGTCCGCTAATCCGGTCTGACCGCGCCCGCATGTTCCGGCATACCAGCATCCGCACGCGGCTCTATTTCATCGTGGCGGTGTCCCTCACGATGTCGCTGATGTTCGCCGCGATTGGCGTCTACGGCATCCGCGAAGGATCGCAGGCGCTGTACACCGTTTACGAGCACCAGGTCCAGCCGCAACGGGCGTTGCTGGAAATGGAAGGCGCCCTCAAGGAGATACGCTTCCGCATGGCGAGCTTCGCGCTGGACCAGCATCCGGCGGTGGGGAACCGCATTCACCTGGGCGAGGCCAGGCAGACGATTCCGAGGGCGTGGCAGGACTTCAGGCAAAAATCGCATGGCAACGATTTCAGCCCGGAGCAGCTGGCGCTGATCTTGTCGATCGACAAAAACATCGGCGCGCTTTCTGCCTTCCTCGAAAAACTCGATCGGGCCTACGCCCTGGACGACAGGGCCACGATAGCAGCGATACTGGAAGACGAGTGGCCGTATGCCGTGTATACCACGGTCCTCAAGCCCGTGATCCAGCTCGCCCCGTCACAGGAAACCATGGTGGCGGCCACCTACAAACGGCACGTGGCCGAAGGCCGGTGGTTAAACACGACGGGGCTTTCCCTGTTCGGGCTGCTCACCGTCATGCTGATCTGGCTTGCCGCCCGGCTCGCCAGCACCATCACCCGCCCGCTGGATGCAGCCGTGAGCGTCGCCAACAACATCGCCCAAGGCGACTGGGGCAGCAAGATCGAGATCGATTCCCGTGACGAGCTCGGACAATTGCTCGCGGCACTCGACAACATGCGCGACCAGGTGCACTCACGCCAGGAACGTCTCGAAACCATCATGGACAACGCCGCCGAAGGCATCGTCACGTTCGATACCGAAGGCAAGATCGAGGGATACAACCGCGCCGCCGGAAAGCTGTTTGGCTGGTCCGAGCAGGAGATACTCGGCATGCACATCGGTTCCCTGCTCAGGCCGGACTCGGCGGACACCCGCGAGCAATACCAGGAACACTTCATGCGCACCGAACTCGCGCGCCTGATCGGACGCGAGGGCGAGTTAACCGGCCGGCACAAGGATGGTTCCGCCTTCCCGCTGGCGCTCAAAATCAGCCGGATGACACTGCAGGGCCGGGGGGTCTATGTCGCCCTGGCCGCCGATATCAGCGAACGCAAGGCGTTCATCGAAGACCTCAAGCTCATGGCCGAACACGACGGGCTCACGGGCCTGCACAACCGCAGCTACTTCCTGGGAGAACTGGAGCGCGTGGTCGAGCGCGTCAGGCGCACGAAAGAACCCTGCGCCGTACTCTACCTCGACTTGGACAATTTCAAGTACATCAACGACGTCCACGGCCATGCGGCCGGCGATCAGTTGCTGATCGAGGTGGCGAACACTCTGCGCCGGCGCGGACGCAAGAGCGATCTCATCGCGCGCCTGGGAGGCGATGAGTTCTCGGTGCTGCTGTACAACATCCCCCCCGAGCGCGTCTTCGAAGTCGCCGAATCCTTCCGCAAATCGCTGGCGGATTCCATCTTCCGCCAGGGGATGGTCACGGCCAATGTCGCCTGCTCCATCGGCGCGGCCATGATCACGCCGCAAACGGAATCCGCCGTCCAGGTCATGTCACAGGCCGACATCGCCTCGCACATGGCCAAACGGCTCGGGCGTAACCGGGTTCATGTGTTCGAGGTCGCCGACGCCGAAAATGCCGCGACCATGGCGCTCGACATGGGCTGGACGCAGCGCATCAAGGATGCGATCGCGAACAACCGCTTCGCGCTCGCCTGTCAACCGATCGTGAACACACGCACGCGCGCGATCGAGTCCTATGAAGTGTTGATACGCATGCTGGATG
>DATEYP010000245.1:0-2808 GCA_035256085.1 Acidiferrobacterales bacterium
GGAATTCCCACTCGGGAATCGCAGACTCGGTGTACTGCAGATAGCTCGACGGGTTCTCGATCAGCAGCTCGCGGCCGAGGTAGTCCTGCGCCTGTGCGACGCGCGTGCTGAAGTGCGCCAGCGTTTCCTCGGTGTACGGCAGCGGCAACAGGTCGTTGAGAAACACGCCGCCGACCGAACTCCAGCTCAGGTGATCGGACACCAGCGCCGGTTCGAAGCGCTGGATCAGTGTCTTGAGCCGGCGCAGGTGCTCGCGATCGAGCGGATCAGAAGATCCGAGCGACAGCCCGACACCATGCAGGCTGAGCGGATAGTGCGCACGCGCCTGTTCGAGAAAATAGTGCGGTGCCCCGCCGGCGCCGAAATAGTTCTCGCTGTGCACTTCGACAAACGCCAGCGGCGGACGCCGCTCCAGCAGGTCGCGGTAATGCTCGGCACGCAGGCCGATCCCGCTGCGCGGCGGGATCGGCCCATGTGGGCGTTCGGCAAGTGCGGCGCTCACGACATCACTTGCCGGATTTGAGCGATGCACCGACGATCTTTTCGCAGCTGCCCTTGGGGAGGTAGATCCAGGCATCCTTCTGCCCGTCCTTGGTCGCGGTGCCGGCGCAGGCGCTGCTCGCGGTCTGGCAGTCGTTCTTGCCGGCCTTGACCACGCCATAGCATTTTTCTACGGGCGCCTTGTCGGCGGCCGCAGCGCCGAGCGATCCGAGCGCGAACAGGCTGCCGATGGCCGTGGAGATAATGACATTCCGGTGGTTCATATTGCTGACTCCTTGCAGTGGTTGAACAATTGGCTAACGCTTATTTCGTCCTGGCGCCGGGCAGGGCGAGCACGCTGCCGGCGACTTTCAGGCACATGCCCTTCGGGACATACACCCAGGCATCCTTCTGGTTATCCTGCTTGGCGCTGCCCGAGCAGGCCGAACTCGACGTCGCACAGTCGTTCTTGCCGGCCTTGGCAATGCCATAACAGCGTTCCTGCTCGGCACAGACCACGACGCCGGCGGCCTGCGCCATGGTGGAGGCCAGCATACCCCCGCTGGTGAGCGCGGCAATGGCGGCGGTAATCACATAACGTGTGTTTTGCATGAGTTTCCTCGTATCGGGTTGTGGTATCTGGTTGTTAAAGCTCACTGCTCCTGGGCATTGGTCGATACCCCGGCAGGGAGCTTACACATCCCTGCCACGGAACTGCACGCGCAACCGGCGTTCCAGCGCATCCAGGGGCTCGCCGCGGCTGCCGACAATCGCCAGGCTGCCGCCGTCGACCGGCAGGATCACGCCTTCGAGGTCGCCTGCGCGCAGCGGTGCGCGCCGCGACACGCGCTCATCCGGCATCAGCAGCACGGTGACCGGTCCGCGCTCGCCGACGAGCACCAGATGCGCGCCCGGGCGACGGCGAATGTCGCACACACCGGCGTAGCGCACCTCGACCGCCAGCTCCCGGCGCGGTCTCGACCGCTCGCTCCCGACGCGGTCTACCTCGCCCATCCCTGGGCTCGTGCCTCCGCCATCCATGGCGTCGTCGCCCGGCGCGCTATCGAGCTGCGCGCCGAGCGCGCGCAGCACGGCGGCCAGCTTGTCCGCATCCACCGGTCCCGGCGCGGCCAACGCCTCGGGCTCGGCGTGGATATGCGCCAGCACCTCGGCTTCCAGCGACAGCGGGCGGTTCCACAGGTAGGTCACGCTGGTCGCGGCGATCGCCATCAGCACCGTCGCCGCCACGGCCAGGCGCGGCACCCAGCGGCGCGGCGCGAAGCTCTGCTTGAGCATCACCCGCGCGGCCAGCCCGGCCGGCGGCGCGATGGCGAGCGCGCGCCGCAGGCGTTCCTCCATTTGCCGCTGTTCCTCCAGAAAGGCCTGGCAGGCACGACAGGTCTCGGCATGCGCGCGGAACTCGCTGTCGCGGCTGTCCGGTTCGGTCAGGCAGGCGTGACGAAATTCAAGGCAGTTCATGGTGATCCTTCGCGGTTAGGCCCGCAGCCGGTTTGCCGGCAAGCGCGGCGCGCAGCTTCTGACGCGCGCGAAACAGGCGCGTCATCACCGCCGCGCGGCTCACGCCCAGCAGCACGGCAATCTCCCCGCAGTCGTGGCCGCCAAGCACCTGCAGCAACAGCGGCTCGCGGTACTCCTCGGGCAGCGCCAGGATGTGGCGGCGCACAACCCAGTCCTGGGTCGTATCGTTGTGGTCCGTCGGTTCCTCGGCCGGAAATTCCCCGGCATCGCCGGCGGTCGCCGGGCGGCGGTGATATTCATTGCGCAGAATCGTGAACAACCAGCTCTTGGCGGCCTGGTCATCGCGCAGCTGCGCGAGCGAGCGCCAGGCACGCAGAAAGGTCTCCTGCACCAGGTCCTCGGCGCGCTGGCGGTCGCGGGCCAGCCAGTAGGCAAACCGGTAGAGGTCCGCCGTCCAGGCCTGCACCAGCGCGGTAAAGCGTTCTTGGGAAGCAGTCATGTTCACAGGAGTAGACCGGGGCACCCCGCGGTTGCTTACAGGCTGATCCGGATATTTATTGCCGCGAGGCGGTAATCAACGCACGTGTAACCGGGACTACTCTGAAGCCGCCCCTCGCGGGCCGGTGAATGTCCCCAAACCATCCATTCAGGAGAACTCAAGATGCAGGATACCAAACAAATTGTCATGGCTGCCGTCGCCGGCCTCGTTGCCATCGGTCTGGGTGCGGCCAGCGTGCCGGCCGAGGCCGCCAAGGAGGGCTTCGAGAAGTGCGCCGGCGTCACCAAGGCCGGCAAGAACGATTGCGGCACCAGCCAGCACGGCTGTGCCGGCATGTCCAAAAAAGACGG
>DATEYP010000246.1:0-15822 GCA_035256085.1 Acidiferrobacterales bacterium
GTCACCGTCTTGCCGGCCGCGAGCAGCCGGCCATCGGCGCGAAACACCGCGTAGCCCAGCAGTCGCTGGTAACCCTCGAGCCTTGGCCGCAGCGCCTGGCGCGCCGGCGCGTCCGGCAGTGTGAGCGCCTGCGACGTGCGCCCGGAGAGCTGCTGCGCCAGGACGTGGGCGCGGCGCGTCACGTCTTCGAGATCGATCTTGCGTTCACTGTCCACCTGGTGCCAGGCGAACAGTCCCGTGACCACACCGATAATTGCAGCGATGAGCAACCCCAGGCGCAGCGAGCGCGTGAGCTTCGGGCGGGTTGTCGTGGTCATGGGTTCCCTCCTGGATTGCTGGCCGGGCCAGGCGTGACCTGGCTAATGTGGAGCGTGCGTGTCGGATAGGCGAACTCGATACCGTGCTCGCGCAGGCAGCGAAACAGCGCGAGCAGCACCGCCTGATGAATGTCCATGTAGACGTTGTAATCGGCGTCGAGCACGAAGTACACCGCCTCGAAGACCAGCGCCGAGTCGCCGTATTCCTTGAAGTGCGCGCGGTCGAAGCGCGTGTTGGCCTGTGCCTCGACGCACGCGCGCACCAGCGCCGGGATCGCTTCGAGTTGATCAGGTGGCGTCTGATAGACCAAGCCGAAGGTGAACGGCACACGCCGCTCGTGCATGCGCTTGTAGTTGCGGATGCGGCTGTTGAGCAGGTCGGTGTTGGAGAACACGATCTGCTCGCCGGACAGGCTGCGCACACGCGTGGTCTTGAGGCCGATGTATTCGACCGTGCCCAGCTGGTCGCCGACCACGATGAAGTCGCCGACCTCGAACGGCCGGTCGAGCACGATCGACATGGACGCGAACAGGTCACCGAGGATGTTCTGGGCGGCCAGCGCCACGGCCACGCCGCCGATGCCGAGGCCGGTGAGCAGGGCCGTGATATTGAAGCCGAGATTGTCGAGGGCGAGCAGCAGCGCAAACGACCACAGCCCGAGGCGCGCCACAAAGCCGAGCACGGCCACGGTTGAGGCGCCGGCGGCGTCTTCGGTCCTCTTGGCGCGCAGCGTGTGCCGCATCCAGATCTCGATGAAATGGTGTCCCCAGATGGCCGATTGCAGCAGCAGGGTGATGACCGCGAGCTGGCTGACGATGTGTTCGGCACGCACCGGCAACGTGAGCACCTGCGCGGCGGCGTACAGCGCCAGCGGCGCGAGCAGCAGCAAACGTGTAGCGGTGAAGGTGGATGCAATGAAGTCGTCCACCGGGGTCAGCGTCGTGCGCGCGTATGCGGCAAGCCGCCGGATCACGGCCCGTTTCAGAAACCAGAAACTGGAAAATAAGCCGAGCGCAATGCCGAGGGCGCTGAGCCAGTCGGTGAGCGTGTTGGCCAGCAGGACCTGCTCAAGCGCACGCATGCCGGCCCTCCCGTACCTGCGCCCAGCGCTGCAGGAAGTCGAGTAGTTCGTCCGGTGGTGCTATCCAGAGTCCTGCACCAGTGGCGCGCAACTCAGCACGTACCAGCACGCCGAGATCGGTGTCGGTGAGCGCCCGGAAGGCGTCTTCATCGGTAATGTCGTCGCCCAGGTAGGCCAGCTGCGCATCCGGCATCTCGGCGCGGATTGTCCGGACCACGTCGCCTTTGTGGCGCCCCGGTACGCGCAGTTCGATGCCGCCGTCGAAGTGGTGCAGCTCGAGACTTGAGTCACGCGCTTGCAGCGCCCAGTTTTCGGTCACGATGTTGCTGATGTTGGCCGCGGAGGCCGCATCCAGGCCGCGCCAGTGAATGGCGAGGGAGGCCGGTTTGAATTCGCAGCGGCCGCCGTGCGCCTGGATTTTTTCGATCCAGCCGTCGGCCTCGACCAGCGCGCACAGCGCCGCCTCGGCCGGTCGCGCCATTTCGGTGCGGCCGTCCGGGAAGCGCCGCTCCCAGCCGTGCGATCCCCAGATCTCCGGAATCTGCTTGAGGCCAAGCAGCGGCAGTAGGTCGCGCGTCCAGCGGCCGCTCACCAGCACGACGCGCGTGTCCTGCTGCGCCATGAGCGTGTCGAGCGCGGCGCGCACGCCGGCGTAGGGCCGGGCATCCTGCGGATCGACACGGAACGGAGCGAGCGTGCCGTCGTAGTCGAGCAGCAGCGCGGCGCGCGGCGCCTGTGCGAGTTTTTCGAAGAAACGGTCGGGATGGCCCGTCGGGAGAAGAATTCGCATCGCTGCCGTTAGCCCAGGTCGATTCGGTCTTGTGCGCCATGCTGCAGGCCGACCATGAGTGTCAGGTACTCGCGCAGGTGGCGCGTCAGCAGGAAGTTATCGCGCACAAACTCGCGCGCCTTGTTGCCCATTTCCAGCAGGCGTTCGCGGTGATGCAGCAGATAGCGGATGCGCAGCGCCGCGCCCTCGGGGGTGGACACGAGAAATCCGGTGTGGTGGTTCACGACCTGCAGGCGGATGCCGCCTGTGTCGCCGCCGATCACCGGCTTGGCCTTCCACATGGCCTCGGTGACGGTCAGCCCGAAACCTTCGCGCAGCGATTTCTGCAGCACGAAATCCGCGGCGCGCTGCAAGGCGTTGATGGTGCGGTGCGCGTCGGCCGGCAGCAGCAGTACGTGCACGTCCGGATCGTCCTGCGCGGCCAGCCGCACCTCGGCCAATACCACATCGCCCTCCGGGTCGTCACTCGCACCGCCCCCGGCCAGCACCAGCTGCAGGCCGGGAATGAAGGACTTGGCCAGGCGGTAGGCATGGATCACGCCCACCGGATCCTTGAAGCGGTCGAAGCGCGACACCTGCAGCATCAGCGGGCGCGTGCAATCGATGCGGTACTGCGCGCACGTGGCCTCGATCTCGGCGGTATCCAGTTCCATGTTCTTCTCGGCCAGTGGATCGATGCTCGGCGGAATCAGGTACACCGGATGCGGCAGCGGCTGGGCGAAGTCGGCGAGCGAGAAAATGCTGGCGTCGTAGCCATTCACGAAGTCGCGCAGGTACTTCCACACCGGGCGGTGCGGGTGGCTCAGGTCGATGTGGCAGCGCCACACCCATTTGCCGCGCCGCTTCGGGATGTGCCGCAACAACGGCGCCGGCTGCGGGTCGTGAATGAACACGAAGTCCGCCTCCTCCAGGACCGCGCGCAGTTCCTCGGCATTCTGCGCATTGGTGTCCTCGTAGGCGCGCCGCAGTGTCGCCGGCAGTTCCACGCGGGTTCCCTGCAGGCCGTTGTGAAAGCCCTTGGTGCATTGGTAGAACTCGCCGCCGCCGGTAATTACTTCCCAGCGGGCATCGAGACCGAGCTCGCGCTTCAGCGGTATGAGTTTGGTGAGGATCTCGGCCACGCCGCCGCCGGAGCGCGTCGAATTGACGTGCACGATGCGCGCGCCCTTGAGCGGTGCGGCCAGTTGCTGCAGGTGGCGGATGACGTCGGCGCCGGCCACGGCCGCGTAGCTGTCAAGCAGCGTTGTCATGCCGGCCCCCCGAAATAGTCACGGAACAGGCGCGTGAGTTGTGCGCGCAACTCGGCGAGGTTGATGAAGTACGGATCGACCTCGGCGAGACGCACGCGCAAGCCGTCGTGGACATCGCCGAACTGCGCCAGCCAGGCGCGGAAGTCGTCCACGCCCTGCGGCTCGCGCCGGCGCGCGTCGATGAAGTGGTAGAAGACGCTGCCGAGCGACAGCTGCGGCACGATCGTGGCCAGTTCCGCCGGCTGCGTCAGCCGCCGGCCGGTGTCGAGCGACACGGTCTGGGCACGCACGAAGTAGAACTGCTGGTCGGGGCGTGACCAGGTCTGGTATTCAGTTTCTTCGATGCGTTCCTCGATGGTCTCGATCAGCTCCTGGCGCAGGCCTTCCAGTTCCGGGTAGTCGGCCGGATCGATGACACCGAGACGCTCGGCAAGCGGAACATCGTGCAGGGCGTGCCGTGCCCAGGATGCAAAGTCGTTGTTGTATTCCGGATCATCGAAATGCGGGCGCAGCAGACCGCCCCAGAAGTGGTAATAAATGCAACCGAGGTGGATGCCAGTCAGGTGATCGCGCAGCTCACGCAGGTTCTGTGCGCGCAGACCGGTGGCAATCGCGGCGAGTGCGCAATCCTTGATTACAAAAACGGAAACGTCCTGTTGTTCGGTCATCGTGGCTGCTCAGTCAGTGTGAGTGAACAGCGCGCCACGCAATGTTTCGCGCCACGCGCAGCGCGTGAACTCCGCTACTGGCAGTGTTCGCGCGCGCGTTGTCCCGTGCGGGACAAATCGTTGGGATACAGGATTATGCCGTGGATCGGTACCTGGGGCAAGGCAAGCCGGTCGCGCCGCGACCGGCAATCAGGCGGATGGTGTCGTCAGGCCGGCACGAACTCACCGCCCAGCACACGCTTCATCTCGGTGAGCGCCTTTTTCTCGATCTGACGGATGCGTTCGGCCGATACCTTATATTCCCGCGCCAGCTCATGCAGCGTCGGCTTGTCGTCTTCCAGCCAGCGGCGGCGGATGATGTCGCGCGCGCGGATATCGAGCCGGGCGAGAGCGGCGTCCAGGTTGCGGTCGCGCGCGGTTTCGCTGTCGCTCTGCGTGATGACGCGCTCCGGATTGTAGCGCATGTCCTGCAAGTACCCGGCCGGGCTGGCACGGAACTGTTCGTCGTCCGTGTCATCGTGTGCGTCGAACGGCACATCCGGGTTGGTGAGGCGCGCCTCCATCTCTTTCACGTTCGCCGTCGAGACGTCGAGGTTGGCGGCGAGCGCGTCGATTTCACCCTGGTTCATCCAGCCGGTGTGGGTGCGCGACTTGCGCAGGTTGAAGAACAGCTTGCGCTGCGCCTTGGTGGTTGCCACCTTGACGATGCGCCAGTTGCGCAGCACAAAGTCGAAAATCTCGGCGCGGATCCAGTGCACGGCGAACGACACCAGGCGCACCTTGTGCTTGGGATCGTAGTGCTTGACCGCCTTCATCAGGCCGATGTTGCCTTCCTGGATCAGGTCGGCCTGCGGCAGGCCGTAGCCGCTGAAGCCACGGGCCACGCGCACCACGTGACGCAGGTTGGTGAGCACCAGCTGGCGGGCGGCGTCGAGATCGCCGTGCTTGCGGAAACGGTTCGCGAGCTTGCGCTCCTCGATGGCGGTCAGCACCGGCGCCGCATTGACGGCGCGGATGTAGGACGCAAGCCCCGCGTCACTCGTAAGATTCATGCCGAAGGGCATTAAGGATGTCTGTGACATGTTCAACCTCCCTAAAAAGGTTTGCTCCGGGGTACCTCTATCTGGCCCCCATGTTAGCACTCACGTCCTGAGAGTGCCAAAATCGGGGAAAAGTTCATGTTGGTTCATTGGTTTTACATGGCTAGGCTAATGACTTCGCCGGCCCCTGTCCTTGCGCACGGTCAAGAACCGACAGGCCCCTGCGTCGTGCTACGATCACTCGAATAATGGGGTTTTGGGGTTCTCAGGCGGCTCGCGCAGCCAGTACTGAGGGGGTTCTGCGCCCCTGTGTGGAATCCCATACCTATAACGACAATCAGGGACCAATTGGATGCACTGGGTCGCCCCCTCCGAGAAAGACGCCGCCAACACCACGCTTGAAGATCGCCTGTGGGCGGCGGCCGATCAGCTCCGTGCCAACTCCGGCCTCAACGCCGCGCAGTATTCCGCCCCGGTCCTGGGCCTCATCTTCCTGCGCTTTGCCGAAGTGCGCTTCGCCGCCCGCCGCGCGCAGCTTGAAAAGGCCAGCGCCTCCTCGCGCCGCAGCGGCTCGCGGGTGGACGAACCCGCCGCCTATAACGCCGAAGGCGTGCTCTATCTCACGCCCAACGCCCGCTTCGACTATCTCCTGGCGCTGCCCGAGGGCCGCAACGTCGGCAAGGCCGCGAACGAGGCGATGCGCGATATCGAGAAGCACAACCCGCAGCTCGCCGGGGTGCTGCCCAAGACCTACGAAATTTTCAACAGCACCCTGCTGAAAGAGCTGCTGAAGAAAATCTCCGAAATCCCGGCGAGCCTCGACTACGACGCCTTCGGCCGTATCTACGAATACTTCCTCGGCGCGTTTGCGCGCACCGAGGGTCAGAAGGGCGGCGAGTTCTACACGCCGTCCGGCATCGTCCGCCTCATTGTCGAAATCCTCGAACCCTTCCACGGCCGCATCCTCGATCCCGCGTGCGGCTCAGGCGGCATGTTCGTGAGTAGCGCGCGCTTCGTGGCCGAGCACAAGAAGAACCCCGCCGCTGAGCTTTCCATCCACGGCCAGGAAAAGGTCGCCGCCACTGTCTCGCTCTGCCGCATGAACCTTGCCATGCACGGGTTCGAAGGCGACATCAAGGAAGCCATCACCTATTACGACGACCAGCACAAAAGCACCGGCCGCTTCGATTTCGTTCTCGCCAATCCGCCGTTCAACGTCAACGCCGTGGACAAGGAGCGCCTGAGCGCCGAAGTCGGCCCCAAACGCCGCTATCCGTTTGGATTACCGCGCACGGACAATGCCAATTACCTGTGGATTCAGCTCTTCTATTCGGCGTTGAATGAAACCGGCCGCGCCGGTTTCGTCATGGCAAACTCTGCCTCGGATGCCCGAGCCTCCGAGCAGGACATCCGCAAGCAGCTTCTCGAAGCCCACGCCGTGGAAGCTATAGTCGCCGTCGGGCCGAACATGTTCTACACTGTTACGCTTCCCTGCACCCTGTGGTTCTTCGACCGCGCCAAGGCCAAGCTGCCCGCAAGTGGCAAGGCCGGAAAGAAAGCCGGTGCACGGACGAGCGACAATGTGCTCTTCATCGATGCCCGCCATATTTACCGCCAGATCGACCGCGCCCACCACGACTGGACCGATGCGCAGGTATCGTTCCTGTCCAACATCGTGCGTCTTTATCGTGGTGAAGAACCGGATTTCACGCTTGGCGGAGATGACGCGAAGGCGAAGCTGGTGGAGGTGTTTGGTAAGAAGCTGGCATACTGCGACATCCTCGGCCTTTGCAAAATTGCCACACTCAAGGAGATCGAGGCCCAAAGCTGGAGCCTCAACCCTGGCCGCTACGTCGGTGTTGCCCCCGGTGAGGAGGTGAGCGACGAGGACTTCAAGGAACAGATTGAAACGCTGAATGAAGAACTCGAAACTCTCAACACTCAAGCCCGCGAACTCGAACAGACTATCGCGCGGAATGTGGCGGAGATTTTGGGTGCATGAGGATGGCCGCGAGTTATCCGAAAAGCGTCATGCGTGAGCATTGCGAGATTACATCCAGCAAGCGGATTTTTGCATCTGACTATCGAGCGGAGGGTGTCCCCTTTTACCGAGGCAAGGAGATAACTGAGAAGTACAAAGGTAACCTTGCGGTATCGACGGAACTGTTCATCTCTAGGACTATGTTCGAAGAGATCAAGGCTAAGTTCGGGGCACCACAGCTTGGCGACCTGCTTTTAACTTCGGTTGGTACCCTCGGTTCACCCTATGTCGTGAAGCCTGGTGAGGAGTTCTACTTCAAGGATGGCAATCTAACTTGGTTCCGTAACTTCAAAGACCTGGACAGCAAGTTTTTGTATTACTGGTTGGCTTCCCCGCAGGGAAAAGCCGAGCTCAAGAAGTGCACGATCGGATCGTCACAATCGGCTTTCACCATCGTCCTTCTCAAAGAGATGGAAATCGAGCTTCCTCCCGTATCTATTCAATGCCGCATCAGCGGTATCTTGTCAGCCTACGATGACCTGATCGAAAACAACCTGCGGCGCATCCGGATTCTGGAAGAAATGGCCCACGCCCTCTATCGCGAGTGGTTCGTCCACTTCCGCTTCCCCGGCCACGAAAAGATTCCCAGCGTTGCCTCGTCGCTCGGCCCCGTCCCTCAAGGCTGGGAGGTGAAAACCGTCGCAGAATCGTTCGACATTACCGGTGGCGGGACACCTTCGCGCAAAGAGCCCGATTTCTGGGAAGAAGGAACGATCCAGTGGTTCGCACCGAGCGACCTTACGAGGGCAGGCACCATGTTCATGGATGAGTCCGGTGAGTGCATTAGCGAGCGCGGCCTTGCCAGAAGCTCCGCGCGCTTGTTTCCCGCACGAAGCGTGATGCTCACGAGTCGTGCAACTATCGGTGCCATCGCTATCAACACTAACGAAGCCTGCACAAACCAAGGCTTCATCACGTGCCTTCCGAACGAGCGGGCCCCGATCTACTTTCTGTACCACTGGCTGAAAGAGAGCGTCCCAACGTTTCAGCGCATGGCATCTGGTGCAACTTTCAAGGAAATCAGTCGCGGTGTTTTCAAGACTATCGAATTTCTGCACCCAGCTGTTGGTATCATTCGTGAATTCGAAAGGACGGTGGCACCGATGGCTGAACAGATTCTCGCCTTACAACGGAAAGTCACCAACCTCCGCCGCACACGCGACATGCTGCTGCCACGGTTACTCTCTAAGCCATGAAACTGAACTACTTCTCCATTAAGGACTATCGAAGCATTGCAAAGGCTGAACTGCGTAACTTGCAGACAGCCACGACACTTTTGGGACCGAATAACGAAGGAAAATCTAACGTGCTTCAGGGGCTTAACGCCTGCCTTACTCTTATGCGAGATGGCCGAGCGATTCCTTATAAGGATGGCCTACGGATGCGCTATATGCGTGAGGCCTATGATTGGGTTTCAGATTTTCCAGTACGAAAGCAGGACACGACAACATCCGGGCAATCGATATTCGAACTACATTTCCAATTATCTAAGCATGAACAGGCCAGTTTTGAGAAGGCGACAAAAAGCAAACTGAATGGTGTTCTCCCAATCGAGCTAAGGTTTGGTTCGAACTTCGCTTTATTCAAGGTTCTGAAACAAGGAAAAGGCGGTGCTGCACTTTCAAAGAAGGCCGATGCTATCTGCCAATTCGTCAGTGCAACTCTGGATTTTGCATATATTCCTGCGATTAGGACGGCGCGGTCATCTCTGGAAGTGGTAAGCGAATTAGTGGAACGTGAGATAAGACAACTCGACAAGAATGCGGATTACACCGAACTTCAGCAGAAGATCGAGGCTCTCCAGAAACCAGTTCTTGAAGGGATTGCCGAAAAGTTGAAGGTCAATTTATCAGCATTCCTTGGCGATACGGTTAAAAATGTTTCTCTGAGTATGTCAGGCCGCCATCGTGGAATAGGGCGCAATTGCCAGATTGTTATTGACGATGGGACACCAACCATCCTTGAGAGAAAGGGTGACGGAGTACAGAGTTTGGTGGCAATTAGCCTAATTACTGGTGCACTTCAGGAATCTGGCCAAGACAAGGACATCATTATTTTACTCGAAGAGCCGGAGTCACACCTGCATCCAAAGGCGATTCACCAGATTCGAGAAGTGCTTGATACCTTGGGCCAGGATAACCAGCTCATTGTTACAACCCATTGTCCTCTGCTTGTTAACCGTGCAAATGTTCCAGCCAACCTTATCGTATCTAGAAATAGAGTTGCTCCAGCAGAGTCCTTGGCAGAGTTGCGCGAAGTCTTGGGGGTAAGAACATCTGACAATCTTCAACATGCCGCTCTCGTTATTGTTGTAGAAGGTTCTGAGGACGAAGTAGCGTTACGCGCTTTGCTTGCCCATCGTTCGCGTAAGCTTGCCAGTGCCTTATCGAAGGGGAGCATTGCATTTCATGCACTTGGTGGTGCATCGAAATTACCCTATGCGCTTTCGCTTCTGCAATCCTCGCTTTGCAACTACTACGCGGTTATTGATGACGATGAAGAAGGTCGTAAAGGTTATGCCGAGGCAGAGAAGTCGCTACTTGCATCACCTGCGAATTCTACTTTTACCAAGTGTCTTGGACTACCCGAGGCCGAATTCGAAGACCTTCTGACATCAGACGTTTACATGGACTATTTCAAAACAAAATATTCTGTGGACGTAACCCACCGACCGTTTGATGCAAAACAAAAATGGAGCAAGAGAATACGGCACGGGTTGACTGTGGCTGGAAAATCAAGTGGTACTGGCAACCCTTGGCCAGAACAGCATGAATATGATGACAAGAGAGCGATTGCACAGCTTGTTGCGAATAACCCAGAAACGGCGATTCTTCCAGCCCGTGAGGGCGTGTTGAATTCTCTTGTTGCTACGCTCGAAGCCAAGCTGGATGCATTAGTTAAAAACAAGGTTTTGTGAATGAATAATTACTAAAAAAGCCAACATGCAGCATCCATATAACGAAGACCATCTCGTCGAAGAGCCAGCGATTTCGCTCTTCGCAGAGCTGGGGTGGGCAGCCGTGTCGGTGATGGAAGAGGTCTTCGGCGCGCCCGCGACCTGCTGCTGCCGCGGCTTTTGTCAGGGGCTGACGTTGCGGGCGGGATTGGCCTAGAATAGAAATATACCGACCCTATATCTGGGAGCATCGGCTGTGAACCCGACCAACGAACTTCGTTTCTCGCTCAACGACCGGATCGACGGCGCCGAGATCGGGCCTTTGCGCGTGCCGTTGGCACTTCTCGGACAATTTCAGACCGAGGTAAGCGATTTTCTCAAAGGGTCGAGCCGGGATGTCGATCCCATGCAGGTCCTGATCGCCATTCAGGAGGGGTCGCTGACTCTCGTTGCGTCGGAGCTGTTGGCGGCCGGTTCGCTTTGGCACGACCTGGAACAACTCAAGCAGACCGACTCTCTCGACCAGATCGACCCGAAACGGGCGGCCGTCGTCGAGCGGTGGCAGGCAGCGGCCCGGCAGAACCCTCAGCGGCGTTACACCGTCAGCGAAAGTCCAATAGAGATCATCATGCGCGTTGATGTTCAGAGCAACTACCGCAAGGTTACGGAAGACGCCTGGGTCGTCGTCGAGAAGTATCTGCATGGGCGAATCATCGATCTGGGCGGGAAGACCAAGCCAAATGTCCATCTTGAAGTGGAAGGTGGGGTGACGCTGCCGATTGCATCCACGCAAGACCTTCTCGCGAAAGAGGAGCGAAACTGGCTGTACCGGTCCGCGCTGTTGCACGTTACAGCAGAAGAGAACCTCCATACCGGAGAGCTGCGGAAACTACGGCTCCTGGCATTCGAGCCATACGCGCCTGCCTACGATGAAGACGAATACAAACGGATGGTTGAGCGCGGTACCCGCGCCTGGGCAGACGTGAAAGACGCGGCGACATGGATCGAGGAGCTGCGCGGGGGCAAGCATTGACCACGACGGTCCTCGTTGACACAAGTTTCTTGATTTCCCTCGTCGATGAGCGTCGGCCACGTCACTCGATTGCCGCGCAGTATTATCGTTTGGCACTGGAACAGCAGGTGCCGATGTTTCTTTCCGTAATCGTTGCGTCGGAATTTGCGATCAAACAGCCGCTCACCGACTTACCTCTCAATCAGTTCCGGATTTTGCCCTTCAATATCCCCCATGCGATTCGGGCCGCGGAGCTATGGCGGCAGCTTGGACGTGACGACGGCGATAACCGGGCTGTTGTGCGCGACGACCTGAAGCTGCTCGCGCAAGCGGACAAGGAATCCATCCCCATCATTCTGACGGAAGATGCCCAGACGCTGCATAAATACTGCAATCGCCTGCGCGGGCAAGGTATCCTGCGGACAAGAACCATTTTATTGGCAGATGGGTTTGATCCGAGCGGTTTGCGCGATGACGGGCAGCGCGGTTTGAGTTTTCCCACTGTACAAGAATCACCCGCCTCTTACTCTTCCGACGAATCGGAGTGAGACGCCCGGATGAAGCGGGCCTTCTCCGAAGACCAACTTGTCGAGCAACCCGCGATTCAACTCTTTGCGGAGTTGGGTTGGACGACGGTATCGGTGTTGGAAGAGGTCTTCGGCCCCGGCGGCACTCTTGGACGTGAGACGAAAAGCGAAGTCGTGCTGTTACCGCGCCTACGCGAAATTCTGGAACGCCTAAATGCAACCCTGCCACCCGAAGCAATCACGTCGGCAATAGACACCATCGCCCGCGACCGCTCCGCCATGAGTGCCGCAGCCGCGAACCGCGAAGTCTGGGAACTTTTGCGTGATGGAATCACTGTCTCGGTGCCAGACCGCGAGCGCGGTGGGCAGAAGACCGAGCGGGTGCGTGTGGTGGATTGGGAGAACCCGCAGGCGAACGAGTTCCTGCTCGTGAGCCAGATGACCATCACCGGTCCGCTCTACACCTGCCGGCCGGATTTGATCGGCTTCGTAAACGGGTTGCCGCTTGTTGTCATCGAACTCAAGAAGCCGGGCGTGCCGGTCAAGCAGGCCTTCGACGATAACCTCACCAGTTACAAGCATGCGCAGAACGGCACCCCGGCGCTCTTTTGGTACAACGCGCTGCTCATTGCCTCGAACGGCACCGACAGTCGTGTGGGTTCGCTCACTGCGGATTGGGACCGGTTCTTCGAGTGGAAGCGCATCGAGCGCGAGGATGAGCCGCGGCGCGTGTCACTCGATGTGATGCTGCGCGGCACCTGCGATCCGGCACGGCTGCTGGATATCGTCGAGAACTTCACGCTCTTCTCAGAGCACAAGGCCGGTCTGATCAAGGTGCTGGGCCAGAACCACCAGGTTCTCGGCGTGAACAACGCCATCGTCGCCGCACTTACTGCGCGTAAAGAAGGCCATGGTCGTGGTGGTGTGTTTTGGCAGACCCAGGGATCGGGCAAGAGTTTTTCCATGGTTTTTTTCGCGCAGAAGATCCTGCGCAAGGTTCCGGGCAACTGGTCGTTTGTGGTCGTCACTGACCGCACGGAACTCGACGACCAGATTGCCAAGACCTTCAAGGCCTGTGCTGCCGTCAGCGAAAGCGAGGGCGATGAGTGCCATGCCCAGAGTGGCGCCCACCTGCGGCAGTTGCTCGGCGAGAACCACCGCTATGTCTTTACGCTGATCCACAAGTTCCAGCCAGAATCGCCCTCACCCCGGCCCTCTCCCGGAGGGAGAGGGGGTGTAATGCCGGTGCTGTGCGATCGGCGCGATGTGATTGTGCTGACCGATGAGGCGCACCGCAGCCAGTACGACACCCTGGCGCTGAACATGCGCTCGGCACTTCCCAACGCACTCTTTCTGGCCTTTACCGGCACTCCGCTTATCGCCAGCGAAGAACGCACCCGGGAGGTATTCGGTGATTACGTATCCATTTATGACTTCCAGCAATCGGTGGAGGATGGGGCGACGGTGCCGTTGTTCTACGAGAACCGGACGCCGGAACTGCATCTGGTAAACCCGGATCTCAACGATGACCTCTATGCCCTGATCGAAGAGGCGGATCTGGACGAGGACGCTTCGATCAGCCTGGAACGCGAGCTAGGCCGGCAATACCACCTCATCACTCGGGATGATCGGCTGGAGTCCATCGCCAAGGACATTGTGCAGAATTTTCTGGGACGCGGTTTCCAGGGCAAGGCCATGGTGGTGTCCATCGACAAAGCCACCGCACTGCGCATGCACGACAAGGTTCAGAAGTACTGGCAGGAAGACCGGCTACGGGTTGAAAAAGAGCTCGCCCATGCCGGCCTTGCCGCAGAGCGCCGCCGTGAGCTGGAGGAACGACTCGACGTACTGACCACCACGGACATGGCCGTCGTGGTGTCGCCGGGGCAGAACGAAATTGAGCAAATGAAGCAGCTTGGCCTCGATATTCTGCCGCATCGAAAACGCATGAACGACGAGGCCATGGACGAAAAGTTCAAGGACCCGGCGGACCCGCTGCGGCTGGTTTTCGTGTGCGCCATGTGGCTGACGGGTTTCGATGCCCCCAGCTGCTCCACGATCTACCTCGACAAGCCGATGCGCAACCATAGCTTGATGCAGGCCATTGCCCGGGCGAACCGGGTGTTTCCGGGCAAGCGCAGCGGGTTGATCGTGGACTACGCGAATGTATTCGCCTCGCTGGAAAAGGCGCTTGCGATTTATGGCAAAGGCCGTGGTGGCGTCACACCGGTGCAGGACAAAAAGGTATTGGTCGAGGCACTCCGGCAGTCCGTGATGGACGCGACCGAGTACTGCACAAACCATGGCGTACAGCTTGCCACCATTGAAAACACCCCGACCGAGAACTTTAAACGTGCCGGGGCCATCGCCGAAGCGGCGGACCGGTTGATGGCGCCGGAAACCGTGCGCCGGGACTTTCTGGGAAAAGAAGGCTTGGTGAACAGCCTTTACCGCGCCGTGAAGCCCGACCCGGTCGCGGTTGAGTTTGCGTCGCGTTGTGCGTGTTTGCGTGCCATCGCCGAACGCATTCGCAGCACCACCGAACCCCCGGACATCTCGCACATCATGAGCGGGATACAGGCCTTGCTGGATGACTCGATTGCCGCCGAGGGGTACACCTTCAACGAGCCTGCCTCACCGCATTATGGGCGCATCGACCTCTCGAAGATTGATTTCGAGGCATTGGCCAAGCGTTTCGATAAAAAACGTCCGACCAATACGGACGTCGAACGCCTCAAGGCCGCGGTGCGCGCGCAACTTGAACGCATGGTCCAGTTGAACCGAACACGCGCCGACTATCTTGAGAAGTTCCAGGCCCTGATCGACAGCTATAACAGCGGAAGCCGTAACATCGAAGAAATCTTCCGCGAACTGCTGGCCTTGTCGAACGTGCTGACCGAAGAACAAACCCGCCATGTACGGGAACACATGTCGGAAGAGGAATTAACGATCTTCGATATCCTCACTCGCCCCAGCCCGGAGTTGACCACCGAAGAGCGTGATGAGGTCAAGAAGGTGGCCCATCTGCTTCTGGAGCGGCTCAATGCGTTGCTGGTGCTGGATTGGCGGCAGCGTGCCAGCACACGGGCCCAGGTGCGGCTCCAGATCGAAGATACCCTCGACCAGGGGTTACCGCGCGCCTACTCGAAGGAACTGTACGAACAGAAGTGCACAGTATTATTCGAGCACATGTACGAGAGCTACATGGGTGACGGCAAGAGTGTCTATACCCAGAATGGGTAGGGCTTGATGTCCATATCAACAAGACGGTAGATTTTCTGCACAAATACCAAGGATTTATCGGGTAAATATGTCTAGCGCAGTGCGATCTGGCGCAGCTGCCAGCCCACCGCCAGCCGCGAGCCGATCCAGCCCAGCAGTGCGCCTGCCAGGGTCAGAAACAGCCCCTGATCGGCACCAAGACCGGTCAGGGCGAAGTTGCTGCCGTACAACCCGGCCAGTTCCCGGGCCGGTCCGCTGAGCAGCAGCAGGCTGGCCTCCACCAGCAGCCAGGCGAGCAGTCCGCCGAGCATGCCCTGAAGCAGGCCACTGTAGAGGAATGGCCGGCGCACGAAACCCGGGGTGCCGCCCACGAGCTGGATGATTTCGATCTCGGTCCGGCGGTTCACGACCGCGAGGCGGATGGTGTTGCCGATGATCAACAAGACGGCCAGGGACAACAGCACGGCCAGCATCGCCACCGCGCGCTCAGCCAGCCGCAACAGCGCGGTCAGACGCTGCAGCCACTCGATATCGAGCTGCGCCAGATCCACGCCCGGCAGGCCGGCAAGGGTTTTCATCAGTGGCGCGACGGCCGCGGGATCGTCGGCCACGGCCAGACGCACGACCAGCACGGCCGGCAACGGGTTGCTGTCGAGGGCGTTCAACGCCGTGCCGAAGCCGGATTGTTTCCTGAATTCGACGAGTGCCGCCTCGCGCGAGATGTAGTCGACACCGGCCACCGCTGACATGGCACGTATTTGCTGGGCCAGTTTGCGCGCCCCGGCTTCGGTCACGCTGCGTTTGAGAAACAGCGACGCCTGCGCGCCGCGATCCCAACCGGCGCTCACACGCTCGAGGTTGTCGAGCATGACGAACAGACCGCTCGGCAGGGCGAGGGTGATGCCGATGACCGTGAGCGTGAGCAGGGTGGCGAGCGGCGCGCGCGTCATCTGGCCGAGCGTGGCGAGCAACACCTG